>CAZQXP010000013.1:0-18929 GCA_964597525.1 uncultured Thermotogaceae bacterium | reverse complement strand
GAGGTTCTCCCGCCCCGAAATGCCCTGAGCGTTGGGGCGGTTTTCGATGACCGGGATAACCCGTTTTTCCCGCGGGCTGGGCAGCGAGCCCAAATTTCCTTGGAGAAAGCGGGAACATTTGCGCCGGGGGTGGAATACCTTGCCGCGCGCGTCGAAATCTCCCGGTTTTGGCCGTTCGATCTTGGGGATTACCGCTGTGCTTTGGCCATGCGGGCCCTGGGTAGGCTCGGTTGGGATCTTCCTGCCGAATACAGGTTCTCCTTGGGCGGCGTGGATTCCGTGCGCGGGGCGAAGAAAATCACAACGGATAGGATGTTCCTTTTGAACACGGAGTTCAGGGTGGAGCTCGCCCAAGGGGCTTGGTTCGCCCCGTTTTTCGATTTCGGCGTGGATTTGCAAGGCGGGATCGTGAAGGCTGCGCCGGGAGTGGAGGTGGCCGTGAACTTAGGCGGGATGTTCGTGCGGCTTTCCGCGTCCTGGCCAAATGACCGTGAACCCACTTGGGTTCCGGCCTTTGAGTTCGGGATGAGCCCAATGTTTTGAGCGCTTAAGGAGGAGAAATGAACAGCAAGGTCGCGATTCTTGTGGTGGTCGGTGTCCTCGGATCCCTGGTCCTGGGCTTCGTGGGGGGGATCGTGGGCGGAATGCTATTTGGACCCAAAGGTACGGATACCACTGGGCTCGCCAAGGACCTCGGGGCTTTGCAGGCTCGCGTGCAAAGCTTGGAGGGGAAGGTGGCGGCTTTGCCGGCAAACCCAGTGGGCTCGAGCCTTAAGATTGGGGTCGTGGACGCGGAAAACCTTTTCACCCGCGTCTTTTTGCCCCAGGTGGCTGCCGAGCGCGCAGCTCTTCAGGCAAAGGCCCAGGCCATCCAGGACCTCCAGGCGAAATACGCCCAAGGGCAGGTCAAAGCTGATAAGTATCAGCAGGAGTATGCCAAACTCGCCGCCGAATACCTACAGGCTCAGGTCCAGGTGAACATGTCCATGTTGGACAAAATGATCGCCTCTCCAGGGTTTGCCAACCTCCGCGCGGATCTCCAGAACTTGAAGGACCAAGCCAAACCCTTAGCGGATCAGGTTCAGAACCTCGTGAAGCAGGCCCAAGTAACCGTTCTCGATTACAACGCCTTTTCCAGCCAGCTCCAGCAACTGCAGACGGCCTTCCAACAAGTAGATCAACTCCTCACCCAGGTGGCGGCCGTGAAAATTTTGGAGATCTCCCAGCAGGTGGCCCAAGAGCAGGGGTACGACATCGTTCTGCGCACGAAAGATGTGGTCATGTACCAGCGGGCTCCGGCCATCTCCGATCTCACCCCCGAGGTGGAAAAGCGCCTCCAGAATCTCTTTCCTAGCCGCTAATGGATATTGAAGAGCTCAAGCGGGCCTTGCCCCTGGGTTACCCTTATCTCCTTATCGACCGCGTCCTTCTCCGCTCCGAGGAGGAGGCCGTGGCCCAAAAGTGCGTGACCATCAATGAACCCTATTTTCAGGGTCATTTTCGGCCGCCTTTTCCCTCCATCATGCCCGGGACCATGATCCTAGAGGGCATGGCCCAAACCGCGGGATTGCTCTTGGGCGAGGGGAAGCTCGGGGTGCTGGCGGAAGTGGAAAGGGCCAGATTTCGCCGGCCTGTGGTGCCGGGAGATCGTCTTACTTTCCGAGCGAAAGTTTTGCGCCGCCGCGGGCCCGTCCTCCAGGCGCAGGTTCAGGCGGAGGTGGAGGGCGAGCCTGCGGCGGAGGCGGTGATCACCCTGGTGGTGCGTGATGTCGAGAAAACTTGTTGAGTGCGTTCCCAACGTTTCCGAAGGCCGGGATAAGGAAGCGGTCGCGGCCATGGCCGAGGCCATCCGCTCCGTTCCCAACGTCTTTCTCCTCGATGTCCAATCCGACCCCGACCATCACCGCTCCGTCTTCACGTTTGTGGGCGCGCCGGAAGCTGTGGCCGAGGCGGTGTTTCGGCTGTTTGAGGCGGCTTTGCCCCGCATTGACCTTCGGCACCACCGGGGAGAGCACCCCCGCATGGGCGCGGTGGACGTGGTGCCGTTTGTGCCCGTGCGCGGCTTGAACATGGCCGATTGCGTGGAGCTCGCGAAGAAAGTGGGCGAGGAGATCTGGCGCCGGTTTCGTGTGCCGGTTTACCTCTACGGGGAGGCGGCCACCCGGCCCGAACGGGCGGATCTCTCGGAAATCCGAAAGGGCGAGTTCGAAGGCTTTTTCGAGAAAATCAAAGATCCCCAATGGGCTCCGGATTTTGGGGAGCCGGTGGTGCACCCCACGGCAGGGGTCACCGCAGTGGGAGCCCGCGAGTTCCTCATCGCTTTCAACGTCAATTTGGGCACTTCCGATCTCCGTGTGGCCAAAGAGATCGCGAAAGCTGTGCGCTTCTCCTCCGGTGGCCTGCGGTATGTCAAGGCCCTGGGGATGGAGCTTAAGGAACGCGGGATCGTTCAGGTTTCCATGAACCTCACGAATTTCCGGAAGACCCCCCTTCCCCGGGTTTTGGAGCTTGTACGGAGGGAGGCCGCCCGCTTCGGCGTTCCCGTGGTGGGCACGGAAATCGTTGGCCTTATTCCCGAGGAAGCCCTGGTCCAGGTGGCGGAATACTACCTGCAACTGGAAAAATTCTCCCTTGGGCAAGTGCTCGAGCGCCGGATCGAAGAGGCCTTGGGCGGCACATGAGCCTTCCGGGAAAAATTTCCCTCTTGGGTCTGGGTAGGACGGGCCGGGCCCTGGTGGAATTCCTTTCCGGGAAAGCCGAGCTTTTCCTCTCTGAGGCACGGCGCCTTTCCCCTGCAGAAAAAGATTTTCTTCGGGAGCACGGTGTGGATTTCGAGGAGGGTGGCCACACCGAGAAGGTTCTTTCCGCCGATCTTCTTATTCCTAGCCCTGGTGTTCCTCCCCACACCGTGATCTTGCAAAAAGCCTCAAAGAAAGGCATTCTTATCTGGTCGGAGATCGAGCTTGCCTATCGGGTCGCTCAGCCAAGCCTAATCGTGGCCATCACCGGCACGAACGGGAAGTCCACGACCACAGAGCTTGTGGGCGCGATCCTGCGAGCCTGGGGAGCGGAGCCGGTGGTGGCGGGAAACATCGGCCGGCCCGCCATTGGAACCGTGAAGGAGGTCCAGGCAAGGCCTTGGGTTTTGGAGGTGAGCTCTTTTCAGCTCCTTTGGACGGAGGAATTTCGTCCCCATGTTGGCGTTTGGCTCAATTTCGCGGCCGATCATTTGGATTATCACGGGAGTTTGGCCGCGTATTTTGCTGCCAAGGCTCGGATCTTTTCGCGCCTCAAAGCTTCGGATGCCGCTGTGCTTGGCCGGGAAATTCTTTCCCGGATCGCGCCGGCCGGAAAGGCCGTGGTGATCGAAGACGTGGTATTGCCTTCGGGTTGGGGAGAGGATGTGCCTGACCATCTCCGTTTTGACCTCCAAGCAGCCTGGGCCGCGGCCCTCCTTTCCCGCTTAGGAGCGGAGCCGCCGGCTTACGAGATTCTCAGGCCCATCTTGCATCAGCCCCACCGTCTGGAATACGTCGGGGAAATCCAAGGGATCCCGTTTGTGAATGACTCCAAGGGGACGAATGCTCACGCCACCTGTGCCGCGCTCCGGGCTGTCTCTGGGCCTGTGGTTCTCATTTTGGGTGGCCGCCACAAAGGGGGCGGCTACGAAGCCCTGGAAGGGCCCATGCGCGAAAAAGTCCGGGCTTGTGTGGTCATCGGCGAATCCCAGGGATTTTTTGCCGCGCTCCTCAAAGCCTGGGAAATTCCTGTAGCTTTCGCTTCCGATGCCCTGGAAGCCCTGCGCAAGGCCTATAGCCTAGCCAAGCCGGGCGATACCGTCCTTCTTTCCCCAGCCTGCGCGAGTTTTGACCAGTACCGGGATTACGCCCACCGAGGGGAGGTCTTCAAAGAGGCCTTTCAGAAGCTTCGGGAAGAGTCAGCTGTCCGGTAGCTCCGGGAACTTCCGCACCTTTCGCTCGCCCATAAGACCAAACGCCTAGCCATCCCTTTCCTTTGCCTTTGGGCATTTTGGACCCACACTTTTTGCGATGCTTGGCCTGGAGGGAAAGGTCTTGGTGGTGGCGAGCTTTCTTGTGCTTGCCGGGCTCCTTTTTGTGAGCGCTGCTTCCGCTCCCATTTCTACAAAGCTTTATGGCGACCCTTGGGCCATGCTTAAGCGCCAGGCGGCCGCGGTGGCGGTAGGGGTTCTCGCGCTCCTCCTTTTTTGGCGCGTAGACTACCATCGCTGGTTTTCTCTCGATGACCTCCTCCTTTTGGCTGCGTTTTTCTTCACCTTACTCACCCTTATCCCCAGACTGAGCTACGGTGGCCGCTGGCTTTCCCTGGGACCTTTTGCTCTCCAGCCCTCGGAATTCGGGAAAATCGCGGTTCTCCTCTATGTTTCGGGCTCCCTCATCCGCCGGGAAAACCTCCTTTCCAACCCTCGGCACGGTCTTTTTCCCCATTTCTTCGTTCTTGGCCTTTTTGGCATCGTTTTTCTCCTGCAGCCCGACTTCGGCATGCTTTTTGTTTATACGGCTTTGGTGGTTTTCCTCCTTTGGGTCGGAGGTGTGCCCACCGGGCATCTTCTTATCTCTGGGCTTTTCGCGCTGCCTTTGGGCGCCGCCCTCCTTTTTTCCGCCCGCTACCGCTGGGAGAGGTTTCTCGCCTTCCTCAATCCTGAGATGTATCGGGACACCGTGGGCTACCAGCTTTATCAGGCCCTCTTGGCCATCGGTTCCGGAGGACCTTTGGGGCGCGGCCTCGGCGCTTCAAGGGCGAAGCTTTTTTACCTTCCTTCTGCGCATAACGACTTTGTGTTCGCGGTGGTCTCCGAGGAAATTGGATTCCTTGGGGTTTCCGTTTTGCTCAGCCTTTATGTGGGGCTGGTGGTTCTGGGATTCATTACGGCCAAGAGGGCGCCGGATAAGCTCGGTGCTCTCTACGCTCTGGGTGCCTCCTTCCTTTTGGGATTCCAGACGCTGTTGAATCTCGGGGTGGTGGTGGGCGTGGTGCCCGTAACTGGCTTGACCCTGCCTTTCCTCAGTTACGGCGGGTCCTCGGTTATGGTGAGCCTCGCGTTGGTGGGGCTCATTTTGGGAGTGGCCCGCGCGCACCGCGTATCTCGGGTGGCTTTAGTCATTCCGGAGGGGTTGGCATGAGGATCCTTGTGGCAGCAGGCGGCTCCGGAGGCCATGTTTTCCCTGCCCTGGCCGTGTTAGAAGAACTCCGTTTCCGGTCGAGCGTTACCGCCTTAGGCTGGATCGGGAATCCTCAAGGTCTTGAGGGAAAAATCGCGGAAAGTCGGCCTTGGATTGAATTTCTTCCGCTGGTGACGCAAGGGCTTCCCCGTGACCGACCCTGGGCCTGGCCCAAGGCCCTTTTCCGCCAAGGGAAAGCTTTGAGCTTGGCCACGCGGCTTTTGCGGGAATTCCGGCCCAACGTGGTCCTGGCCATGGGCGGGTACCCCTCCGTGGCGCCTGTTTTAGCGGCAAAGCGCCTAGGAATCCCTGTGGCCCTGCACGAACAAAACGCCGTGATGGGACTCGCCAACCGGTTCCTCTCCCACTTTGCCGATCTTGTCCTCCTCTCCTTCCCCAAAACCCTCGGTTGCCCAAGAGGTGCGAAAACCTTGGTCACAGGCGTTCCGATCCGTCCGGAAATCACAAGGGTTCCAAAGCCTTTAGGGGAGGAACTCCTTGTTCTCGGGGGCTCCTTGGGGTCGCGAAAGCTTTTGGAGACTCTGTTGGAAGCGGCTCCGCGGCTTGCGGAAATCCCCGGGCTTCGGGTCGAGGTGGTCACGGGCCGGGCCGGCGATCCCGCGGAGCTTGCACAAAGGCTCAGGGAAAACGGGGTTTGGGCCGAAGCCCATGCTTTCACGGAGCGTGTGGAAGTGCTTTTGACCCGGGCCAGGCTTGTCCTTTCCCGGGCGGGCGCTTCCACCTTGGCCGAGCTTTCCTGCGCGGGACGGCCCGGGATCCTCGTGCCCTGGGAAGGCGCCGCCCATCGCCATCAGGAAATGAACGCCGCGTACGCTGCGGCCTTGGGTGGATTCCTCCTTTTGCGGGAAAGGGAGCTTTCGCCGCAAAGACTTTCGGAGCTTTTGGCAAATCTTTGGCTCGATGAGGAGAGGCTTTTGCGGCTCAGTTCCGCTGCCAGAGCTTGGGCCAAACCCGACGCGGCTCGCCGCGTGGTCCAAGCCCTGGAAGCTTTGGGAAAGGAACGGTCATGAGGGATTTCTCCCGGGTTCATCTTGTGGGCATCGGTGGGGACGGGATGGCGGGGCTGGCCCGCCTCCTTTGGCAAGGTGGGGTTAAGGTCTCCGGGTCCGATCTCCAGCCCTCGGCGAAGTTCTGGGAGGCCGCGGAGTGGGCGGAAGTTTTCTGCGGCCATGCCGCGGAAAACCTCCCCTTGGGCGTAGATACCGTGGTCTTTTCCTCCGCCGTTTCCCCGGAAAACCCCGAGATCAAAGCCGCACTGAATCCCTTACCCCGCCTTTACGCTTTGCGCCGGATTTTGGAGAACCGCCTTCTTCTGGCGGTGGTGGGCACGCACGGAAAGACCACAACCACCACTTGGCTTGCCCATCTTTTGCGCCAAGCGGGGCTAGAGCCCGGGCATTACGTGGGCGGCCAAATCCCTGGCCTCCCCTCCGCCACCTTGGGAAAAGGGAAATTCTTTGTGGCTGAGGTGGACGAATCTGACGGCCGTTTCGTTTACCTTTCCCCTTATCTTGCCGTCCTCACTTCCGTGGATACCGACCACCTTACCACCTACCGGGGTTTTTCCGGCCTGAAAAAAGCCTTCCACTCGTTCCTTTGTCGGGCGGAGAACGTGGTGGCGCCTGCGGACGATCCAGGATTGGCCGGAATTCTTCGGGGACTCCCCCGGGTTGTGACCTTCGGTTTTTCCCCGGATGCGGATTTTCACGCAAGGGGCCTTTGGTTTTCCGGTGAGCGCGCGGTCTTTGAGCTTTGGGCTTTCCGCAAGCGCTTTGGTCCTGTGGAGATCCCCGCTCCAGGGAGACACAACGTGCGCAACGCCCTGGCAGCGCTGGCCGCCGGGCATGTCCTCGGCCTTTCTTTGGCTTTTTTGGCCGAGGCCATTTCCTCCGCCCCGCGGCCCAAACGCCGCTTGGAAATCCTCGAAGAGAACGGATACCTCGTGGTGGACGACTACGCCCATCATCCCACCGAGCTCCGTGCGGGCATTGAGGCGTTGCGGTTGGGATGGCCAGGGCGGCGGATCGTGGCCATCTTTCAGCCCCACCGCTACACCCGCACGGCCCTTTTGGCCTCCCGTTTCGGCGAAGTTTTGGCTCAAGCGGATGAGGTTGTGGTGACCGAGATCTATCCTGCTTTCGAGAAGCCCATTCCCGGGATAAGCGGAAGAAATGTGGCGGAAGCGATTTGGCAGGCCGGAGGAAAAGCCCTCTTTAGGCCGGAGCTTTCCCAAGCCATGGAGGCCGCGGCGGAAATCATTCGGCCCGGCGACATCGTGGTGGCCTTCGGGGCCGGAGACATATGGCGTTTAAGCCGCGAGATGGCCCGCTCGCTCTCCGCCGGCTCCTAGGGGATTTGCCCGGAGAATTCCGGCTCTGGGAGCCCTTGGCGCCCTACACCACCTTTCGCATCGGCGGGCCCGCTTGGGTCATGTATTTCCCCACCCAGGTGGAAGCCCTCGCAGAGGCCATCCGCCGAGTGCACGCGGAGAAAATTCCCTATCGCCTGATCGGGGGCGGCGCAAAGGTGCTCTTTCCCGATCAGGGCTTTCCCGGCCTTGTGATTCACACGGGCCGTCTCCGCGGAGTTCAAGAAAAGGGGGAGAGGATTTGGGTTGAGCCCGGTTTTCCCATTTCCGGCCTCGTTCAGCGCGGCCTTTGGGTGTTGGCAGGGATTCCGGGCTCCGCCGGCGGAGCGGTGGTGATGAACGCCGGCACCAAATACGGCTCCATCTCCTCCTACGTCCTTTCCGTGCAAACCCTTCTTCCCGATGGAACTTTGGCCCTTCTTCCCCGCGAGGAGTGCGGCTTTTCCTATCGGAATTCCATTTTCCGCGAGAAGCGCCTTCCCGTGCTGGGGGTAGAACTTGAGCTCCCCCGGGAGATCAAAAGCGTGGAGGACCTTCTTTGCGAGCGAAAGCGGACGCAACCTGTGGGGTACCCTTCGGCCGGCTGCGTTTTTCGCAATCCCGAGGGGGTTTCCGCGGGCTATCTCATCGATCAAGCCGGCCTCAAGGGCGCCAGGGTGGGCGATGCCCAGGTTTCCGAAAAACACGCGAATTTCATCGTAAATCTGGGGAACGCCAAAGCTTCGCATGTTTTGGCCCTAATTGAGCGCATTCAGGATACCATATGGCAAAAATTCGGCCTCACTTTGACTTTGGAGCTCGAGGTCGTCCTTCTTTGATCCGCATCGTTCGGGGCTTAGCTTTTTTTCTCAGCCTCCTAGTTTGCGTTTACGTCTCCGTGAGGTGGGGAGGCTGGTTTACCGTGAGGGAAGTGCGAATTTTCCCCACCCGCTATGTGGCCGTGGAAAAGTTGACAGGCGGGATCCTTGGCGCGAACATACTTCGATTGAACCTTGAGCCATTGTGCCGGGAGATCCAGAGTGATCCGCGGGTTTTGGGTGTTGTCACCCGCGTTTGCTTTTTTTATGGGCGCGTGGAAATTGAGGTCCGTGAGCGGGCTCCAGTTTTGGCCGTGGAACTACAAAGCGGGAAGAAAGTGTGGGTGGATAGGGAAGGTGTGATTTTGGAAGAAGCTCAAGATGCGAGAATTGTGGGCGTTTTTTTAATTGAAGGCAGGGTGCCGAAAGAGGTGGTGGAGGCGGGGCTTGCGTGGGAACGGCTCCCTGTTTTATTACGGGAACGCTATCCTAAACTGGATTTTTCTTCGGGGGAAGCGGTGGCCTTGGGCACGCCCACCGCCTTTTTGGGCGCGATTTGCCAAGTCCCGGAAAAATTAGGTATTCTCACAGAGCTTTGGCGGGCGGGAATGTTAGAGGGGTATCAAGCCGTGGATCTGCGCCCGAACGATGTGGTGATTCTTAAGCGGGGCCGTTGAGGATGGTGATGGCATGAAGCGGGAACGATTGGTGGTGGGGCTGGACGTCGGGACGACAAAGGTAGCCTGTCTCATCGCCAATGTTGTGGATGATCTCATCGAGATTATTGGCGTAGGGGTGGCGCCTTCCCGCGGCCTGGAGAAGGGCGTGGTGGTGGATATCGGCCGCACCATTCAGTCCATCCGTAAGGCCGTGGAGGAGGCGGAAAACATGGCGGATGTGCGGGTGCGCGAGGCCTACGTGGGCATCGCCGGAAAGCACATCCGCTCCATCAATAACTCCGCTGTTATCTCCATTACGCGCTCGGACCGGACCATCACCCCCGAGGATGTGCGCCGGGTCATCGAGGCCGCGCGGGCGATTCCCATCTCCCCGGATCTTCAGATCATCCACATCATCCCCCGGCAATACATCGTGGACGGGCAAGAGGGGATTACCGACCCCATTGGGATGACAGGAACCCGTTTGGAAGCGGATGTCCACATCGTCCTCGGCTCGGTGACCGCCGTGCACAACCTTGTGCGCTGCGTGGAGGCGGTAGGGATTGGGGTCAAGCAGATTGTGCTTGAACCTTTGGCCTCGGCCATGGCCGTTCTTTCCTCCGCGGAGAAGGAGCTCGGGGTTGTACTTTTGGATTGCGGAGGAGGGACCACCGACATTTCCGTATTCCGAAACGGGGACATTTGGTTCTCCAAAACCATTCCCATTGCCGGCGAGCACATCACCCAGGACATCACCGTGGGTCTCCAGACCCCTCTGGAGGAAGCGGAAAGGATCAAAAAGCTCTACGGCACCTGCCTTGTGGATTCCGTGGGCGATGACGAGAAGATCGAGATTGCCACCCTCGGCGGGGAAGGCACCCGCCAAGTTCCGCGGAAGAGGCTCGCCAAAATCATTGAGCCCCGGGTAGAAGAAATTCTGGATCTCGCCATGCAGGAAGTGGAGGACGCGGGGTATCGCGACCTCATCCCTGCGGGGATGGTCATCACCGGCGGCACTTCCCTCCTTCATGGCATTGTGGAGTTCGCCCAGCGCCGCTATGGGATTCCCGTGCGGCGGGGGAGCGTTCCTAAGGACGTTCACGGCTTCCAGGAGATCGTGGAATCCCCCATTTTTGCCACCGGTGTGGGCCTCTTGAAGTTCGCCGTGGAGGGCAAGGATTTTGCCAAATCCCTTCAGGCTCGGCGCTCGAAGGGCATGTTGGCCCGGCTCTTTGGGTGGTTTAGGCAGTTCTTGCGGGGCGGATGATGGGGGGCGAAAGCCCGGCGCGGATCGTGGTGGTCGGGGTGGGCGGGGGCGGCGGAAACGCCGTGAACCGCATGTTCCGCCAGGGCCTGCGCGGGGTGGAGCTTGTGGCCATGAACACCGATGTGCAGGTCCTTTCCCTCGTTCAGGCCCACAAACACCTCCAGCTTGGGCCCCGTCTCACCGGCGGCTTGGGCGCGGGCGGCGATCCGGAGGTGGGCCGCAAGGCGGCCGAGGAATCCCGCGAGGAAATTGCGGATATCCTCGAGGGCGCGGACATGGTGTTCATCACCGCTGGGATGGGCGGCGGCACAGGCACCGGCGGCGCCCCCGTTGTGGCGGAAGTGGCGAAGGAACTGGGAATCCTCACGGTGGCCATCGTCACGAAGCCCTTCACGTTTGAGGGGCCGGCGCGGGCCCAAAAAGCGGAAATGGGAATCCAGCGCCTCTCCAAGGTCGTGGATGCCCTCATCACCATTTCCAACGATAAGCTCCTCAAAATCGCCCCTCCCGATATGCCCCTTACCAAGGCTTTCGAGCTCGCCGATGAGGTTCTGCACCAAGGGGTTCAGGGGGTGACGGAACTCGTTACCGTTCCCGGGCTCATCAATCTTGATTTTGCCGATTTGGAGGCAGTGTTGCGGGGTGCCGGCACAGCTCTTATGGGGATTGGTGAGGCCGAGGGCGAGAACCGCACGCGGGAAGCGGCGCGAAGGGCCATCTCTTCGCCGCTTTTGGATTTCAGCATCAAGGACGCGAAAAAAGCCATTCTCAACATCACAGGAGGCGAGGATCTCACCCTGGAGGATGTGGTGGCCGCGGCGAGCGTGGTGCGGGAAGCCCTCTCCGACCGCGCCGATATTTTCTTCGGGGCCACCATTTGGGAGGGGTTCACCCGCACCCGGGTGACCGTGATCGCTACGGGCTTTTCCCCGGTGAGCGTCTCGGAACCCGAGCAGGAAGAAAAAGCGGTGCTCATCGAGCAGCTCCGCCGGGAGGGGATTCGCGACGACTACGATATCCCCGCTTTTCTGCGCCGCAAAAAGCCGGAGGGCCTTGTCTAGCCCCGAAATCCGTGGGTAATAGGAAACCGCCAGCCTAGACCGAATGCCTTCGGGGTTACTTTCAAGACCAGCGGAAGCTGTCGGCGTTTGTATTCAGCACGATAAAACCGACTTAGGATCTCCCGGACCAGTTCCTTTCCAAATTTTTCTTCGAGCGCCTCTTTGGGCGCGTTTTTCTCCAGAAACTCCCGCAAAAACGGGTCCAAAACGGCGTAAGGCGGAAGATCGTCCTCATCCCGCTGGTTGGGTCTGAGCTCCGCAGAGGGAGGCCGACGGATCACCTCCTCCGGGATGATCGTTTTCCCCGCGGCGTTGATTTCCCGGGCCAGGGCGTAAACGTCCTCCTTAAGAAGATCCCCAAGAGGAGCGAGTGCTCCCACGGTGTCGCCGTAAAGGGTGTTGTAGCCCATGGCAATTTCCGCTTTGTTTCCGGGGCAAAGGACGATGGCACCAAGCGCATTGGCGAGGGCCATGAGGATGAGGCCCCGAAGGCGAGCCTGAAGGTTTTCCGCTACGACTCCGCCAAGCGGGATCTCTTTGGCCAAAATTTCTTGCAAGCTCTCGAAGGCCGGAGTTATGGGGATCTCTAAAAGTTTGATCCCGAGGTTTTCCGCAAGCCCTTTTGCGCCCTCTTTGGAAAGGAGGGCAGTATAAGGGCCAGGAAGGAAAACGCCGATCACATTTTCTTTTCCTAGCGCCTCCACCGCTAAGACCGTCACCACCGCGGAGTCGACCCCTCCGGAAATCCCAATCACCGCTTTTTCTATCCCGTTTTTTCGCGCGTAATCCCGGATCCCCAAAACCAAAGCCCTGTGGACATCCTCAATTCCCTTTTCTTCCGGGGGCGCCACAGGTTCTCCGTTCAACTGAAACGCGAAAAATCCAGGAACAAATGCGGGAGAAGCTAAAAGAAATGCGCCATCCGGCCGGACACAAAACGAGCGGCCGTCGAAGATAAGCTCGTCTTGGCCTCCTACAAGATTCGCGTAGATAAGGGGCGCGTTGGCCTTTTTTGCCCATTCTTTTCCCAAAGAAAAGCGCAACGTGGGCTTCCCGCGGAAATACGGAGAAGCGGAGACATTGATGAGAAGATCGACATCAGCTTCGCTCTGTTTCGCTACAATGCTATCCGCATACCAAAAGTCCTCGCAGACGGAAAGGCCGAGCCGGAGGCCAGAAAGCTCGGAAATCTCTACTTTTTCTCCTGGCGAGAAATAGCGCTCTTCCTCGAAGACATCGAAGGAAGGAAGGCGCACTTTGGCCTGGTAGCCGGCAATGGCGCCATCGACAAGGAGAAAGGCCGCGTTCTCGAGAAAATAGGGCTGCCAAAGGGAAGAGGAGGGATCCACCTCATTTTTTGCCCGGGGCTTGGCTTTTGCGATGTGCCCAATAATGATGGGGACTTTAGCGCTTTCCTTGATCACTTCCTGAAAAGCCTTTTCTGCGGCCTCCACAAACCCGCGCCGCAAAAGGAGGTCCCTGGGCGGATAGCCAAGGAGGGAGAGCTCCGGGAAGATCAGGAGATCCACGCGCTCTTTTTGTGCCCACTCCACGGCTTCCCGAATGAGCCCGAGATTCCCCAGCAGATCCCCGACCTTCGGATCAATCTGTGCTATGCCAATCTTCATCGGTCCGTTCTTAACCGAGAACATTCGTAAAGTCAACGGCGCAGGCGAGCTTGTCGGGGTTTAGAAAACCGGGTAGGTTAAAAACGTGGCCTTGGTGAGGTTTGGCGTGTACTCCGGCGATCCCCTCCTTGTGGAGCGGCGGTTGAGGGAAAGGCTTTCCGCCCTCAACGGGCCGCGGAAGGTCGTGTGTTTTGGCGATGAGGTAACGCCGAGCCGCGTCCTCTTAGAGGCGAAAACTGCGGATCTTTTCGGGGAGGAAAAGGCCGTTGTCGTGCGGCGGGCAGATCCCCTAAGAGGGGAGCGGGAGCTTGCGCTCGCTTTGGCTGCGGGCCTTCCGCAAGGGGTGGCCGTTTTTTTTCTGGGCGAGGATCTGCGGGGCCCTTTGGCGGAGGCCGCGGAGGAGGCGGAGCATTTTCCCCGTCCTTCGGGAAAAGCCCTGCGGGAATTGTGCGAGACCCTAATGCGTGAAGCTGGTCTTCCCGTGTATCCCTTCGTAGTTGACCTCTTGGTGGAGGCTGCGGGTGGGGACACCCTCCGCCTTGCGCGGGAAATCGAGAAATTTGCGATCTGGAAAGGAGGGAAACTCCCGCGCTCCCGCCTTCCCGAGCTTTGCTTTTTCAGCCAGCCCCAACCCTTTGGGTTTCTTGAGGTTTTAGGGGAAAGAAAAGAGGCGCTTGCCGCACTTTCCAAGCTCCTCAGGGCCCGCTGGAATCCCCAAGTCCTTTTTTATCTTGTGGTGAGCCATATCCGCGCCCTTTTGGGTACCTTAAGCGCTCAGGAAGCTCATGAAAATCTGGAGGGGCCGGATTGGCTTATTCGTCGTAGGCTCCTTCAAGCGCGCCGATTCGGCGAAGCAAAACTCGTCCAGGCTCTTTGCTTTCTTCAGGAGCTGGATTTACGTATCAAGCTCGGCGAGCTTTCCCCTGAGGATGCCCTCCACCTTTTCATTTGGCAGTGGGCGCAAGCTTAACGGGAACCCGCTGCCCCAGAACCGTCTTTTCCAAAAGCAGGCGGCAGAAGACCAGGGCCGAGAACATGGAGGCGGCCACCCCTAGGCCCAGGGTGATGGCGAAGCCCTGCACGGGGCCTGAGCCCAAAAGGAAAAGGATGAAGGCGGCGATAAGGGTAGTGATGTTGGAGTCTGTAATTGCGGGCAAAGCGCGATGGAACCCCGCGGCCACCGCGGCGTTCAGGGCTTTTCCTGCCCTTCGTTCCTCTTTGATCCGCTCGTAAATGAGGACGTTCGCGTCCACGGCCATTCCCAGTGTGAGGACAAGGCCGCCGATTCCGGGCAAGGTGAGGGTGGCGTGGAACGCTCGAAGGGCCGCAAAGAGGATGAGCATGGTGAGGGTGATGCCCAACCCCGCGATGACGCCGTACCAGCGGTAGTAAAGGATCATGTAGAGGACGACAAGAACGAAGCTCACCAAAAGGGCAAGGGTTCCGCGGCGCACGTATTCCGCGCCCAAGGTGGGGCCGATCCGCTGCTCCTCGATCACGGTTACCCGGGTGGGCAGAGCTCCGGAGCGCAGGACCACCGCGAGGAGTTTGGCCTCCTCAAAGGTGAAACGGCCGGTAATGGTGGTGGAGTTTTGTACCGCCCGCCAGCCTTGCGCCGCCGCTTCCTTAATGGAAGAGGAAATGGCCGGAGCGGAGTAAACCACCCCATCGAGAACGATAGCCAACCGATCGCCTACTTGCAGCCGCCTCAGAACTTCCACAAAGCGCTCGGCGCCGGCCCGGTTGAAGGTAAGGAGGATATAGAGGCCGGGATTACGCGGATCCGTGGAAACCCGCACCTCTGCGTTATCCAAAACTTCGCCCGTAAGCAAGGGATCACCTTCCACGAGGTAATACCGTCCCGGTTCTTTTCCGGGCAGGATCTCCTGGGGGATGACGCGCTTGGCGGCAAGGTCATCGGGATTTGTGGCCTCATCCAAGACCTTGCGGAACTCCAAGATGGCCGTGCGGCCAAGGAGTTCCCGGGCTTGTTCGGGATCCGCTGCGCCTGGGATGCGTACCTCCACGCGGTCGCTGCCCATGGGGCGAATCTCGGCGTTGGCCATTCCATATTGATCAATGCGCTCGGCGAAGATAGTGACGAGCCGGTCCACCACGTCCTTCCTTTGGGCCGCGGGCATTTCCTCGAGGCCCTGGGCCTGCAAAACCAACCGCACCCCGCCTTGAAGGTCAAGCCCGAGTTTGACCACCCGATCGAAGGGCCAGAACGGATAAAGAAGTCCCAACGAAGCAAAAAGGACGGCCAAAGTGACGCCAAGATAAATCCAATCCCTGCGCTTCATGGTCACCTCACTTCTTTACTTTTTCCACGATGCTGGATTTTGCGATACGAAGCTTCCCTTCCTCCACGGCGAGAATTACCTCGTTTTCATCGATGTCCTCGATGGTGCCGATAATCCCTCCCGCGGTTATCACCCGATCGCCCCGCTTAAGGGCGGAAAGGAGCGCGCGGTGTTCGCGTTCGCGCCGGCGCTGCGGCCGAATGAGGAGGAAATAAAAAACGGCAAAAAAGACCACGAGGATGACCACAAGCGATATAAGCTGCTGGCTCGTTTCCGCTCCGGTTGTCTGAGCAAAAGCCGTCATGGCATCACCCCTTTTTATTCCTGCTTGCCCCCGAAAGCTAGCCCGAGTATAACGCAAACACCGGAAGCTCACTCACATAAGGTAGGAACGAAACGCGGCGGACAGGGAGAGGAAGAGGCCGATCCCGATAAGGTCGCCGATGGTGGTGGCCACCGGGCCGGACATCATGGCCGGATCCAATCCCAAGCGCTTAAAAAGGAAAGGAATGGCTCCGCCGGTGAGGCATGCGCCCACCGTGGTGCCGGCCAAGGCAATGCCTGCGACCATCCCAAAGAGGGGTTTTCGCCAAAGGAGGGTAGCGATAACCCCGATTTGCAGCCCCAAACCAAGCCCGGCCAAGAGGCCCACCCTCATTTCTTTCCACAGAACCTTGGGCAGATCCCGCCAGCCCACCAATCCCAAAGCCATTCCCCGGATGGCGACGGTAAGGGCCTGGGATGCGGCATTGCCGCTCATATCGGCAATAAGGGGCATAAGGGAGGCCACAAAAGCCAATTCTGCAATAGTGGCCTCGAAACGGCTTACCAAGCCCGCCACGCTCAGGTTCAAGAGGACCAGTCCCATGAGCCAAGGAAGCCTTTTGCGCACGGAGGAAAGCGGCGGGTCCAAGGGGAGGTCCTCGCCCGCGGGAATACCGCCCACCCGCAGGAAGTCCTCCGTGGCCTCTTCCCGCATCACGTCCATTACATCGTCCACGGTGACAATACCTAAAAGTTTTCCGTCTTTGTCCACCACGGGCAAAGCGAGGAAGTTGTACTTGTCAAAGATCTGGGCTACTTCCTCCACGTCCATTTCCGCGGGAAGGCTGATAACCTCCCGATTCATGATCTTTTCCAAAGTGGTTTCTGGTCTGGCCAACACCAAATCCCGCAGGGACAAAACCCCCAAAAGCCGGTTTTCCTCGTCCACCACGTACGCGTAGTAAACGGTTTCCAGTTCCTCTGCGCGCCTGCGAATTTCCTCAATGGCCTCTTGGGCGGTGAGATGGGCGGGCAAGGCCAAAACCTCCGGAGACATGAGGCCGCCCGCGGTATCCGGCGGATAAGCCAAAAGGGCCTTGAACATCTGGGCCTTGCGGCTCTCTAGGCGCGAGAGGATGTCCCGGACTGTTTCCTCGGGGAGCTCGGCCAAAAGATCCACGGCGTCGTCGGGATCCATGTGGGAGAGGATGTGGATGGCTTCGTCGCGATTGAGTTCAGCGAGAAGCCTTGCGGCTTCCTCGGGGTCCATTTCCCCCAAGGGCGCAGCAGCCGCCCGCCTGAGATAAAGCCGGCGCAAGAGCTCCACTGCTTCGTCCTCGCGCAGGGCGGAAAGGATCTCCGCCACATCCGCCGGGTGCCGGCGCAAAAGCTCCTGAAGGTGCACGCGGTCGGCAAGCTTTTCCGGCATACCGCTGAGTTTAGCTCTCAAAGACCAAAAAGGCGAAATGCGCCAAGACTCGCGAGAAGAACGAGGAGGCCCGCGACGAATGCCCCAAGGAGGAGGGGAAGAAGAGCGGCTTTAGGGGGGATGCGGAAAAGGGCAGCGAGGAGGGCTCCCGTCCAAACCCCTGTTCCCGGAAGAGGTAGGGCCACAAAAAAGAACAGGGCCCACGGGCCGAAGCGAGCAAAGTGTTTTCGATGCCTTTCCTGCCAAGCTAAATATTTTGCGACGAGCGGGCCCAAAGGCCCCCGTAACTTCCGCAAAAGGAGAAGCATTTGGGGAAGGAAAACCAAAAGAAAAGGGATGGGAAGCAAATTCCCGAGAAACGCCCAAAGAAAAGCCTTCCCAGGCGGAAGTCCGAAAGACAAGGCCAAAGGGATCCCGCCGCGGAGCTCACTTAAAGGAGCAGCGGAGACGGCCAAAATCCAAAGGATTTCCGTCACGGCCCACATTCTACTTGGTGAAATGCGCCCTTTTAGGTACCATCGCCTTGCCCTATGCGCCTTTATAACACGCTCTCGAAGAGGCTGGAGGAGCTGGATGTGCGGGATGGAACGGTGCGCATGTACGTGTGCGGCCCCACCGTCTACGATCTTATCCACATCGGGAACGCTCGACCTTTCATCGTTTTTGATGCCTTACGCCGGTATTTGGAGGAGAGGGGCCTTCGCGTCATTTATGTTCAGAACGTGACGGATGTAGACGACAAGATCATCCGCCGGGCCCAGGAGGAGGGCCGGGATCCTGCGGAGGTAGCCCTCCGTTACACCCAGGAGTATTTTGCGGATTTGGAACGCCTTGGCGTCCGTCCGCCCACCTATTCCCCGCCGGCCACAGCTTTCATCCCCAAAATGGTGGAGTTTGTGGAAAAGCTTTTGGAGAAGGGTCATGCCTATGTGGTGGACGGTGATGTGTATTTTTCCGTGCGTAGTTTCCCAGGCTACGGCGAGCTTTCAGGGAGGTCCTTGGAGGAAATGCGGGCGGGGGCAAGGGTCGAGGTGGACGAGCGGAAGCGCGATCCTCTGGATTTTGCCCTTTGGAAGGCGGCAAAGCCCGGCGAGCCCCACTGGCCTTCCCCCTGGGGCGCGGGCCGGCCCGGCTGGCACACCGAATGCGTGGTCATGTCCCTCTACCTTTTGGGGGAAACCTTCGACATTCATGCGGGTGGAAACGACCTCATCTTTCCCCACCACGAAAACGAGAGGGCCCAGGCGGAGTCCCTCACAGGTAAGACCTTCGTACGCCTTTGGCTCCACAACGGGATGCTCACCGTCCGCGGGGAGAAGATGGCGAAATCCCTGGGGAATTTCTACTACGCGCGGGATGTGGTAAAAATTTTTGGAACCGAAGCTGTGCGCTATTTTTATCTTTCGCGGCACTGGCGAAAGCCCCTGGATTTTTCGTTTGAGGCTCTCTCCGAGGCCAAGGCTGCGGTGGCGCGGGTTTACAACTTTCTTTCCGAGGCTTCCCGCGTTCCCGAAGGGGTTAAGCCTGCAGATCCCGGTTTTTCTCAGTTCCTTTCGGAAAAACAGACCAAGTTTTTCGCGGAGCTTGACGACGATTTCAATACTCCGGGTGCCTTGGCTGTGCTTCAAGAGATCATCGGGGAGGCTTATCGGCGCAACGATCCGGGAGCGCTGCGCTCCGCGGCGGAAATGGTGCGCGAGCTTTCCCGGCCCTTGGGCCTTTTCCAAAGCGAAACCTTCTCTTCGGAACTGGGAAAACTTTCCGAGGAGCTTTTGGGGCTTTTGGTGGAGCTGCGCGCTGCTTTACGCAAAGAGAAGAACTTTGTCCTTGCGGATCGAATCAGAGAAAAACTGAACGAACTTGGCGTGGAACTTCGGGATGGTCCGGAGGGAACGCGCTGGGTTTTGCGCTCAGCGGCCTAGCTTTTTGGC
>CAZQXP010000012.1:0-19420 GCA_964597525.1 uncultured Thermotogaceae bacterium | reverse complement strand
ACCCGATCTTCGCGCCTCTCGCTGGGAAGCCCAGGATCTCTCTGAGCTTGGTCCAACTTGGGACGTCTCATTCGGTCCCACAGCAGGCTTTACAGGGGTTTTCCTGGAACTGGAGTTCTTAGTAGGCGGGCGAAGACTTTTCATTTCCACGCCGATCCGGATTTTGGGGCCGCTTTCCTCGCCCTAAAAATAAATTTGGTGGAGGCGACGGGACTTGAACCCGTGACCTCTGGCATGCCATGCCAGCGCTCTCCCAGCTGAGCTACGCCCCCGACCGCAATGATTTTCCCGGGGAAGGGCCGCCTGCGCAACTAGATGTCCAAGGAGAGCACCCGGTGGGCGTTCTCCCGGATGAAATCGCGCCTTCGGGCCACATCGTGGCCCATTAAGGTGGTGAAGATCTCGTCGGCCTCAAGAGCGTCGCGGATAGTGACCTTACGGAGGATGCGGGTCTCCGGGTTCATCGTGGTCTCCCAAAGCTCCTCCGGGTTCATCTCGCCCAGACCCTTAAACCGGCGCACCGTCCACTGGCCGTCGTTTTGGGCGAGGAAATCCCGCAGCTCCTCCTCGGAATAGAGGTACTTCCGCGTCGTCCCTTTTTGCACAAGGTACAAAGGGGCCTTGGCGATATACAGATGCCCGTTTTCGATGAGGGGCCGGAGATTCCGGAAGAAAAAGGTGAGAAGAAGGGTGCGGATGTGGGCGCCGTCCACGTCCGCATCGGCCATGATGATAATCTTGTGGTAACGGAGCTTGGAGATATCGAATTCCTCGCGGATGCCTGTGCCCAAAGCCGTGATGATGGCCCGAAGCTCCTCGTTTTCCAGAAGTTTTCGGAGGTGGGCCTTTTCCACGTTTAGGACTTTTCCGCGCAGAGGCAGGATGGCCTGGAAAGTGCGGTCCCGGCCTTGCTTGGCGGAGCCGCCCGCGGAATCGCCCTCCACAATAAAAAGTTCGGCTTTCGTGGGGTCCTCGCTTGTGCAGTCCGCGAGTTTTCCGGGAAGGCCTCCGGCAAAGAGGGCGCCTTTCCTCCGGACCAGTTTCCTTGCCCGGGCCGCCGCGAGCCGCGCGCGATGGGCGGTGAGAGCGTTCTCGATAATGGTCCTGGCCACGGCCGGGTTCTTCGCGAAATAAGCGGAGAGCTGCTCCCGTACCACCTCTTCCACGAAGGTCCTCGCCTCAGGGTTCCCCAGTTTGGCCTTGGTTTGCCCCTCGAACTCCGGCCGGGTGAGCTTCATGGCCACAATGGCCACCAAGCCCTCGCGGATGGCCTCGCCCGGGATGGCCTCCTCATCCTGACGGAGGATGCGCTTTTCCCGAGCGTAGTCGTTCACGACTTTGGTGAGGGCGCTGCGGAAGCCGGTGAGGTGCGTCCCTCCCTCGCGGGTGTTGATGCAGTTCGCGAAGGTGAAGACCTCCTCTTCCACAGCATCGGTGAACAGCATGGCGATTTCCACAGCCATGTCCCCGCGATCCTCTGCCAAATAGATGGGCTCGGGATGGAGGGGCTCTTTTCCTACGGCAAGCTCCTTCACAAAAGCGGCGATGCCGCCCTTGGCGTGAAAGACGCGCTTGACCCCGGTGAGGCGGTTGTCCAACCGGATGGTGAGGCCAGCCACAAGGTAGGCAAGTTCCTGGAGTCTATGGGTGAGTTTGGAGAAGTTGTAGTTGATCTCCCCGAAGATTTCCCGATCGGGAAGGAAGGTTACGGTGGTTCCGGTTTCCTTGGTCTCGCCCACCACCGTGAGCTCGGTGAGCTTTTTCCCGCGGGAGAACTCCTGACGATAGATCTTTCCATCGCGCCAGCGCACCTCCACCACAAGGTGCTCCGAAAGAGCGTTCACGGCGGAAACGCCGACGCCGTGGAGTCCTCCGGAGACCTTGTACCCTCCTTCCCCGAATTTGCCGCCGGCGTGAAGGGTGGTGAGGACAAGCTCCACCGTATTGATTCCCGCTTCCGGGTGAATTCCCACGGGAATTCCTCGGCCGTTATCCCGCACGGTGACACGTTTGTCCTCGTGGATGATGACGTCGATTTCCGTGCAGAAGCCGGCGAGGGCCTCGTCCACGGCGTTATCCACAACCTCGTAGATCATCTGGAGGAGGCCATCGGGGCCGGTGGAGCCGATGTACATCCCCGGCCGCTGGCGCACGGCCTCCATGTCCGCGAGGACTTTGATTTTGTCCACGTCGTAGTCGTGGGTACGGATCTCGTTCATGGCCCAAAATCTTAGCGCAAAGCGAGAAAATCTGCAAGCCATCGGCATTTTGTCCGGAAAAGGGGTTCCCCTTGTCCCTGGTGAGCGGGACGTAAGGCGGTTAACCTACGCGAAGAAAGGGGGGCAAGGTTGCGGCTTTTGGAGTGGCAGGGCCGGGAAATCCTGCGCCAAGAAGGAATTGAAGTTCCGCAGGGAGAAGTGGTGGAGACTCCTGAGGCGGCACGCGCCGTGGCTGAAAGGATCGGGAAACCCGTGGTCCTCAAGGCCCAGGTTCCCGTGGGCGGGAGGGGGAAAGCCGGAGGCATTCGCCTTGCGCAATCCCCGGAAGAGGCGGAGGCCCTTGCCCGTCACATGTTGGGAAGTCCCCTCAAAGGAATTCCCGTCCGAAAGCTCCTTGTCGTGGAGGCGGTGGCCCCCAAAGCCGAGCATTACCTCGGTCTTACCCTCGATCGGCGGGCGCGGGTTCCCCTCTTTCTCTACTCGCCCAAGGGCGGGGTGGATATCGAGGAGGTGGCCCGGGAAAGCCCGGAGCTCCTGGCCAAGGCCCATGTACCGCCCTTGGAGGGACCCCTTAGTTTTCGCCTGCGCCGCCTTTTTTCCCTGGCCCCTCAGCATCTCCGGCCAGCCCTCATGGAGATTGCGCGGAAGCTCTGGTCCGTTTTCTTCCGCTACGAGGCGCACCTTGTGGAGATTAACCCTCTTGCTGAGATAGACGGAAAACTTTTGGCGTTGGATGCGAAGATCATCATCGACGATGACCATTCGCCCGGCCCCCATTTTTCCGGGCTTGAGGAGGAAGTGGTGGATCCGTTAGAGGCGGAGGCCCGGAAACTCGGGATGAGCTATGTGCGCCTGGACGGCGATATTGGGATTTTGGGGAATGGTGCGGGCTTGGTTATGGCCACCCTGGATTTGGTGACCCAAGCTGGGGGGAGGCCCGCGAATTTCTTGGATATCGGTGGCGGGGCCCGGGCAGAGCGGGTGAAGGCGGGAGTGGAGCTGATCCTTCGCGATGGCCGGGCCAAAGTGCTTTTCGTGAACGTATTCGGCGGCATCACCCGCTGCGATGAGGTGGCCAAAGGGTTGGTGGAGGCCCTCTCTGGGAAACGCATCCCCGTAGTGATTCGGCTTGTGGGGACTAATGAGGAAGAGGGCCGCCGAATTTTGGCGAGCGCGGGATTCTTCCCCGTGCGGGAGATGGAAGAAGGCGCAGCCAAGGCCGTAGCCTTGGCCAAGGAGGAAGGATGCGCAAATTAATCTTAATGGCGACGGTGATTTTGGCCGTAAGCGCTTGGGCAGTGGAGTTCATTTCGCTTAGGGAAATCCGGCCGGGAATGGTGGGCTATGGCCTCACGGTGGTTAGGGGCACGGAGATTTCCCGGTTCGAGGTGGAGGTGGTGGACGTTTTGGATGAGCCCGGCGAGCGGAACGACTTCATCGTGGTGCGGGTGTTTGGCGAGGCGGTGACCCGCTCCGGTGGGATCGCCCAGGGGATGTCCGGAAGCCCCGTGTATTTTGAGGGGAAGCTTGCAGGGGCGCTCTCCCGCGCCGCGGCCTGGGCCCTGGATCGGGAACGCCCCTTGGGCCTGGTGACCCCCATCGAAACCATGCTCAAGCTCCTTCCGGAGCTCGAGGAAGGGGAGATGCCCGTGCCCGAAGAGGGTGGTCTCCGCGCGCTTGGGATCCAGCGGATCCTTTTTACCCGTACGGAACCCGCGGAAATCCCCGCGGATGCTTTGGTAAGCTGGCCCATTTCCGTGCCCATTTTGGTGAGCGGCCTCTCCCCAAGGTCCCTGGAGATCCTGCGCCGGGGTTTGGACCTTGGGTTTTCCTGGCATCCCCTTTCCGAGCTTTTGCCGAGCTGGCGAGGAAAGCTTTTGGGGCTTGAGGATTTCGGGTTCACCAAGATCCTTTCCACATCGGGGCAAGTTGGGGAAGGCGCACTGGAATTTCAGCCCGGTGCTCCCGTGGGCGTGGCCCTGAGCTTGGGCGACGTGGTGGTCGGCGCCTTGGGGACGGTTACCTTGGTGGAGGACGAGAAGGTCCTGGGCTTTGGGCATCCCTTCCTTTTCACCGGAGCTTGCCAGTATTTTCTTACAGGGGCCACGGTGGTGGATACCGTCGCGGCCTTGGACATTTCCTACAAGTTTGGGAGCATTGCCGATCTTCGCGGCGGAGTTTTCGTGGATCGGTGGGCCGGGATCGGCGGCCGCACGGACCGCATTCCCCTGGCGATCTCCTTGGCATTGAGCATAAGCGGAGAAGCCCAGGGAAAGCTTTCTGCCCAGATCGTGGATGAACCCCGCCTTTCGCCGCTCCTTTTCTACGTGGCGGGAGTGGAAGCCGTGGATGCGACGTTGGATCGAGTCGGTCCGGGAACAGCCAAGGTGAAGTACACCATAAGCGGCCGGGGCCTTCCCCGCTCCCTCACCCGGGAAAACGTCTTTCTCTCCACGGAGGACATCGCCCTATACGTGCCCTGGGAGGCGGCCTTAGTTTTTGATGTGCTCGCTTACAATGAATTCCGTTCGCCCCTTTTCACGAAGATCGAGCTTTCCGCGGAAATCGAGCCCGGGTTTTCCGCCGTGGAGATCGTGGATTTGTCCACGGATCGGCAAGTCTACCGGCCGGGCCAGGTGATCCAATTCACCCTCACCCTGCGGCATTGGCGGGGCCAAATGCGGACGGTGGAGGGTTCTTTGCGTATCCCGCCCGACTTGGATAGCCCCTATGTGGAGCTCCGCGCCTACGGCGGGCCCAGGCTCCGCGAAAAGGGCGAGCCCCGTTACGTCTTTAAAACTTTTGAGGACCTCCTCGACTACATCGAAGGCATTCCCACCTACGACACGTTGACCGTGGAGCTTTTCGCCGTGGATCCCATTTCCGACATCGTGGGCGAGCTTTGGCTCTACGGCGTGGATTCCGTCTCCCAGAAAATCCCGGGCTCGGTGGTTTATGGGAGGGTTTCGCGGATCCTGCCCCTTGGGGACTAGGGATGTGGGATCTGCGGGAGGCCGCGGAGGTTTTGGAGGCGGAGCTCATCCGGCCTAAGCCCCCGTTTGGGGCAAAGGGCGCCTGCGCGGACTCCCGCCGCATCCAACCCGGCCAAATCTTTGTGGCCCTTCCGGGACAAAGGCACGATGGCCACGATTTTCTGGCCGAGGCTTTCCAACGGGGCGCCGTGGGAGCCCTGGTCTCCCGCGATCCCGGGGTCGGCCACAACCTCATCCTCGTTTCGGAGGTAAAAAAAGCGCTGTGGGATTTGGCCCGCTGGCGCAGGGAAACTCAGGATTTTATTGCCGTAGGAGTTACCGGCTCCTTTGGGAAAACCACGGCCAAGGAACTCCTCGCCGCTGCTCTTGCCACGGCCTACCGCACCTTCTGCGCCCCAGAAAGTTACAACACGGAAATCGGTGTCCCCTTGAGTCTTCTTTCTGTCCCGCCCCATACGGAGGTCGGGGTTTTTGAGCTCGCGGAGTCCGATCCCGAAGAGCTTCGCAGGCTCTGTGAGCTCCTTCAACCTTGGGCGGGGATGATCACCGCCGTAGGCCCCGCGCATTTGGCCCTCTTGGGGACGGTGGAAAAAGCGGCGGAGGCCGTGTGGACCTTGGCGGAGGCCCTTCCCGAGGAAGGAGTTTTAGCGTTGTCCTGGGATTTCCACGAGCTTCGCGCGCGGGTTGAGCGCTGCGATGGCTTTTGCTTGCGCTTCGGGAAAACCGAGGAAGCCGACTTTTTCCCCAGGGAAATCCGGGACGACGATCCTCAAGGGGTAAGGTTCGTGGCGGAGACGCCCGCGGGTGAGATCCCTGTGAAGCTAAGGCTTTTGGGAGCCCATCGGGCGGTTTTGGCCTGCGGCGCGATGGCCCTGGCTTGGGGCATGGGGATTCCTAGCAAGAAAGCGGCCGCGGCCATGGCCGAGGTTCCGCCCCTTCCCCATCGCTTGGAACTCAAGCCCGCACCCTTTGGGTGGATCCTCGACGATTCCTTCAATGCTAACCCCGTTTCCGTTCAAGCTGCCCTCCGGACCCTGGTGCGCCTCCGCCTTCCCGTAAAAGTCCGCGCCGCCCTCCTTGGGGACATGCTGGAGCTCGGGCCGGAGGAGGGGCTTTTCCACCGAGCCGTGGCGGAGGCCGCGCGCCATTTTGGCGTGGATCTTCTTTTCGCCTATGGCCCTAGAATGACCGCGGCTTTTCCCGCCTTTGGCGGCCCCGGCGCGGCCGAGCCCGAGGACCTCGCGAAGCTCCTTTCCGCCATCAAAGAAGCTTTAGGGACGGGGCCGGCGATTCTCCTCGTGAAGGGCTCGCGGGGCCTCCTTTTGGAGCGCGCGGTGGAGGCCCTTCGGGAAAACCCCAAAGACCAAGGTGGCCAGGAAGCCTAGGGAAGTAATAGCTCCCCAGAGGACTTGGGGATTGGGTGCCCAATCCAAAAGGAGGCCACCCAAGAAAGCCCCGCCGGACCAGCCGAAGGACTCCACAAGTCCAAAGGCCCCAAGGTAGCGTCCGCGGTGGCCCTCCGGCGCGAGGTCCGCCGCCACGGCCTGCGCCACCGGCGTAAACAGCATTTCCCCGAGGGTAACCACCGTCATAGCCAAAAGCATGAGGGGGAAAGAGCTGATCCAGCCGAAGCTCAAGTACCCCAAAGAATAAAGGAGAGCTCCCAAAGCTAAACCAGCCCGCCGGGGCCAACCCTGAACGGCCCTGGCCAAAGGGTATTGGAAAATCACCACCAAAAGCCCGTTGAGGGTAAGAAGGCTACCAAACTGCGCTTCGGAAATGCCGAGCTTGGCCACGGTGAAGACAGAGAGCGTGGAGACGAGCTGCCCGGCCACAAGGAAAACAGGCATGGAAGCTCCCAAGAAGCGAAGGAAAGCCCTGTCTTTGAAGGCCATGAAGGTTCCTCGGGCTGTGGCTGCCGCAGCCCGCATTCTCGGCTCTTGGACCCAAAAGTGGACCAAAAGCAAAGCCAAAAAAGTGGCGATGGCTCCAAAAAGGAAAAGAAAGGCGTAGGGAAAACGGGAAGCCAAATATCCTCCCAAGGCCGGCCCCAGCGCCCACCCCACGTTCGCTCCCACGCGTAGGAGTCCATAACCTTCTACCCTTTTTCCCACGGTGAGATCCGCGACGAGGGCGGAGACCGGGGGCATGGCCAAACCTCCGCTTAGGCGCACAGCCATGTACATAAGGACAATGCTCCAAATCGTTCCCTCCCGGAAAACCAGGAAAGCCAGGCCCAGAAAAACGAGGATCCGGAAGAGGATGGCTCCCAAAAGGACGGGTTTTCTTCCGAACCGATCAGAAAGATCGCCGCCCAAAAACTGTCCCAAAGCTCCGGCAAAGGCGGCCAAAAGCATGATCGTACCCACCACACTCATGGAGAGGTTTCGTTCCCGGGAGAGGTAAAGGGAAAGGAAAGGCAAGGCCAAGGAAAAGCCGGCGGAAGTGATAACCTGGGTCAAAGCCAAAGACCAAACCGCGCGATCAAAGCGCCGAAAGAGATCCCTCATGGGATCACCATCCCAAAGCCCTAAAGAGAAGAGCGAAGAAGGGGGCAAAAAGCAGGGCGGGAAGGAAATTTGCAGGCTTTAGGTCCCGTAGATGGAGGAGGCCGAGGCCGATGGCCAAAACGATGGCACCCCCCGCGGCGGTGAGCTCCAACACCGCTGGGTGGCTCGGATCAAAGCCGGAAAGGCTTGTGGCCAAGATTCTCGCCAAAAGGGTAATCCCGCCCTGGTAGCCGAAGATCACGAAAAGGGAGAGGAGGACGCCCGGTCCCAAGGCCGCGGCCAAAGCCGCCGCGGAAATGCCATCCAAAATGGATTTGGCCCCCAGAATGGACCAATCCCCAAAAAGCCCGTCCTGGATGGCTCCCACAAGGGTCATGGGCCCCACGCAAAAAAGGAGGCTCGCGGTGAGGAAACCTTGGGCCAAGGGTCTTCCGTGAAACCATCGCTCCACTCGACGACTTCCCCGTTCCAAATAGTCGGTAATCCCCAGCGCCCCGCCCACCCCGCCACCGAGGATCACGGAAAGAAGAAGGACGAGGACGTTTTGGGTCCTAAGGGCCATCTGCATTCCGAGGACAAGGGTCACCAATCCTACTCCTGCAGTAGCGCCCTCGCGCACGCGGGCGGGAAAACGCTCTCCCAAAGCCCAGCCCAAGCTCCCTCCTAAAAGAACGGTCCCCATGTTGATCCAGGTCCCCACCATACCCGCGAATGGTAGCACACTTTTTGACACGAAGGTTTTTGCCTTCCTACAATCCTCGAAAAGGAGGTGGTTATGAAGCACTTTTGGCAGGAGTTTCGCGACTTTATTGCGCGTGGGAACCTGGTGGAGATTGCCGTGGCTTTCGTGATGGGCGCGGCTTTCGGGGCGGTGGTGAACTCCTTCATTTTCGACATCGTTATGCCGCCCATTGGGAAGCTTGTGGGCAACGTGGACTTCTCCAACCTCTTCGTGGTCTTGGGGCCAGAGAAGTACCCTTCTGCGGAGGCAGCCCGCGCCGCGGGCGCACCCGCTATCTACTACGGCCGCTTCATCAATAACCTCGTGAACTTCCTCATCATTGCCTTCGTCATGTTCTTGCTTGTGCGTTTGGTGATCAAGATGCGGAAGCCCAAGGAAGCACCGGCTCCTACCACGAAGGAATGTCCTTATTGCAAAACCCAAATTCCTATCGGCGCAGTCCGCTGCCCCAACTGCACTTCCCAGCTTGCCTAGCGCTCCCGCAAAAGCAGAACGGCTTTACCATTGTGGGTACAGGAGAACACCACCAGGGTGTGGGATGTATCCTCGGCGGCTGAAGCATAAAGGTAGCGGATATCGAGGCCTTGGCGGGCCAGGGCCTCCGTAACGCGGCGGAGAAATCCCGGCCGGTTGGGAAGCTCCACCAAAACCACTTCTCGCTCCTCTGTAGGGAATTCTGCGTCCCGCAAGCTCTCTAGGGCGTAGTGGTGAGCGTCCACCACGAGGTGCAGTTCCGCTTCGTCCCCGGAAACAAAAACAGCGGTGGCCAAGATATTGATCCCTTGGGTTGAGAGAAGCTTTGCAATATCCGCAAGCAGCCCCACGCGGTTGGTGGTGCGCACCACCAGCTCTTTCCCGATGGTCGCCGGCCGCACGGTACGTAGTTTACCTTAGCCGCGCAAAAGTTGTTCGCTATAATCGCCCCCATCGGAGGAGCGAACGTGCGGCCGGAGGTAAAACGCATCTTGGTGTGCAGCGCTTGGCCCTATGGGTCCGGAGTACCTCATTTGGGCAACCTCATCGGTTGCCTCCTCTCCGGCGACGCCTTCACCCGCTTTTATCGGCTTTTGGGATACGAGGTGCTGCACGTTTCTGGAACCGACGCCCACGGCACGAAAATCGAGTACGAGGCCCACCGCCAGGGTTTGACTCCTGCGGAATTGGCCGCCCGCGTGCACGAGGAAATCGTGCGCATCCTCAAGGAATTCGAGGTGGCCATTGATAACTACACCAGTACCGAAAGCCCCGTCCACAAAGAGTTCGTCACGACGCTCTTCCGGGAGATGGAGGAAAACGGGTACATCTTTTCCCAGGAAGAGGAGCGGGCCTTTTGCCAGTCCTGCGGGAGGTTTTTGGCCGATCGGTTCATCGTGGGAACCTGTCCCAAATGTGGCTATCCCTATGCCCAGGGGAACCAGTGTGACGCGTGTGGCGCCCTTTTGGAACCGGAGATGCTCCTTTCCCCGCGCTGCGCTTTTTGCGGTTCCCAAGAGGTGGTGCGAAAGCCCACCCGTCACTGGTATCTGGATTTGGAAAAGCTTGCGCCAAAACTCCTTGCCTACGTGCGGAGCCGCGATTTCCAGGGGAATGTGAAGCTTTTTACGGAGAGGATGATTGAAGAGGGCCTTCGGCCCAGAGCGGTGACCCGGGACATCGCCTGGGGAATTCCCGCGCCCTTCCGGGGTGCGGAGGGAAAGGTCATCTATGTTTGGGCGGAGGCCGTTTTGGGCTACCTTTCCGCCACCGTGGAATATTTCCGCCGCCGGGGCGAGGAGGAGCGGTGGAAGGACTTCTGGTACGGCGAAGAGGTCTGGCAAATCTACACCCAAGGAAAGGACAACATTCCCTTCCACACCGTGATCCTTCCCGCCCTTCTTTTGGCCACCGGCCGCCCTTTCCATCTTCCCGACCAGATTTCCGCTACGGAGTACCTGAGCTGGGAGGGAGGGGAGCAATTCTCCAAAACCCGGCGCATTGGAGTCTTTGCCGATGAAGCCCTAAAGCTCCTCCCTCCGGTATATTGGCGGTTTTACCTCTTTTACAACCGGCCGGAGACGAAGGACGCGGAGTTCTCCTGGGCGGAGTTCGATAAGGCCGTCAACGCCGTCCTTGTAGACAACCTCGGGAATTTCGTTCATCGGGTGCTTTCCTACGTTTGGACGAAGCACAATGGAGCCGTTCCGGATTCGCCAACTGTTTCGGAAGTAAGCGCGCGCATTCGGGAAACGGCGGAGGAGATGAAATCCGCGGTGGCAAGGGGGTCTTTAGCTTCAGCCCTGCGGGCTGCCGTGCGCCTCGGCGAGTTTGGGAACCGCTTTTTCCAGTCCCGCGCGCCCTGGCAAACCGGGGATGAGGAGGCAGTGGCCTCGGCGGTGCACATCGTGAAAGCGTTGGCCATTTTCCTGGAGCCTTTTGTTCCCATGTTTTCCCGGGAAATCTACGGCCTTTTGGGCCTTGGGGAACCGAAGTTTTCGGATGTGGAAAAGGGCTGTGGCGGAATGCAGCTTCGCGCGCGGCCTCAGCCCCTTCTCTCCCACGTGGATGTGGAGGATCTCAAACGGAGGTATGCGGCCATGAAGGAAGAGGGTTTGGTGTCCATCGAGGAGTTCGGGCGCATCGACCTTCGGGTGGCCCGGATCGTGCACGCCGAGGAGATCCCCGGCGCGGAGAAGCTCCTCAAACTCCTTTTGGATTTGGGCGATCGTCAGGTTCAGGTGGTGGCGGGGATCCGCAAGCACTACAAACCCGAGGAGTTAAGGGGCAAACTCGTGGCCATGGTGGCCAACCTCAAGCCCGCCACCATCCGGGGCGTCCGTTCGGAAGGCATGATTCTCGCCGCTTCCGATGGAACCTTGGCCCTCATCGGTCCGGATCGCGAGGTGGAACCGGGCACGCGTATCAAGTAGGATTCGGTGCATAGGCTCGCGAGGTGACGAAAAAATGTACGGCGTTGTGGAAATCGGAGGCAAGCAATATTTCGTGGAACCCGGCTTAGAGCTTATCCACGAGGTCATCCCCGGCGTCCAGGTCGGCGAACGGGTCACCTTCGATCGGGTTCTATTCTTGCGCAACGGCGAGAAGATCGAGGTGGGCCAGCCTTACCTCCCCGGCGTGCGGGTGGTAGGAGAGGTCCAGGAGGTCGGGAAGCTCCCGAAGGTCATCATCTTCAAGTTCATGCCGAAAAAAGGGTATCGCCGCAAACGGGGGCACCGACAGCCCTTCATGCGCACGAAGATCGTGGCGATCGAGCGGGAGTAATATGGTGGAGGTTTTGATCGAGCGGGACGACGAGGGACGGGTGCAGGTGGTGACCCTCTATGGCGAGGATTCCCCCGAGGGCCTGGCCGCCCGGATGCTCGTGGAAGCGCCCATCTTGGGCATGAAAAATTACCTGCACCTCGATCCCGAGGTCTCCCGGGAGGGGTCAGTCCTCCGCGTGCGGGTAGACCGTTCCGACCTTTTCCTGGACCGCGAGATCGACGCGATCATGGAGACGATGGTTTTAGGGCTACAGGCTTTGGCCCAGGATCGGCCGGGTAAAGTAGCGGTAAGGGAAGTGGGGCTCGATGTCCTCGTTTAGGAGGTGATGACGCATGGCCCACAAGGCGAGCGGTGGTTCCACCCAGAACGTCCACGACTCCCCGGGGAAGCGGCTGGGCGTAAAGAGATTTGGTGGGGAGCTGGTTTGGCCCGGTTGCATCATCGTGCGGCAGCGGGGGACGAAGTTTTACCCCGGCCGCGGCGTGAAGATGGGCCGGGACTTCACCATCTACGCCACCACCACCGGGATCGTGGAGTTCGCCGGCCGAAAGAGGATCTACGTGAACGTCATTCCCCTCGAGGGGGAAAAGTAGCGGCGTGGGGTTCGACGAAGCGGTCATCCACGTCGCGGCCGGAAAAGGTGGGGATGGGCTCATCAGCTTCCACCGCACCCGTTACAACCCTAAGGGCTCTCCCGACGGCGGCCGGGGCGGAGATGGCGGGGATGTGATCCTGCGCGCCACCCGTTCCGTTAATACCTTTGCTCACTTTCATCAGCAGGTTCATTTCCGCGCGGAGGACGGCGGTCCTGGGGGGCCCAATAACCGCCAGGGAAAACGCGGGGACGATCTTGTCATCCTCGTTCCGGTGGGCACGGTGGTGAGGGACCTTCATACAGGAGAAATCCTCGCGGATTTGGTGGAAGAGGGGCAGGAGGTGGTGGTGGCCAAAGGCGGCCGGGGCGGCCGGGGAAACCGGGCCTTTGTTACCTCCACCCGGCAGGCCCCGCGCATCCGGGAATTGGGCGAGCCGGGCGAGGAACGTTGGCTGCGTTTGGAGCTTCGCCTTTTGGCCGATGTGGGGATCATCGGCTTTCCCAATGTGGGAAAATCCTCGCTTCTTTCCCGGGTTTCCGACAAAAAGCCCAAGGTGGCGGCCTACCCTTTCACCACCCTCACCCCCAATTTGGGCGTGGTGAAAGTGGATGAGTTTTCCTCCTTTGTCATGGCCGATCTTCCCGGGCTCATCGAGGGAGCGCACGAGGGAAGGGGCTTGGGCGACAAATTCCTACGCCATGCCATGCGGGCAAAGCTCCTTTTGCATCTTGTGGATTTAGCCCGTGTGGAGGGACGCGATCCCCTTTCCGACTACTTCGCCATCCGCAAAGAGCTCGAGGCCTGGGAGGAGTTGCGGGAAAAGCCGGAAGTGGTGGCCGGAAACAAGATCGATCTCCTTGCCCCGTCCGAAGTGGAAAAAGAGGTGGCGCGGTTTGCAAAAGAGGGGATCACCCTTTACCCCATTTCCGCCCTCACCGGACAAGGGGTAGCTGATCTTATGCGGGTTTTGTGGCAAAAACTGCAGGAGCTTCCCCAAAAGGTGGAGGAAAAGCCGCGGCGAAAGGTGTGGGATCTCACCCCGGGACCGCCGCCCTATGAGGTGGTGGATGGGGAAGGAGGGGTTGAAGTACGCGGTCCTGCGGTGGAAAGCCTTATCCGGCGCTTGGACCTTTCCACTCCGGATGCGCGGGAGTATCTGTGGGAGGAGCTGGAGAGGATGGGGGTGGTGCGGGCCTTGCGGCGGCGCGGCCTCTCCGCGGGCCACCCAGTGAGGATCGGAGGGAAAACCCTTGAGTTTGTCGGGTAGGACCGGGCTTTTCGGGGGGACGTTCAACCCCGTGCACATGGGGCACCTCCGGGTGGCCGAGGAATCCCTGCGCCAGTTTGGCCTTCGGGAGGTGATTTTTATCCCTACAGGCCAGCCGCCCCATCGGGAGGTGGCCGACGGCGTTCCCGGAGAGCTCCGCTACGAGATGGTGAGGCTGGCCATTTCCGGCCGGCCCGGCCTTTCCGTATCCCGGGTGGAGTTGGATCGCCCTGGACCAGCCTATACCGTGGACACCATCGAGCTTCTCAAGAAGGAACACCCGGAAGGCGTGGTTTACATCGTGGGCGCAGACATCTTTTCACAAATCGAGATTTGGCACGATTGGCCCAGGCTTCTTCGGCTGTGCCCGTTCATTGTGGCCCCGCGGCCGGGCGTGGATATGCGCCGTTTTTCCCAGCCTCCCTTTGATCGTGCGGAGCTTTATTTTCTCAATATGGCGCCCATCGCCCTTTCCTCCTCGGAAGTGCGGCGGCGCTATCGGTTGGGCCTCCCCACCGCGGGCCTTGTCCCAGAAGCGGTGGATCGGTTCATTCGGGAACATGGGCTCTATGGAGCCGGGAGGACCCCGCCCCTAGAATAGGCGGGGAAAGGAGGGTTGGTCCATTAAGCGGCAGTTTCGCGTAAATGAGCAGATACAGGCAAGAGAGGTGTTGCTCATTGATACCGATGGAAAGAACCTCGGGGTTACCCCTCTGGAAAAGGCCCTGGCGTTGGCAAGGGAACGAGGTTTGGACCTGGTGGAGGTGGCCCCGGACGCCAATCCCGTGGTCTGTAAAATTGTGGACTTCGGGAAGTACCGGTATCAGCTGCAAAAGCGGGAGAAAAAGCAGCCCAAAGCTGGTAAAGTTAAGGAGGTCAAGTTCACCATCCAAACCGGTGAACACGACTTTCAGACGAAGATCCAGCGCATACGGGAGTTTTTGGAGGAGGGGATGAAAGTGCGGGCGGTCGTGTTCTTCAAGGGCCGCCAGATCATCCACATTGAAAAAGGGAAAGAGCTTTTGGAGCGGATCGCTCAGCTCACCCAGGATCTGGCCAAGGTGGAGCAGGACCCGATGGAACGCGGCCGAAATTTGGAAATCCTTTTGGCCCCCATTTCCAAGAAAGGAGGCGGCGGATGAAGCCCGGAAAGACCCACAAAGCTTCGGCAAAAAGGTTCAAAGTAACGGCCACGGGAAGGATCTTCCACCGCAAGGCCGGCTATGTGCATAAACTCTCGAAAAAGCGCCCGCAGTATAAGCGGGAGGCGCGGAAACCCGTGGAGGTAACGGGCGCGAACAAAAAGCTCATGCGCCGGCTTTTGCAGGTCTAAGGAGGAGAAGATGCGCGTGCGCGGAGGCGTAAAACACAGTCGCCGACGTCGCAAGATTTTAGATTTAACGAAGGGCTTCAAGGGGAAGAGGAAGAACTGCTACCGGATCGCCAAGCAGTCCCTCCTTAAGGCCCTGCGGCACCATTTTGTTTCCCGAAAGCTCCGCAAGCGGCAGATGCGGCGGCTTTGGATCATCCGCATCGGTGCAGCGGTGAGGCCTTATGGTTTCAACTACTCCCGGTTCATGGGGGCTTTGCGCCGGGCCAATGTGGCCCTGAACCGCAAAGTCTTGGCGGAGCTAGCCATTCGGGATCCCGCCGCGTTCGAGAAGGTCGTCGAGGTGGCCAAAAAGGCATGAAGACCTTTCAGGACCTGGTCCTTGCCCTCCACCGCTTCTGGCGGGAGCAGGGGTGCGCCATCGTGGAGCCCTACGACATCGAAAAGGGCGCGGGAACTTTTAATCCCGCCACGTTTTTTGGGGTTTTGGGGCCCAGGCCCTGGCGGGTGGCCTACGTGGAGCCCTCCCGCCGCCCCACGGACGGCCGCTACGGCGAAAACCCCATCCGCTTCGGCCTCCATCACCAGTACCAGGTTATCCTGAAACCGCCGCCCCCGGATATCCAGGATCTCTACCTTCGCTCCCTCGAGGCAGTGGGGATCAATCTCAAGGAGCACGATGTGAAATTCGCCCACGACGACTGGGAGTCCCCCACCTTGGGCGCATGGGGCGTGGGCTGGCAGGTTTGGCTCGATGGGATGGAGATCACGCAGTTTACCTACTTTCAGCAAATGGGCGGGATGGACCTGAACCCGGTCTCCGTGGAGCTGACCTATGGACTAGAGCGCATCGCCCTTTTCCTTCAGGGCGTGGAATCCGCGTTCGATTTGCGCTGGGCGGAGTGGCTCACCTACGGCGAGATGTTCCGCGAGCGCGAGCGCCAGTTCAGCGTCTATCACTTCGAAAAGGCCTCCATCGAGCGGGCGAGGACGATGTTCGATTTCCACGAAGCCGAGGCCAAGGAGTGCTTGGCCCATGGCCTCGTTTTTCCCGCGTACGACCACACCCTACGCTGCTCCCATCTTTTCAACACCCTCGATGCGCGCGGGGCTTTGGCCACAGCGGAGCGCGAGACCTATATCGCCCGGGTGCGGGCATTGGCCCGGGCCTGCGCGGAAACCTACGTCGCGGAGGTGGTGGGTGTCCAAGCTCCTGGTAGAAGTCGGGGTTGAGGATCTTCCCGCGGAAGAGGCGGAGCTCATCGCCCAAAGCTTTCGGGATAATCTTCTTTCCCGGCTTGACGAGGCCCGGGTTTCTCACGGAGAGGCCCGGCTTTTTTGGACCCTGCGCCGGTTCGCCCTCCTTGTGGAGGACATTGCAGAACGCCAAGAGGACGCGGTGGAGGAAATCCGGGGCCCAGCGGTCTCTGTGGGCTTTGATCCCCAAGGAAATTTGACGCAAGCGGCGCTCGGGTTTCTTCGGCGCTATGGTGCTTCTCCAGCGGACTTGATCCGGAAGCAGGTGGGCGAAAAGGAATACCTTTTCCTTCGCTTGGAGCGACCTGGCCGATCCACGGCGGAAATCCTTAGGGCAATTGTCCCCGAGGCGTTAAAGGCCATCCCCTGCTCCAAATCCATGCGCTGGGACGGTAACGGGAGCTTCTTGCGCCCCATCCGCTGGGTGGTGGCCCTTTTGGATGGGGAGGTAATCCCCTTGGAAATCGCCGGCGTGCGCGCCGGCCGCACCACCTTCGGCCACCGTTTTCTTTCCGGCCCCCTGGAGCTTTCCCGGCCAGAGGATTACTTAAAAAGGCTCAAGGAAGCTTACGTTTATGCAGACCCCTCAGAGCGGGCCGCGCTTTTGCGTGCGGAAATCCAAAAGCTTGAGGAGCGCTATGGCGCCCACGCCGCCCTTTCCGAGGCCCTCTGGACCCTCCTCCTTGGGCAAACGGAGTGGCCCAAGCCCGTGGTGGGTCATATTCCTCCAGAGTTTTTAGAGCTTCCCGAGCCTGTGGTGGTGGCCGCGTTGCGCGAGGAAGGGAAATTCGTGCCCTATACCCGGGGCGGGAAAATTGCCGAAATTTTCCTGGGATTCGCCGAGGGCGAAGGAAATCCGGAGATCATCCGGCGGGGCTACGAGCGGGTTGTGGGCATTCGCCTGCGGGATGCCCTGGGATTCTTCGCCCAAGATCGAAAAAGGACTTTGGAAAGTCGCGTTCCCGAGCTTCGGGAAATCGTGTATGAGGCGAGGCTTGGTACGGTATGGGATCGGGTGGAGCGCATTCGTCTCATTTGCCGCCACCTTGCCCGGGAGCTTCGCCTTCCCGCGGATCGTTTGGATCGCGCTGCCTTCCTGTGCAAGGCGGATCTCCTTACAGTGATGGTGCGGGAATTCCCGGAGCTTGAAGGGGTGATGGGTGGAATTTATGCGCGCCTCGATGGGGAGCCGGAGGAGGTGGCGAAGGCAATCGAGGAGCACGTGCGGCCGGCGGGAAAGACCGATCCTCTTCCGGAAACGCCCCTGGGACTGGCCCTGAGCCTTGCGGAAAAACTGGATGGAGTGATTGGTCCCTTGCGGGTGGGCGAAATGCCCACCGGTTCCCGGGATCCCTATGGGGTGCGGCGCCGCGGAAATGCGGTGGTTCGGATTATTCTGGAAAAAGGCCTCAGGCTTGACCTTTTTGGCCTGATCGATGAGGTGGTGGAACATTATCCCGGCACAGCGCCGGCGGAAGCCGTGAAGGAATTCCTTTGGGAACGCCTGAGGTCGGCCCTGGAGGAGCGGGGGATTCCGTACGACGTGGCGGAGGCGGTGCTTGCCCAAAAACGCGGGGATTTCTTGGGGGTTTGGGAGAGGGCCCAGGCTTTGGCCGGGCTTTTGGGCCGGCGGGAATTGGCCGATTTGGCCTTAGCCTTCGGCCGCGTGCGCAACATCACCCGCGGCCAAGAAATCGAGGGATTCCGGCCGGAACTCTTCCAAGAGGAGGCGGAAAAAGAGCTTTGGCAAGCATATCTTTCCGCGAAAAGCCGCGTGGAAGAGGCCCTTTTCCAGCACCAGCCCTCCGTTGCGCTGGAAGCGCTTCTATCCCTCAAAAGCCCTATTGACCGCTATTTCGACGAGGTTTTGGTGATGTGCGAGGACGAGAGAATCCGTAGGAATCGCCTCGGATTTCTCACGGAGCTTTCGCGGCTTTTCCTCCAGGTGGCCGACCTGAGCCGGCTCGTGGTGCCGGGTTAGGCGCAACGAGCAAGGAGGTCGGCACGATCAAGGGGAATCACATCCTCATTACGGTGGAATCCACCCCCCAAGGCCCCAAAAAGCGGGTGGCCATCATCGAGGAAGGTGAGCTTGTGGAAATCCATTTCGAGCTTCCCGATCGCCGCTCCTTGGTGGGCAATATTTACAAAGGGAAGGTGGAGACCGTCCTTCCCGGACTGGGCGCAGCCTTCGTGCAGGTGGGCGAGAAAAGGCCCCTCTTTTTGGCGGCCCATGAGCTTTGTGATGGGATCCTCAAGGCCAAGGGTTTTGAGCCCGGCCGCGGTGTCCCTCCCATCCAAAAGGTCCTCAAGCCCGGGGAGAGCCTAATTGTCCAGGTGCGGCGGGACGAAGTAGGGGAGAAAAACCCCCAAGCCACCACCAAAATAAGCCTTCCCGGCCGCTATTGGGTTTTCCTCCCTACGGAGGACCGGGTGAGTATTTCCCGCCGCATCGAGGAGCGCGACATCGCCCGAAAACTTCGGCAAATTGCCCATGAGCTAAAACCCGAGAGGGCCGGCCTCATTGCCCGTACCGCCGCCCGCTACGCCTCAAGGGAAGACCTGGAAAGGGATTTCAAATACCTTCTTGGCCTTTGGAAGGGGATTCAGGACCTCGCCGAGCAAAGCTCGGCTCCGAAACTTCTCTATAGCTCACCGGACCTCATTAAAACCATCGTGCGTGACCGGTTTTTGGACGATGTGGATTCTTTAATCGTGGACGACGAGGATGCCTACAAAGAAATCCTGGAGTACCTGGAGTACCTGCATTTGGGGAAACTCAAGGCTCGGGTGCGCCTTTACCGCGGAACAACCCCGCTTTTTGCCCGCTACGGAGTGGAGGAGGAGCTCGCGAAAGCGATGGAGCGGAAAATACCCCTCAAGGGCGGGGGGTTCATCACGGTGGATGAGACAGAGGCTCTTACAGCTATTGACGTGAACACTGGTTCCGACGTGAAACACAAAAACCAGGCGGCGGCGATTTTGAATACCAACCTTGAGGCGGCCCGGCTCATCCCCCGGATTCTCCGCCTCCGCAAGATCTCCGGGATCATTGTGGTGGACTTCGTGGACATGGCCAACGAGAAGGACAAGGAAAAGGTCATCGCGGCCCTAAAAGAAGAGCTGAAGAAGGATCGGGTCCCCGCGGATTTCATCGATATCACCAAGCTGGGACTGGTGGAGATCACGCGCCGAAAGGAGGGCGAATCCCTCTCCTCCCTCCTTGCGGAACTGGAGGAAAGCTA
>CAZQXP010000011.1:0-19712 GCA_964597525.1 uncultured Thermotogaceae bacterium | reverse complement strand
AGAAGATCCGCGTCGGACCACCCGGTTTTGTGCTCTTTTCCCAAGGCTCAAAGGTTTTGGCGCGGGCCCGGGTTGTGGTACTGGCTCCCGGGGGCTTGGCGCGGCCGGATTTGGGCGGCTCCGCGGACGGTTACGCTCTGGCCGAAAGTTTTGGGCACCGGATCGTTCCCCCGCGGCCCGCATTGGCGCCGGTGATTGTGGAGGCCCCGAATTTTTCTCCTTTTTCCGCCTGCGCGGGCCTGGCGCTACGGGAGACCACCGTTACCCTTTTTCGCGCTCGCAAGGTACGGATCAAGGTGGGCGACATCCTTTTCACCCATCGCGGCCTTTCTGGTCCGGCTATTCTCGATCTTTCGCGGGATGTGGAGCCCGGGGATCTCCTGCGGGTCGCTTTGGCTCCGGAATTCGGAACCTCTTCGGAAGCGGAAAGGTACTTAAGGGTAAAAAGCGCTTCGTGGAGCCGAAAGAGCTTGGTCAATTTTCTTTGCGAGCTCGGCCTCCCTCGGCGGCTAAGCCAGGCACTTTTGACCTCCTTGGGCATTCCGCCGGTGAAAAAAGCCGCGGAGCTCACGCGGTCGGAGCGCAAAGCCCTTGCGGAAAGCTTGGCCCGGGATTGCGGGCATCCTTTTCCCGTGGCCGCGGTCGAGGGATGGGAGGAGGCCATGGTCACCCGGGGAGGAGTGGATTTGGATGAAGTTGATCCCAAGACCATGGGAAGCCGTCTTGTGCCGGGCCTATTTTTCGCGGGTGAGATCCTCGATATCGATGGGGAAAGCGGTGGATATAACCTCCAGGCCGCGTTTTCCACGGGATATTTGGCTGGGATTTCCGCGGCCCGCTGCGCCTTGCACATGGCTGAAGAAGACGCAAACTCCCAAGTGTGAATATGTCAGAGATTTGGGGCGAGTTTCTATCCCGGCCCAACCGGTTTTCGATTTGGGTGCGCGTGAACGGAAAAGAGGAACTGGCTCATCTTCCCAATCCGGGAAGGCTTTTGGAGGTGCTTTCCCCAGGAAGGCCTATCCTCCTTCGGCCCGCTCGGTCAGGGCGCAAAACACAGTTCACTGCGGTGGGTGCAAAGCTCGGCTCCTTTTTGGTCTCCTTGGACTCCACCCTTCCCAACCGCGCTTTCCCTAGAATCCTCGCGGAGGGATGGATTCCGGAACTTTCGGGCGCGGAAATCCTCCAGGTGGAGCCGCGCTTGGGTGAGGGGCGCGCGGACTTTCTTCTTTACCTGGGCTCCAGGCGTATCTGGGTGGAGTTGAAATCCGTGACCCTCGTTCGGGATGGCCTCGCCCTCTTCCCCGATGCGCCCACGGCCCGGGGTGCCCGCCACATGCGCGAGCTCCAAAAGGTGGTGCAGAATGGGGAGGAGGCCTTGGTTCTTTTTGTCGTGCAAAGGCCGGATGCCGAACGCTTTGGCCCCAACGCTGAAATGGATCAGCGCTTTAGCCAAGCCTTCTGCGAGGCCCTTCGCGCGGGAGTGCGGACCCAGGCATTGGTTTGCGCTTTTGACGGAGAGGATCTTCATCCTCAAAAACGCTTGGGCCCTGAATCTTTGGTCCTTCCCGAGGCTTGCCCGGCCTCTTTTTGACCCTTACCATAGCGGTGGAGGCGATTCTCATGGGCAATCCGGAGAAAAAGGACGGGAACCCCAAGCGCCAGGAAATCCTAGAGAACGTGCTTAAACAGATCCAAAAGACCTACGGCGAAGGGGCCATCATGCGGCTTGGGGAAAAGCCGGTGGCGGAGGTGGAGGTTATTCCCACCGGCTCCCTGGCTTTGGACATCGCTTTAGGGGTGGGCGGGGTTCCCCGGGGCCGCATCGTGGAAATCTTCGGTCCGGAGGCCTCGGGTAAAACCACCCTCGCCCTTCACATCGTGGCCGAGGCCCAGAGGCTTGGTGGCACTGCCGCTTTCATCGATGCTGAACATGCCCTTGATCCCAAGTACTGCCAGGCCATCGGGGTGAACCTTGATGAGCTCCTCCTTTCCCAGCCGAGCTCTGGCGAGCAAGCCCTGGAGATCATGGAGGCCCTGGTGCGCTCCGGCGCGGTGGACGTGATTGTGGTGGACTCTGTGGCCGCCTTGGTCCCCGAGGCCGAGCTTCAAGGGCAGATGGGCGAGGCCCAGGTGGGTCTTCAAGCCCGGCTCATGTCCCAGGCCATGCGGAAGCTGGCCGCGGCTATTGCTCAATCGAAGACGGTGGCGGTGTTCGTGAACCAGATCCGCGCGGCCATCCAGCCTGGTCCCTTTGGGCCTTCGACCACTACTACCGGCGGCCGGGCCCTGAAATTCTACGCTTCCGTTCGCCTCAACATTTGGTCCGAGGGAAAGATCGCCGAAGGCGACGAGCGCGTGGGGATGAAGGCGAGGGTTCGGGTAGTGAAGAGCAAGGTCGCCCCGCCCTATCGAGAAGCGGCTTTCGATATTGTCTACGGCCGAGGCATCGTAAAGGAGCGGGATATTCTCAACACCGGCGTGGAGTGGGGCGTGGTCACCCGCTCCGGCTCCTGGTACTCCTACAACGACATCCGCCTCGGTCAGGGTCTGGCTCAAGCGGCTCAGTTCCTTGAGGAGCATCCAGATATCGCCGAAAAGATCGCGAAGGATATTCGGGCCAAGGCGGGGATTCCTGAGCCCAAGCCCTTAAGCGAATGACGGAGGAGGAGCGGGCCTGGAACTACGTCCTTAGGCTCCTTTCTTTTCGTCCCCGTACGCGGGCTGAGCTTCGCCAGCGGCTTTTGCGCCGCGGTTTTTCCGAGGACCTGGTAAGCCAAATCCTGGCTAAGGCCGAGGAAGCGGGCCTTGTGGATGACCAGGCTTTTGCCCGGCTTTATGCGGAGGAGCGGCTGAGCACTCGGCCTCGGCCGCGGCGGCTGGTGGCCGCAGAACTCCGAGCTAAAGGGGTGGAGGCGAGGCTAGCGGTGGAGGCGGCCCGGGCGGCCTTGCCGGAGTTAAGCGAGGAGGAGCTTGCCCGCCGGGCCTTGGCGGAAAAAAAGAGCCGCTGGGAAGGGCTTCCCAAACCTGTGGCCATCCGCCGGGCTTATGCCTTCCTCCTTCGGCGTGGGTTCAGCCCAGACCTCTCCCGAAGGATTGTGGAGGAGGCGTTTGGCCCTTGGACTTCCGAATTGGAATAGGCATCGATTTCCACCGCTTTGATCCCCAAAGGAAGCTTTTCCTCGGCGGGGTGGAAATCCCCGGCGAGCCCGGGCTTTCCGGACATTCCGATGCCGACGTAGTCCTCCACGCGGTGTGCGACGCCCTTTTGGGCGCCGCTGGGCTTGGGGACATCGGAAAACACTTCCCACCCAGTGATCCCGCGTACAAAGATATCTCGTCGTTGAAACTTCTTGGGCGGGTGCGGGAGCTCTTGGCCGAACGGGGTTATGTCCCCCTTCAAGTGGATGTGGCGGTGGTGGCCGAGCGCCCCAAGATTTCCCCGTATGTCCCGGCCATGCAGGAGCGGATCGCCAAAGTCCTGGGAGTTGCCGTGGAGGATGTGTCCGTGAAGGCGACCACGCCGGAAGGGATGGGCGCCTTAGGCCGAGGCGAGGGAATCGGCGTTTGGGCCGTAGCCCTCATCCGAAAAGCCTGAAGATATCCCGCACGGTAATCCAGAAAAGGAGCCCCAAAAGAAGAACAAAGCCCAGGGTGTGCACGAAGGTTTCCACCTTAGGGGAGACACGGCGCCTGCTTAGGATCTCAAAGAGGGCGAAAAGCATGCGGGAGCCGTCCAAAGCGGGAATAGGGAGAAGGTTGAAAAGGGCGAGGTTTACGCTGATCACGGCGACGAGGAGGATCGCGACGAGGGGGCCGGCGGTGATTCCCGCGGAGAGGATGCCGGCAATGCCCACAGGGCCGCTCACCGCTTCGCCGGCAGGGATCTCTTTCCTGGCCATGGCCTTGAGGGTTTCCACGATCACGGAGAAAGCCATCCCCACCTGTTGGGCAGCTAATACCGAGGCCCTTTGAAAGCCAATTCGGCCATAGACCATGGGCAAGCTCCGGAATTCCGCGCCCTCAAAAAGGGAGGTCAGATCCGAAGGGGGTTTTGGAAGCTCGAGCGTCAAAATTTGGTCGCCGCGCCGAATAGTTAACCTTCCGCAGCCTTCCCTTAAGAGGGCATACCACTCGATGAAAGAGCGCACGGGTTTGTCGCAAGCGCCAACGATAACATCGCCTGGGCGCAACCCCGCGGCGGAAAGGGGGCTCAGAGGTTTCAGGTTCTGGATTTCTGCGAACACCACCTGGGGCTGGAAATACCCGCCCACAAGATAGCGGCCTTCCTCCTCGGAGTAAACGGGAACGATGGCCACTTCCATTTCCTGTTCGCCGCGGAGAATGCGAAAGAGAACGGGTTCCGGAGCTTTGGCCTGAATTCTTTCCCCGACCTCTCCCAGGTTCCAGACCTCCTTTCCCTCGACGGCTAGAATGACGTCCCCTACTTGGAGGACTGCCTCCGCGGGTTTTCCCGGCACAAGCCCGGCTACCCGCAGCCGGGGAAGGCCGACGAACAGGAAAGCGCCCAAAGCAAGGAGAAAAGCCAAAGCAAGATTAAAAGCGGGCCCAGAGAGAGCCACGAGGAAGCGGACCCAGGCCGGCCTCCCGTAGTAGGTTTCTTCAGGAGCGTAGTCACCGATTTCCGGTCCTTCTCCAGCCAGGCGGACGTAGCCTCCCAAGGGAAAAAGGCGGAGGCTGTACCGGGTTTTTCCGCGTTTTTTAGCCCAAATCGCCGGCCCAAAACCGATAGCGAATTCTAAGACTCCTACCCGGAGGAGCTTGGCGGCTAAAAAATGCCCAAGCTCATGGACCCCCACCAAAAGGAGGATCGTAGCCACAAAAACAAGAAATGTTGTCATAGTCGGTGCGCCTCCAGACGCCACACTTCTTTTTCGCCTTCGTCCACAGAATATTCACCGCTTAAGCGGAGTCCCACCACCCAGACCACGCCCCGGCCGTCCAGGAGGAGGGGCCAGCGTTCCCGATCCCAGCGGGGTATACCCGCCCGAGCTAGAAATTCCCACACCTTCTTTTCCTTTTCCGCGCCAAAAGGGATGAAGACATCCTCCTTTTTTGCCGGGCGGATGTAGAGAGGTGGCCGAAGTTTTTCCGAAGAGACGTGCACGAGGTTGGGGCTTTTGGGATGGAGGTCCTCCGGCCGCGGCACTTTTTCCGCTTTGATCTTCCAGCCCAGTTCAGGGATGACCGTTTCTCCCGGAAGGGCCAACGGCCACGGGCCCGGAGGAACAGGTTTTCGTTCCTCGACGAGGACGAGGCCACCGCCGATCCGGGCCACAAGATTTTGGGGAAGACGGAATTCCGCGGCCCGGCCCCGCTGGATCCCCTCGAGAATCGCTTCCACATGGCGATGGTAAAGGGCAATCCCATATCGTTGAGCCAAAGCTCGCACAGCTAGAGCCTGCACAGGTTTGGGGAGTTTTTGGAGTTCCCGGAGATCCAGTCCCCGGCCTTTTTCCAGCTCTGCAAGGATTTTTTCGGCCGTCCAAGCCAGAACTTCTTCTGTTTCGCCAAGGAGCTGGGCGGCCCGGGCGAGGGCCTCCTCAGCGCGGGGGTTGTAGCGTTTCAGCCAAGGTAAAAGCTCAAGTCTCACGGCATTGCGCAGAATTTTTCGATCCAAATTGGTGGGATCGTCGCGAAACGGTAGACCGTGAGTTTGACAAAACTTCCTTGTCTCCTCGCGGGAAAGGAGGATGAGGGGACGAATAAAGGGGAGCGAGACGGGAAGAAAGCCGCGCAGGCCTGCGGGTCCCGCTCCGCGAAGAAGGTGCAACATCACGGTTTCCGCCAAATCCGTACGGGTATGGCCAAGGGCGATTTTTTGAGCGCCAAGCTTTTCCGCGGCCCTAAGGAGGAATTCCCGGCGGAGCCTCCGCGCTGCTTCCTCCAGGTTTAGCTTCTCCCTTTTGGCGAAGGCTGGCGCATCCACCCGCTCGTACACCATTTCCAACCCCAGGTCCTCCGCCGCGGAGCGCACGATTTTCAGGTCTTCTTCCGTGTCTTGGCGGATCCCATGATCCAAATGGGCGATGGCCAAGGAAATATTGAATTCTTTTCGCAGCCAATAGAGGCTATAAAGGAGGGCCATGGAATCCGCACCTCCGGAGACGGCCACAAGGATCTTCTCCCCCGGAGCGACCATGGAATACTTCCGCAGCGCTTCCCGAACCTTCTGGAGCATCGTTTTCATTTTGGCCTTTTTGGAGGTCGGCTACAATGGCCCTTGTGGAGCTTGCCGCTTTTCTTTGGGCCCTGGGGGACTTGCCCGTTGCCATGGGGCAGGCCGGCGAAGTGGTCCTTGGTCCAGAGCCTTGGTTGCTTCTCCCCCTTGTGCCATTTCAAATTTTTGTGGGGAGCGTTTCTCCCTATCTTGGCCTCCGTTGGCACATCTGGAATGGGCCGTGGTTCCTTTGGGTGGATCTTCCTCCGCCGCGACTGGCGTTGGCCCGTAGCCCCGGCCACGCCCTCGTTGCCCTGGTGCGGGACTTTTCCCGTTTGTATTTGGCTTGGGAAATTTTTGCTTTCCCAGGTTTTTCCCTCTTTGGGAGCTTGGGCGGAGAAAACGCCTTGGGGGTTCGGTTCCGCGTGGGAGAGCTTTGGGTCTCTGGGCTAATCAGGGACGGGAGGCTGAGCTTATGGTGTGGCTTTTACTTTTAGCCCTCGTTTCCGTTTTCGGAGGAGCATGGGAAATCACTGTGGCTTTCACTACGGATCTTCACGCGAGTTTGCCCCGCCTTCCGGCGTTGGAGGAGCTTTTGCAGGGGGCGGACCTCATTTTGGACGGGGGCGACACCTGGGAAGACCCGCGGCATTTCACCGATGAGTCTTCAGCCTGGGAAACGATGCGCTGGATGGCTAAAAACGGTTACAGCGCGATGGTTTTGGGAAATCACGAGACTTACCTTGGCCCAAGGCTTTTGGGGAGAATTTTGGGGGAAGCGTCTTTTCCTGTTTTAGCTACGAATCTCCGCGTGGATATTCCCACGAAGCGCTGGGCCCTTTTAGAAAGAAAAGGCGTGCGGATCCTCCTGCTTGGGGTTTTGTGGGATTTGGCGATGGTCTGGCCGGGCTGGGAGATCCGCGATCCTCTGGAGGCAATCCTCGAGGCCCTGAAGGACGCGCCCGAATATGATCTTTTCCTTTTGCTTGGCCACCTGGACACAGAAAGAGCGAAAAAGCTTGTGGAAGCCCTTCCCGTAAAGCCTGCTCTTTTTATCCTTGGGCACGACCACCAGATGTACGAGGAGCCCCTCTGGGTGCAGGGCGTCCCGATCGTGCAAGCTGGATCCTTTGGGAAGGCCGTGGGCCTTGCGGTTCTCTCGGAGAGCGGGCTTAAATCGTATCGCTTGGTGAAGATTCCCAAGCCGGCAGAGCTTCCCGGGCCGCCGCTTTGGCTTTTCGCTCTCTTGCTCCTTTTCCTCTGGGGAATCCGCGTTTAAGCGCCCTCAACCTTGGCCAAGATCTCGTCAGGGATGTCGAAGTTGGCCACCACTTCCTGCACTTCGTCGGTTTCATCGAGCTCATCGAGGAGCTTCAGGAGCCGCTCAGCATCTGGGCCCTCCACGCGCACGGTGGTTTTGGGAAGGAAACCGATCACCGCCCGCTCGATCTCCACACCTTTTTCCCGCAGGGCATCGCGGACGTCGGCGAGATCCTTGGGCTGAGTATAGAACGTGAGGATTTCCTCATCCTCCACGAAATCCTCCGCGCCGGCTTCTGCGGCCAAAAGGACGAGGGTTTCCTTATCCATTCCTGGAGGAAGCCGCTTAATTTGGATGATGCCCCGGCGCTCGAATTGCCAGGCCACGCTTCCTTCTCCGCCCAAGGACCCCCCGTGCTTCTCGAAAACGTGGCGCACGGCGGCAGCGGTGCGGTTGCGGTTGTCTGTATACGCCCGAATGAGAATGGCTACTCCACCAGGACCATAGCCTTCGTAAAAAACTTCTTGGAGGTTGGCGCCCTCGAGCCCCCCTGCGGCACGCTGGATGGCCCGCTCAATGTTTTCCTTGGGCATGTTTGCCGCTTTGGCCCGTTCAATGGCCGCGGCGAGGGCCGGGTTCGTTTCCGGGTTGGGATCCTGCCGGGCACAGACAATGATTTCCCTTGTAAGGCGCGAAAACAGGTTCGAGCGCTTTTTGTCCTGCTTCTCTTTCCGGTATTTGATATTGGCCCACTTCGAATGACCCGCCATAGCACCCCTAAAATGTTATTCCCTCCCGGTATTTTGGGCAACCAACCCTTGTTTTTGGGGCTTAGGCCTGGGAGACTTACAGTATGGGACTTGATCCTGGAGCAATTCGAGCGGCCGCACGGCTTCTACGGGAAGCCCGATGCGCCTGGGCCCTTACGGGCGCTGGCGTCTCCACCCCTTCGGGAATCCCCGATTTCCGCGGCCCCCAGGGCCTCTGGCGAACGTATGATCCTGAGGAGGTCTCCTCCATCGAGGGATTTCGCCGAAATCCTCGAGCTTTTTACTCCTTTTGGACATGGCGTTTTCAAAAAATGGCTCAGGCCAAGCCCAATGTGGTGCACAAGCTTCTCGCTGCTTTGGAGGAAAAAGGTATCCTCCAGGGCATCATCACCCAAAACATCGATGGGCTCCACCAGAGGGCCGGTTCCCGGCGGGTCCTCGAGGTTCACGGGCACCTCCGCTCGGGAACGTGTCTTTCCTGCGGAAAAACCTATCCCATCGAATGGGTCATGGGGAAGGCCGCGCAGGAGGGGGTAGCCCAATGTCCCTGTGGAGGCCTGGTGAAGCCCGACGTTGTTCTTTTTGGGGAAGCGCTCACCCCGGCTTTCGAGGAAGCCCAGCGGGAATTGGCCAAGGCTGATCTTCTTTTCGTTTTGGGGACCTCCCTCACGGTGTGGCCTGTGGCCGGGCTTGTGCCCTTTGCCGTAAGTCGTGGAGCCTCCCTCATCATTGCCAACGCTGAGCCCACGCCCTACGATTCTTATAGCGATGTTCTTCTGCGGGGGGATCTGGTTTTGATGAGCGAGCTTTTGGCCCAAGCCCTGGAGGTGGACCTTGCTGGAGCTTGAAGTCGGGAAAATTCTCCGGGCTAAAGGTTTGAGCTTGGCGGTGGCGGAGTCCTGCACCGGTGGCCTTTTAGGAATGCGCATCACGGAGATTCCTGGCGCTTCCGATTATTTCCGCGGTGGCGTTATCGCTTATTCCAACGCCGTGAAAGAGAAAGTTTTGGGTGTGCCGAAAGACGTCCTGGACGAAAAGGGGGCGGTTTCCCCGGAGTGCGCGGAGGCCATGGCCCAGGGCGTACGTGAACTTCTGGGTGCGGATCTGGGTTTGGCCATCACGGGGATCGCCGGACCTTCCGGCGGCACTCCGGAAAAGCCCGTGGGTTTGGTGTTCATCGCTTTGGCCCATCCTAAAGGCACCCTCGTGGAAAAGCGGGAATTCCGGGGTTCCCGCCAAGGGGTACGCTGGTCCGCAAGCGAGGCCGCCCTTGCTTTGCTCTATCGGTATCTAGGGGGATAACGATCCTCCGCTGGGTTCTTTCCGTCTTCCTTGTGGTGTTGGGGTTGGGCCTTTTCGGAGGCCTTATCTATCTTTCCGGCCCAAGGCTCGTGTTTGAGGAGTTGGTCGCCGTCGGCTGGCTTGGTTTCCTCATGGTTTTGGGGAACGTGGTTTTGTCGTTTTTCGCTTGGAGCCTGAGCTGGTTTGTGCTTCTGCACGCTACCGGGGTTCGGGTGCGCTGGCAACAGGTGCTTCCGCCCATGCTGGCTGCCGCTTCCGTGACGTACCTCACGCCCTCTGCTTACCTTGGTGGTGAGCCGGTGCGGGTTTATTGGGTTGCCAAAGCCACAGGAGCGCCGATACCCCAGATTACGGCCACCGTGATGGTGGAGCGGCTTTTGGCGGGGATTTCCCTCTTTGCGTTTGCTTCCATTGGCGGATTTTTCGCCCTTCTTTCGCCGGCCATTTCCCTTGCGGACAAAGGCGCGGTGGCCCTAGGCCTTGGTCTCATGGCCGTGTTTTTGTCGTTGGGTGTGTTCTCCTTTGCCCGCAATCGCAAATGGCTTTCCCGCTTTTTGCGAGCCCTAAGCCGCGTCTTTAGGTGGCGGGGAATCCTTGCCCGGCTTGCTCAAGGCGCTTCGGACATGGAAAACCAAATTTACCAGGTATTTGCCGATCGTTTGGGCCACGCCGCTTTGGCCCTCTTTTTGCAATTGGTCATGGTGTTTCTCACCTACATCCGGCCGCAGCTTTTCTTCCACTTCACCAAGCAGGCTCTTTTCACTTTTGCTCAGCTCTCCCTCTTTTTTACCCTGAACGTTTTCGTGAACAGCATCCTTTGGATCACGCCCGGCGGGTTGGGCCTCACCGATGGCGGAAGAGCCGGAATTTTTCAACTCTTGGGAATCCCCATCTCCAGCGCCTTCGCTTATAACGTTCTCTTCCGGTTTGTCGAGTTGATCCAAGTTGGGTTTGGCCTCTATCTCCTCGTTCGCCAGGGCCTTCTTCGTTGGACCAAGGGACGTCTGGAAGTGGAGATAGAGGGGAAGCAGAAAAGCTAGTATCATTTGGCTTCGGAGGCGGCGATGCGCAAGCTCTTGTTGGGTCTAATTTTGCTAGCTTTTAGCGTCTTGGGCTTGGCCCAAGCGGAGATCTCCGACTTTCCCATTGGGGCGACGGAGATGGTCTGGTCCCTACGCGGGGTAGGCCCCGCGCAGGAACTCCGCCTTCTTGTGGAGGGCCTTGGAGAGGGAAGGTATCGGGTGACCTTGGGGCTTAGCCTTGAGGGAAGCGGTGCGGAACTTTCCGCGCTGGGATTTTTGGGGGCCCCCCTCCTTGTGCAGGCCATGGGGACGCAGGTTGACCTCTCTGCCCTCCTCGTCATCATCCGTCGGAGGGAGATCCTGAACGTGGGCGAGACTTACGCCATTCCCGGAGGGTCCTTCTATGTTCGCGAAAAAGGAGATGTCGCCGGGGTGACCTGTCTCATCGGCGAATTCCGTCCTGCGGAGCGGACGGATACGGTGATCGAGGTTGGTTTGAGCCTCAAGGACCCGGTGTACTTCCTCCCGCTCCTTCGGGTGAGGGAGAGAGGGCGTATCACGTTTGAGATGGTGCTTGTGGAGTACCGGAAGCCATGACCCCCACCCTCGTCGAGCTCCAGGGCGTTTCCAAAATTTATCGCTTGGGCGAAGTGGATGTCCCTGCCTTGCGGGGCGTGGATCTATCCGTGCAAGCCGGCGATTTCCTCGCGCTTATGGGCCCCTCCGGTTCCGGTAAATCCACGCTTCTCCACATCCTTGGCCTTTTGGATCGGCCCACCGCGGGAAAAGTCTTCTGGGAAGGGGAGGATGTGACCCGCCTCAATGGCGCGAGACTTGCGGAGCTCCGCGGCCGCCGCATCGGCTTTGTCTTCCAGATGTTCAATTTGGTCCACAACCTCACTGCTTTGGAGAACGTGGAGCTCCCTTTGATCTTCCTTGGGGTGCCGGCCCGGGAGCGCCGGAAAAGGGCGGAGGAGACGCTCGTGCGCTTGGGGCTGGGTGATCGGCTGCGGCACCGTCCCAGCCAACTTTCTGGCGGTCAACAGCAGCGGGTGGCCTTGGCCCGGGCCCTGGTGACCGATCCCGCCCTCCTCATTGCGGATGAGCCCACGGGAAACCTGGACACGGCCACGGGCCGAGAAATTTTGAGCCTTTTTAAGGAATTGAACGGGCAAGGTCGCACCGTGGTTCTGGCTACCCACGATCCGGAGGCGGCGGGGGTAGCAAAGGTTCGACTGCGCCTTCGCGACGGCCGAATCGTGGAGGTGGAAAAGTGATCCGCGACCTTTTTCGCCTGAGTTTTCGCAATATTCGGCATCGGGGTCTTCGTTCCTGGCTCACGGTGATCGGGATCCTCATCGGGACCGCGGCGGTCGTGGCCCTCATCTCCGTGGGCCAAGGATTGCAAAAGGCGATTGCCACCCAAGTGGAAAAGATCGTTGGGTACAACACACTCCTCATTACCTCCCGCGGTTTGAATTTGGGCCAGCGCATTCGCCTGGATATCGAGGCGATCCGCGCCATTCCCGGGGTACGCAGTGCCATCGCGGTGCGTATGGAAACGGCGTATGTGGAAGGGCCAGGAGGGAAAGGGTTCCTTGGGGTTTTGGGCTATGACCCCGCGATGCGGGAGTTTGTGGCGGAGATGAATTTGGCCGTGGCCTCCGGGCGGGAACTCTCCGGAAAAGGGGAAGCCCTCCTGGGAGGCCGCACCGCCCGGGCCTTGGGAGCCCAAGTGGGCGACAAGATCACCATTGAAGGGAGAACGTTTGAGGTGGTGGGGATCTTGCAGGCCCAGCGGGCTGGGGGTTTTGCCACCGGTGGCCTTAACTTAAACGATATTTTGGTTATTCCCCTTTCCGAGCTCCGGGAACTTTTCCCCGGACCGGAGCTCGTGCAGTATGCAGTAGTTCGTCTCATGGACCGCGCGGACATCGCAAGTGTCCGGGACGCAATTCGCTCTCATTTCTCCAAAGTCGGGGAGCGGAATGCCCAAATCACCGACTTCGAAGATCTCACGCGCAATATCCAGTCAGTCATCCGCGGGGTTCAGGCGTTCCTGGCAGGAATAGCGGGGATCGCGCTTCTCGTTGGCGGGGTGGGCGTGATGAACACCATGTACACCGCGGTTTTGGAGCGCACCCGGGAAATCGGGATTCTGAAGGCTGTGGGCGCCAAGGACTCCCATGTGCTCCTGCTTTTCCTCTTTGAGTCCGGGTTGATGGGGCTTGGGGGAGGGGCTTTGGGACTGGTCGTGGGATTTGGTGTGGCTTGGATAGCAGTGGCCATCGTAAGCCGGGTCTTTCAAGCTCAAGGTTCTTTCAGTCCTGTCCTCAGTTTCGGACTGGTGGTGGGCGCGCTCTTCTTCTCCTTTTTGGTGGGCGCAGTGGCCGGGATCTTTCCGGCCATTCGGGCGGCGCGACTTCCTCCTGTGGACGCCCTCCGCTACGAGTGAGGGCTGAGGAGGGCGGCCAACTCACCCAGAACCACGCCGGCAGGGATGCCCAAGCCCGTAGCCCAAGGGGCCAGCGTGTAAATTTGAGTCCAGACGCTACCAGGCGGAATAAACCTCATTCCAAGCCATAGGGCACACAAATAGATTCCCGCTCCCAAGAGCCCAACCCATCCGGCGAAGAAAAAGACAGGGCCCCGCCAGTGCAGCGGGGAAAGCCCGCTATCCCTGAGAAGCGCGCTTTCCTCTCGCCAAAGGTTTTGGGATTTGGCCGCGGTTCTGACCCCCCAAAAAAGGCAAAAACCAAGGCTTAGAACAAACGCGGCGATGGCGGCTATACGCGCGATGGAAGGAACCTGGGGAGGGGTGAGCACCCGTTCATAGGCTGTGACCTTCGTCACCCCCGGGAGCTTTCCCAATTTTTGTGCCACCTCCTCGCGGTTAGCTGTGGGCGCCAATTCCACCACCAGGGTCCTTTCCTGAAACGGTTCGGGATCGTTTTCCCCAGGAAAACGGAAGGAGACACTCGTTATTTCCGGCCAGGCCCAGATCGTCCATCCGAGTTTTGTAATCTCCGCTTCCGAAAGGAGCGGGCTCAAAGTCAGGAAGAAGAGGCGATGGGGTTGCGTTTCTTTCACAGGCTGATAAAGGGGAAGGGCCCAAAGCGCGGTTCCACTGGAAAGAGCGAGGCCTACGCTTAGGATCCAAACGAGGACCGCAAGGGCTTGACGGAGGTTGGCCCGCAGGAAGTCTGCGCTCAAAAAGAAAAACGCTCTCATTTTGCCCCTTCCCGAAGATAAACGATCGCGCGGTGGCCGGTGGAATCTGGGCGGAACCCCCGGGCAAGGAGGGGCTGCGCCTCCCGGCTGGTGGCAAGGAGGGTTACGCCCGCTTGGTTGATCCGCTCCAAGGTGGAAAGAAGCGCATCCTGTTCAGGCTTCCCTAGCCCGCGCAAAGGGTCATCCAGGAGGAGAACGGAAGCGTCAGGGCAAAGGGCCAAAGCCAAGCCCAGCCGCCTAAGCTCAAGAGGTTCCAAATCCTTAGCGTAGGCATTTTCGTAGCCGTGAAGTTCTGCAAGGTCCAAAGCGCGTTCGATCGCCTCCGTAGCTACGTCCCCTCCTATTCCCAACGCGCGAAGTTTGAAGTTCAAATTTCCCAGGACCGTGCGGCCTGAAAGCACATGGACTTCCTCCGAAACGTATCCCACTTTTCTCCGAAGCTCGTAAAATTTTTTGGGGCTCAGCCGCAGGATATTGCGGCCCAAAAGGAGGATTTGCCCGCCGTGAGGCCGCACCTCCCGAAGCAGAATCCGCAAAAGCAACGTTTTTCCCGACCCCGGCGGTCCCACCACCCACACAAACCCGTCGCGGCGCACGCTGAAGGAGAGGTTCTCGAGGACCAAAACCCCTTCTTCTGTGGCGAACCTTAATTCCGCTATTTGAATGGCTAACACCGCCGCCCCACAAAAAATCGGTCTTTCCCCGAGAGATCGGGATAAACCCGCGTTTCCGCCCACGCTCCCGACGCCTGAGCCAGATGAAGCACCGCGTCCTTTTGCGAGGGCGCGATTTCCAAAAGAAGCATTCCACCAGGGAGAAGGAAGTCCGGGGATTCCCGGAAAATCCTGCGCACAAAGGAAAGTCCATCCTTTCCGCCTTCCAAGGCAAGCCTTGGATCAAAGTTTCGCACCTCTTTAGGCAATTTCCTCCACTCCTCTTGGGAAACGTAGGGGGGATTGGCCACAATGAGGTGGAATTTTCCTGAAACTTGGGAAAAGCCATCGGAGCGGAGGAGATGAAGGGTGACACCGAGGCGTTGGGCGTTCCTTTTGGCCGCGCGAAGGGCACGGAAGCTTTTGTCCACAGCCCAAACCTCCGCGTCCGGTCTTGCTTTCGCTAGGGCAATGGCCAAAACCCCTGTTCCTGTCCCCATATCGAGGGCACGCGGAGAATGCGGAAATTCGTGGAAAAATTGGATGGCAAGTTCGGCGAGCTCCTCCGTTTCCGGACGAGGGATGAACACGCCCGGTGGAACCAGAACCTCGAAATCGAGAAAGCCTGTAACCCCTTCCAAAACAGGCCAGGGAACCCCCCGCGCCCGGGCCTCCACAATGCGCCGGAAACGTGCCCGCTCCCAAGGCGTAAGCCTAGCTTTTTCGGGAAAGGCGAATTCACCGGTAGCCAAAAACAAGGCCTTCCGGGCTTCCCGGAGTGGATCTCCATTTTTGAGCTTTTCCTTTGCCCACCGCAAATATTCACCCACCGTGGTAGCCTTCCCCATGCGGCCGTACAATCCTTTCGATTCTACTGGGAAACAGGGGGCAAAGGCTATGAAACTTTTGAAGGTCCTTGTGCTTGGCGCCATCACTGGCGTTTTGGGAGGCTGCTCCCTCCTTTTCGGCGGGAAAGAAGAGCCCGTGGACTTTTGGCAGCCGGTGCTTTCCCCTGATGGCCGCTTTCTTGCTTATGTGGCCAAGCCCGCCAACGCCAAAGCCTATGGACTTTACGTTCTGGATTTGGAAACCAACGCCGAAAGACTTCTCGTGCAGATGGAACAGGATGTGGTTTATCCATCTTGGTCCCCGGATGGCGCACGCATCGCCTTCATCGGGATGCAGGAGAAGGATAACTGGGACCTTTTTGTGGTGGAGGTAGAAAGCGGACAGGTGCGCAGGCTCACCACGGATTCCGCGCTGGATGTAAACCCTTCTTGGGCCTCCAATGGGTTAATCGTGTTCAACTCCAATCGCGACGGGACCTGGGCTGCTTGGGCCATCAATCCTGATGGGACCGGTTTACGGAAGCTTTCCTTCAGTCGGCCGAAGTCGTGAGGGCAAGCGGGGTTATCCTTGCCGCCGGCCGGGGTGAGCGTTTCGGCGGCCCCAAAGTCTTTGCGGAACTTGGGGGCATCCCCGTTTTGCTCCACTCCGTGCGGGCCTTTTTGGCTTCGGAAGCGGTTCAGGAGCTCATTGTGGTGGCCCATCCCGGCGCGGAAGACAAGGTCTCGGCGCTCGTTCAGGATTTGGACCTCCCTATACGAATCGTTACGGGCGGAAAGAGGCGACGCGACTCCTCTTTAGTGGGGGTGGAGGAAGCGAAGTGCGAATACGTCCTTATTCACGACGCGGCAAGGCCCCTCGTGACGCCTGAGCTCATCCGCCGGGTCCTTCTTGCTGCGGAACAACACGGCGCGGCGGTTCCCGTAATCCCCGTGGTGGACACCCTTCGCTATGTAGAAAACGGTTTTCTTTTGGAAAAGACGGTTCCCCGGGCAGGACTTTTTGCCATGCAAACCCCTCAGGCTTTCCGACGGGATCTTTTGCTTCCGGCATTGCGGGAAACCGATGAGGAGCTAGCTGACGATGCCGAGGCCCTCCTTCGCCGCGGTGTCCCCGTGGCCGCGGTTCCTGGCGACCCCAAAAACCTGAAGATCACATACCCCGAGGACCTTTTGCTCCTTGCTCGCCTTCTGTAAGCTTGCTTAAGGGAGGTGGAAGAATGCGGGAGGTTCAACTTGTGGCGGCGATTGTGCAGGAGGATTTCCCCATTTTGGTCCTCAAGGATAAAACCTCTTCAGCTGCTGTTCCCATTTGGGTTTCCATGCCAGAATTCACTTCCATCTTCCACGCCTGGCGCAATTGGCCCTTTCCTCGGCCTCTTTCCCATGATCTCATGCGCTCCCTTTTGGAAGCAGGGGAAATGCGGGTGGAGCGCGTGGAAGTAGCGGAAATCAAGGAAGGCGTTTTTTACGCGAAGCTCCATGTTTCCAAAAACGGGGGAGAGCCGAAAATTTTGGATGCGCGGCCATCCGATGCCATCGCCCTGGCTTTGCGGGTGGGAGCCCCGATTTTTGTCGCTGAAGAGGTGTTTGCCCAGGCAGGGATTGAGTGGAACCCGCGCGAACTATTTGTGCGCTTGCAGCACGCCCCCGAATCCAGGCAAGACTAGAGAAGTTTTTGGCGCAAGCGGAAAAGGAGTTCCAAGGCCTCAAGAGGGGTGAGTTTTTCTGGTTCAATTTTCCTGAGCTCGGCCAAAACGGGATGGTCTTCCGGACCAAAAAGGGGCAGAAGTTCCACCTTAGGGGAAACGCGCTCCTTTCGTTCTAGCTCCGCCAGCTTCTCCGCGGCCTCCTCCAAGACCTCAGGCGGAAGTTTCGCGAGCTTAGCCACCTGAATTCCATAGGATTTCTCCGCTACACCAGGTAGGATGCGGTAGAGAAAGACCACCTCGCCTTTCCATTCCCGCGCGGCGGCATGGAGGTTAATCACGCCCGGAATCTCCTCGGAGAGCCTGGCTAGCTCTCGGTAATGGGTAGCAAAAAGCGTTTTGCATCGGACTTTCTCCGCGAGGTGCCTGGCGATGGCCCAGGCCAGGGCCATCCCGTCGTGGGTGCTCGTCCCGCGGCCCAGCTCGTCGAGGATCACGAGGGAGTTTTCCGTGGCGCCATGAAGGATCCCCGCGGCCTCCTGCATTTCCGCCATGAACGTGGAAATGCCTCCAGCTACGGCATCGGAGGCGCCCACCCGCGTGAAGATCTTATCAAAGAGGGGAAGCTCCGCGTCTTTCGCGGGAACAAATGACCCCATTTGCGCCAAAAGGGCAATCAGAGCCACTTGCCTTAAGAACACGGACTTCCCAGCCATATTGGGCCCGGTCACGAGGGCGAGATGCACCCCTTCCTCCATGACCAAATCGTTGGGCACAAAGGTCACGGTTTCCTCGACCACGGGATGCCTGCCCTCGCGAATCGCGATTTTTTTCGTTTTGGAAAATTTGGGCCGCGTATAGCTTTTGCGGTGGGCCACCTCCGCCAGGGACCGAAAGACGTCGAGTTCTGCCAAGGCCTCGCCCACCTGCCCGAGCTGTGGGATTTCCCTTTTTGCCTCCTCCACGAGCTTTCCGAAGATCTCCATTTCGCGTTCCAGGGCGTCTTCTTCTGCAGAAAGGAGCTGGTCGGCAAGGAGGGAAAGCTCTGGGGATGTGAAGCGTTCGGCTCCAGCCAGGGATTGACGGCGCTGCCATTCCTTGGGCACGCGGGAAAGCTGGGAGCGGGTAACCTCGAAGAAATACCCGAAGACGCGGTTATAGCCAATGCGGAGGTTGGGAATCCCCGTGCGTTCTCGTTCTTTGGCCTCAAGCGCGGTCATTTCCGCCCGGAGGCGCCGGATTTCCGCCCTTAAGCTATCGAGCCTTTCGTCGAATCCATCACGAATAACGCCGCCTTCCTCGAGGGACGGCGGCGGGGATTCCACAAGCGCACCCCGAAGGCGAAGGGAAAGTTCCGTGGGAGAGCGGGAAAGGGCTTCCTTAATGCGGGAAAGCGGTTCCGGAAGGGGATCGGGGAGTTTGGCCAAAATGCGGGCGATTTCCTCGGCGGCCTCCAAGGTCCTCGCCAGAGCGAGAAGCTGGAGGGGGCTTGGGTTTCCCAGGCCGAGGGGCGAAAGGAGGCGGGGAAGGTCATGGCATCGAGCCAATGGCCGACTAAGCTCCTCCCAAAGCCCTGTTTCCATGAGGATCTGCACGGTATCCAGGCGTGCTTCGATAGGTTTTCTTTCCCGAAGCGGTGCCAAAAGCCATCGCCGCAGAAGCCTTTTTCCCATCGGGGTCTTCGTCCGGTCAAGAACAGAAAACACCGTGAGCTTTCCTTCCGGCCGGAGGGGCTCAAAAAGCTCCAGGGACCTCTGGGTGAACGCGTCGAGGACCATGGTTTCCTCTTCCCTGCGGAGGAGGGGCGGCCGAAGATGGGGAAGCTCGCCCAGGGTTTCCTGAAGGTAGCGGAGGAGAGCGCCGGCGGCCCGGGCCGCAAGAGGCGCCCCGCTCAAAGCGCCAGGAAAGCGGGAGAAAAGCAGATCCGGCTGGAAATAAGAGATGGGCCGGGTTGTCACCGCACCCTCAGGTTTCAGAGGCAGTTCGAACCCTTCAGGAACGAGCCACTCGGCCACCGGGATGCGGGCGGCAAGGTTTTCGATTTCCCCTAAGGAGAGTTCCTCAGCCCAGATTTGGCCGGAGGCGGCCTCGGCCCAGGCTACGCCCAGCCTTTCCCCTTCCGGCCAGACCGCCGCCAAGAGGACATCCCGCTCGGCCTCGAGAGCCCCTTCCTCGATAACGGTCCCGGGGGTGAGGACGCGCACCACCGCCCGGCGCAAAAGCTTCTTCCCTTTCCCCGGGGGTTCGAGCTGGGGGCAAAGGGCCACTTTGTAGCCGCGTTTAAGGAGCTTTTGGATGTAAAAATCCGCGCGCCGCACGGGAACTCCAGCCATGGGCGCGCCGTCCCGGCTGGTCAAGGTGATTTCAAGCTCCCGGGAAACGAGCTCTGCATCGTCAAAAAACGTCTCGTAGAAATCCCCAAGCTGGAAGAAAAGGATGGCCTCGGGGTACCGGGCCTTCATCTCCCGGTACTGCCGCATCATGGGGGTGAGCTCCTCGGCCATCCTTTGAGTCTACCCCGGGAACTCCGAAGCGAGGAGATCCATGAGGATCACGTCGTGGAAGACTCCGTCGCGGAAGAAGGCTTTCCGGCGTACCCCGACTTTCTTGAACCCCAGGGCCTCGTAGCAGCGCATGGCCCGCTCGTTGAACTCAAAGGTCTCCAGTTCCACGCGGTTTAGCCCAAGCTCAAAGAAGGCGTAGCGGAGCATCACGCGGATGGCTTCCCGGCCATATCCTTTTCCCCAGAAGTCTTTTTCGCCAATAAAGATCCCCAAAGCCGCGGTTCTGTTTTTGAG
>CAZQXP010000010.1:0-19986 GCA_964597525.1 uncultured Thermotogaceae bacterium | reverse complement strand
GTAGCCGCGAAAAAGGGCTTCTTTGTTGATGGCCACGAGCTTCTCCCGACCGCGGGCACCCAGCTCCTCCTCCATGGCCGAAACCACGGCATCCAAAGGGAAAAGCCCCAAGGCTTTGATCACAGCGCCGAGCCCCACCATGTTCGCACAGCGCGGCTCCCCAAGCTCCTGGGCAATTTGGTTCATGGGAAGGCGGATCAGCCGCACACCAGGCCTCTCTTCCGCTTCGGAAACCAAAGAGGTGTTCACCACGATCGTCCCGCCTTTGGCCACCTTAGGGCCGAAGCGCTCCAAGGAAGGCCCGTTCATGGCCACGAGGACATGAGGAGAGTCCACGATGGGCGAGCCCACGGGCTCATCGGCGATGACCACCGTACAATTTGCCGTTCCCCCGCGCATCTCCGGGCCGTAACTCGGAAGCCATGTCACCTCAAAACCTTTCTCCATGGCTGCCCGAGCCAGGATCTTTCCCGCTAAAAGAATCCCTTGCCCGCCGAAACCCGCAAAGATCACGCCAATCTCCATACCTCCCCCTCAGTCCCGCACTTTGAGGTCCCCCAGCGGGAAATATTTGAGGGCTTGCTCGGCCACCCATTTGCTTGCCTCCGCGGGGCTCATCCGAAGGTTCGTGGGACAGGCGGCCACGATTTCCACTAGGGAAAAACCTTTCCCATCGATCTGATTCCGAAAGGCCTTGAGAATGGCTTTCCGGGCCATTTGCACGTGGCGCACATCGAACACGGCCTGACGGGTGATGTAGGCCGGAGCCTCAAGCTGGGCAAGCATCTCGGACATGCGCAAAGGATAGCCGGTGGTGCGCACGTCCCGGCCCTCAGGGGTGGTCACCGTGCGCATTCCCGGAAGGGTAGTGGGCGCCATTTCCCCACCGGTCATCCCATAAATCTGGTTATTCACGAAGATCACGGTGATGTTCTCCCCGCGGTTGGCCGCATGGATCGTCTCCGCCGTGCCGATGGCGGCGAGGTCGCCATCACCTTGATAGGTGAAAACGATGAGGTCGGGATTCGCCCGTTTGATCCCGGTAGCTACCGCGCAAGCCCGGCCATGGGCAGCTTGAGCAAAATCGCAGCGGAAAAACTCGTAAAGGAAAACGGCGCAACCCACAGGAGCAATCCCCACCGTGCGCTCCTGAATTCCCAGCTCATCGATGGCCTCCGCCACAAGCCGGGTGATGATCCCATGATGACAACCTGGACAATAGGTAAAGCGCTTATCCGAAAGGGATTTCGGACGCCGATAGACCGGAACAAAGCCCACCGGAACCTGGGTCTCAACCACGGACATATTTCTTCACCTCGCGCAAAACGTCGTCGGGCGTGGGCACAACCCCGCCGAGCTCCCCATAGAACGGGGTTTGGGCCCGCCCCTCCACGGCAAGCCGCACATCCTCCCACATCTGCCCCGCGGAAAGCTCCACGGTAAGAAGGACCGGAACGCGTTCGGAAAGCTTGCGCAAAGGCTCGTAGGGGAAAGGCCAGAGAGTGATGGGACGGAAAAGCCCTACCCGCAAGCCCTCCCTTCGCGCCCGCCTCACCACTGTCCGGCAAATGCGCCCCATCGTGCCGTAGGCAACCAAAACAAGATCCGCGTCCTCGGTCTCGTACTCCTCGTAACGCACCTCATTTTTCTCGATTTCCCGGTAGGTCTCCCAGAGGCCGCGCAGAATTTCCCGGAATCGGTAGGGATCGAGATCGAAGCTCGAGACCACGTTGGGGGGTCGATCTTTTGCTCCCGTTAGCGCCCAGGGCTTGGGCGGGATTTTCTCCGGTGGGATCGGCTCGGGAAGCTCCACGGGCTCCATCATCTGCCCAAGCATCCCATCGGCGAGGATCATCGCAGGAACGCGATAGCGATCGGAAAGATCGAAGGCGAGCATCACCAGTTCCGCGGCTTCTTGGACGGTGGAGGGAGCAAGCACAATAAGACGGTAGTCGCCGTGGCCGCCGCCTTTGGTGGCCTGGAAATAGTCGCCTTGAGCAGGGGCGATATTGCCCAGACCTGGTCCAGCGCGCATCACATTCACAATCACCGCGGGAAGCCGGGCGCCCGCGAGGTAGGAGATCCCCTCCATCTTGAGGGAAATCCCCGGCGAGGAGGAGGAGGTCATCGTGCGCACGCCTGCGGCCGCAGCGCCATACACCATGTTGATGGCGGCCACTTCACTTTCCGCTTGGAGAAAAACTCCGCCGTGGCGGGGAAGGTACCGGGCCATGTATTCCACAAGCTCCCCTTGAGGCGTAATAGGATAGCAAAAATAGCAGCGACATCCGGCGCGGATCGCCGCCTCGGCCATGGCCTCGTTCCCGCGCATGAGGACCCTCATACGCCCTCCTTCACCGGTTGCTGGCGATAAACCTCAATGGCTGCATCCGGGCACATTTGGGCACACATGGCGCATCCGGTGCATTTTTCCGGCGCAGCGGGAGCAGCCACGTTGTACCCGTAGCGGTTGAGTTCAGAGGTTAGGGCCAAAACCCCAAACGGGCACGTAGCCACACATAGCCCGCAACCCTTGCACCTCTCCTTATCGATGATCACCAGCCCTTTCGGCATAGGCTTCCTTTCAATCTCCAAGGCCGCGGGAGAGGCGCTCGTTACGGCGGCGGCGCAAGGTGGTGAGGGAGGCTTCGGCCTCCGCCAGCCACCGGGAAAGCCGCCACTCCAAGCGATCCTCGGTTTTGCCCCCTTCCTCCGGGGCCAAAGGCCGGCGGGAAAGAAGCGACCGAAATTCCAAAGCCTCGCGGTGGAACTCCGCGGCTTCCCGATCCGCCTCAGTAACCCGCCGTAAGGACAAAAGCGGCCGGCCCAAATGATCCGTCCCGATCACCTTCACCAAAACCTCCATCCCTTCCGCCAGTTTCTCCTCCGCGCTGCTTACGCCCTCCCCAATCTCCGAGAGGTGCAAGAAGCCCGAGGTTTCTTCGTCCAGTTGAAGAAGAGCGCCGTTAGGAAGGAGCTCCAAAACCTTGGCCCAAACGAGGTCGCCTACGCGGTATTTTTCCATGTCCCTATAAGATAGCAGGCCACGAAATGGCCGCCACCTGCGTCCGCTAAGGGGGGATGCGGGGAGCGGGCACAGATCTCTTGGGCCTTGGGGCAGCGCGGGAGGAAGCGGCACTCCGGCGGAGGATTGATGGGCGCCGCCACATCGCCTTTGATTGCGGGCGGCTCGCGCCTATAGGTTGGGTCAGGAACGGGAACAGCAGCAAGAAGGGCCTGGGTATAGGGATGCAAGGGGTTTTGAATCACTTCTTCCGTGGGCCCTAGCTCCACGATTTTCCCCAAATACATCACGGCCAAACGATCGCACATGTAGCGGGCCACCGCAAGATCGTGGGTGATGTACAGGTAGCTGATCCCCAGTTCCGCCCGCAGGTTGAGGAGAAGGTCCATGATCCCCGCGCGGATGGAGACATCCAGCATGGAGGTGGGCTCATCGGCCACCACGAATTTGGGGCGGATCACCATAGCCCGGGCAATGGCCACCCGCTGGCGCTGCCCGCCGGAAAGCTCGTGCGGATAGCGGAACATGAACGTCTCCGGCGGGGTAAGCCCCACCTGCGCCAGGATCTCCGCCACCAGGGCTTCCCGCTCGCTGAGGGAGCGAACCCCGTGGATCATGAGGGGTTCCGCCACCGTGTCGAAGATGGTGAACCTGGGGTTCAGGGATTCGTAGGGATCCTGGAAGATCATCTGGACCGCGCGCCGGAAGTCCTGGAGAGGCTTTCCTCTTCGGATCAAAACGATGTTTTGCCCGTCGAGGAAAATCTGGCCGGAAGTGGGATCCACGAGCTTTACGATGAGTTTTCCGGTCGTGGTTTTCCCACACCCGCTTTCCCCAACGAGACCAAAGATCTCTCCTTTGTCCACGGAAAAACTCACTTCATCCACGGCGTGAACAAAGTCCCGCACCCTCAGGGAGAAAACCCGGCGTTTCACGGGGTAGAGCTTCCGAACCTCCACAAGTTGCAGGATCTCCGCCATCAGGACCTCCCAACCTGGGGATGCCAACAGGCCACGTAGTGATGGGGATGGATTTCCCGGTATTCCGGCAGGCTTTCGGTGCAAACAGCGGTGGCATAAGGGCAGCGGGGATGGAACCGGCAACCCGAAGGGGGCCGGAGAAGATCCGGCGGCTCGCCCGGAAGCCCCTGAAGCTTCCTCTTTTCGCCCTTGATGGAGGGAAACGCGGACATGAGGGCCATGGTGTAAGGATGGGCGGGATTTTTGAAAATGGTCACGGTATCGGCAAACTCCACGAGGTTCCCGGCATACATCACGCCGATCCGCTGGGAAACCTCGGCAATGACCGCGATATCGTGAGAGATGTACATCATGGCCATGTTCAACTCTTTTCGAACCTCATCGATACGGCGGAGGATGCGGTCTTGAACGATCACATCCAAGGCAGTGGTAGGTTCATCGGCGATGACGAGCTTGGGGGAACAGGCCAAGGCCATGGCGATGACAGCCCGCTGTTTCATGCCGCCGGAGTACTCATGGGGATAGCGGTCCATAAGCTCCGGCGCAAGGCCCACAAGATTGAAAAGCTCGGCCACGCGCTTCCTTGCTTCTTGGTAAGTGATAGGAAAATGGGTTTGTATGGCCTCGATGATCTGGTCGCCCACACGATAAACAGGGTTCAGGGAGTTCATGGCCGCCTGGAAAATCATGGAGATCCCTCGCCACCGAATTTTTCTCATCTCCTCCTCGGGGATGCGAACGAGGTCCACACCCTCAAAGAGAACGCTTCCTCCAAGGAATTTGGCGTTGTCGGGCAAAAGGCGAAGAAGGGTGAGGGCGATGGAGGTTTTCCCGCATCCGGACTCACCCACAAGCCCGATGGCTTCGCCGGGCTCAATGGTGAAGGAGACGTCGTCCACCGCATGGACATCGCCCATCTTCGTGGTGTAATGCATGGTAAGGTTTTTCACGTCCAAAAGGGCCATAGGATCACCTCTTCCGGAGCCTTGGGTTCACCACGGTATCCAAGCCGCGGCCCACAAGGTAAAAAGCGAAACAAAGGAGCGTGATGGCCGCGCCGGGCGGAGCCCAAAGCCACCAATACTGACCAAAAGCGCCAAGGTAGCCGGCGGACTCCGCGGTGTGGATCATGATCCCCCAGCTCATGCGGATGTCCAAAAGGCCAAAATAGGAGAGGACGGCTTCGGTGAACACCGCGCCCGTGACGTTGAACATCATGTAAAGGAAGGAGAGGGGCATGATGTTGGGAATGATGTGATGGCGAATGATGTGAAACGCACTGCCACCTGCAACCTTTGCCGCCTCGATATACGGCTTCACCTTCACCGTGAGGGCTTGGGCCTTGAGGGTAATGGTGATCCCACCAAACCCGGAGAGGATGCCCATCACCAAAGCCAACCGCCAAAGATCAAGATGGATGACGCTCCGCAGGACCATGAGGAGGGCGATGAAGGGGAAAAGCATAACCAGGTCAGCCAAGCGCATGAAAATCGTGTCGATAATGCCCCCAAAATAGGCGCAGATGGCGCCGATGAGGGTGCCGATGACCACGGTGATCAGGGCGGAGGTCACACCCAAAGCGAACTCCGAGCGGGTGGACCACATGAGCTGGGAAAGGATATCACGGCCGATGGGATCGGTACCCAAGGGGTGAGCCCAGGAAGGCGGGGCCGGATGCCGGCCCACCAAGGCCCGATCGAAACCCATAATGGGATCGTAAACCCGGGGATCCCAAACAGTGGCCATAAGGATGGGATGGGCGATCATGAAGAGCACGAAAAAGAGGATGATGCCAAGCCCGAGAGGACCGATCCGGGACTCCCAAAACAGGGCCCAGTTTCTGCGCAAGCTTTGGAAGGAAAGCCGCAGCCTTATTTTCCAGAGGGGCTCGATTCTCACTTTTTCGGAAACCATCCCGGCCTCCTAGTAGGAAATCCGCGGGTCCAAAAAGGCATAGAGCACATCCACCACGAGGTGCAAAAGGAGGACCAAAATGCCCGTAAACGTGAGGCAGCCCATGGCCAAGGGAAAGTCCTGCTGGAGGACGGCTTCGAGATAGGTAAGCCCCATGCCTTTCCAAGAGAACATGGTTTCCGTAACGATCCCGCCGGAGACGATGAACCCAAGCCCAATGGTGAAGTTGGTGATCGTGGGGAGGAGTGCGGTGCGCGCGGCGTGCTTGTCGCGGATCACTTTTTCCGGAAGACCCTTGGCTTTCGCAGTGGTGATGTAGTCCTCCCGGATTACCTCCAGCATGGAGTCCCGCATGAGGAGCATCGTTCCGCCAAAGGAGATGAGGGTCACCGCCAAAACGGGAAGGAACATGTGCCAAACGATGTCCCAGGCGTAGCTTCCGATGCCCGAGTACCCCCAGGAGATCGCGGCCACGCCAAGGCCTAAAGCCAAGAGGCCGCGGCGGGCCCAAGTTCTCGGCCGCGGGTGCCCGATCCGGCGGGTCAAAAAGTAACCTCCTCCCCAAAGACCAAGAAGCCCGCAGATCGTCGCGGTGAGAAGGAGGAACACGGTTTGGGGGGAAACCGGCGGCCTAAGCCAAAGGGAGGGGGTGAGGAAGCCGCCGCTTCGGAACCAGCCAAGCACATTGGAAAAAACAAAAAGGAGGATGATAGCCAAAAGAGGGGTGAAGATGGTGTAGAAGAGAACGCCGGTCACGGTAACCACGTAGTCAGAGATACGGCCCCGCCGCCAGGCGATGTATTTCCCCAACGGGTATCCCAAAGCGAAGGCGAGAAGATCGGCAACCAAAAAGAGAACGGCCGTCCGGGGAAGCCTCTCCTTGATCACATCCCAAACCTCGCGGGGGTAATACTGAAAGGAGACCCCCAAATTTCCAGTAAAGACGTTGCGCACGTAGTGAATGTATTGATCCCAAACGCTTCCCGTAAGGCCCAGGCGCTCAGCGAGGGCCTGACGCGCTTCCGGCGGAATTTTCGGGTTCATGATGAATTGCTTGGTGTAGTCGCCGGGCATAGCCTGGAAAAGGAGGAAAACTACCGTAAGGAAGAGAAAAAACGTGACGAAGATTTGGGCAATTCGCCAGCCGATGTAGCGCAGCATGAGAAAGCCCCCTTAGGACAAAAGGGGGGTGGCGCAAAACCACCCCCCGTGTCCCGTGCTTTTTTCCTTTCTACTTCAGGGCCTTGACCGTGGTAAGCGGCCACACGAATTGAATACCGCCCAGGACCTCGGTGTAGGGGAACTCGATCTCGTCCGCGCGATAGGCCTCCTTGATGGGCGTATCAAAGAGGATCACGTAAGGCACGTCCTCAGCGAGCATCTCCTGCATCTTGAACACCAAGGGCCGAGCCTCCTCTACGCTCTTGGCCTTGAGGAAAGCCTCGGCCAAAGCGTCGTACTCAGGATTCCGATAACCCGGGGTGTTGAAACCATCGGGAACGTCCTGGGAGGAGTGCCAGAAGTAGAAGAGGTAATCGGGGAAAGCCGGGTTGCCCAGGGACCACCCCAGGATATACATGTCGAAGTCGAAGCCCTCGGGAGCCCAGACCTTGTTCACGATCACGTTGAACCCAGTGAGGTTGGCCTTCACCGGGATAGCCAACTCCTTCATCCACTGCTCGATGTAGAGAGCGAACGTGGCGCGAAGGGGATCATAGCCCGCGGAAGGCGCCAAAAGCTCGATCTCCGGACAGTAGCGGCCATCGGGAAGCTTGAACCCCTTGGGGGCAGGAACCTTAGTCCCATCAGGGAGAACCCCCACCACAGCCTCGTTGCGGGTCCCAGGGTTGATCACCTTGGGCTCGGCATCCCAGGAGAAGCCAGCCTCTTTAAGGATCCGCACAGCCTCCTCCACCCTTTGGGCATGGGTAAGGCCCTTGCCGTAGACCACTACATTCGGGTTATGCCAGAACGGGTTGGACTCGGGAACTGCGGAGTACATGGGAGTAATGATGCCCTGGAACACGCTCTCAGCGACGTACTCCCGGTCGATGAGGGTGGCCACGGCCACGCGGAAGGCCTTGTAGCTCATGGGCTCCCGCCGCATGTTGAAGGCGAGATACCGGAAGCCCCAGGGCGGGTTGGAGATAATGGTCACGCCAGGCGTGGCCTTAAGCCGATCCTCAAACCCCTTGGCCAAGCCTAAGGGGTTGAGGAACATGGCGATTTCGCCCTTCTGGAGGGCCAAAACGGCGGCATCCTGGTTGAGGTAGATTGGGTAGATGATGGAGTCCACATACGGACCCTCCACAAGCTTGTGGAGCACCGGGCCCGTGGCCCCGCCGTAGGCCTCGAAGTGATAGCCAAGCCGGGGATTATCGATGACAGCACCGCCGCCCTCATAAAGGGTGAGGCTCTCGCCAGTGGCGTAGTAAGTGGGGTTCTTGTCCACCTGGGCGAAAGCGCCGGGCTCCCAGCGCGCGAGCTTATACCCTCCGAGGGTGGGCTCGCCCTCGGGAACCACCGCGAGGAGGGAAGCCGCAGGATCATCGGTCTGGAGAGCTGCCTGGAACTTCGGCTCCCAATAGGCCTTCTGAACGATAGGGCAGCCGAGGGCGCCGAACGTCCACTCCCCAAGACCGGGCTCCTCCGCGTACACGAATTTCACGGTGTAATCGTCTACCTTCTCTACAGCCAAAAGGGTGCCTGGACAATAGCTCGGCCAGTTGCCGCCGAGAGCAAGGGCCATGCGATACTCGCCCACCTGGGTGAGGAGCACGTTGAACGTGAAAACCACATCATCGGCGGTGAGAGGGGTGCCATCGGTCCAGGTGATGCCTTGGCGAATCTTCACGGTGGCCACCCACTTCCCATCCTCTTCCACGAAGTCGCTGGGGAAACCATCAGCCAAGGAAGGAAGCCAAGTCCAGGTAGGCGCCACCGAACCATAAAGAGAGCCATGCTGGCCACCCAAAACGTAGGTGTTCCACACCGTGGCATCCGGGCCAATCTGGGCCCAGATGTTCGTCGTGGTCAGGTCCTCAAAAATCCCGATGTTGAGGACCTGCGCCGCCGCCGCAAAACCTAACACCGCGAAAGCCAAGAAGAACTTGCGCACAGCCACCTCCTTTAAAGATTTGCGGATCTTTTGGGAAGCCGTTTTCTTCCAGACCATCACCTCCTTTTTGCCTCAGGCCTTTTGAACCTTTCCGGCCTTAAGGCACCGGGTACAAACCCGGATCGTTCGCCGCACACCGTTTACGATGGCATGCACCCGCTGGAGGTTAGGAGAACGTACTTTGGGGCTGCGCTTTCCCGAGTGGGAGACACTTCTTCCGTAGTTTGGGCCGCGGCCACAGATCGCACATACCCTAGCCATGCTCGCCCTCCTTATGCACGTAATGCGGTTCCAATGAGAAAGGATCTGCCGGTCCTTCGCGAGTATAACGGGCGAGCCCAATTTCCGCCACCACAGAAGGCCGGGGATAGGAAAACACCGAGGGGGCAAGGATCACCTCGCTAATCTTTGCTTTAATTTCCGAGGCAAACCGCAACGCTCCTGTTCCAGCGAGAAGAACACCGCTTCGTTCCCGCACCCTAACCAAAGCCTCGGAAAAGGAATAAACATTCTCCGCTCCAGCCCTTTCCCGGTCCACCCAGGCCATGTACAAGAATTCGCGGCGATCGTGAATCCAAACACAGACCCTTCCCGGCCAAATCTCCGCCAGAGGAAAGCCCACCGCCTCCGTCTGACGCACGCCCACGAGGGGAATCCCGTGAACTTGGGCCAAGGCCTTGGCCAGGCTAAGACCGATACGCAATCCCGTAAACGATCCCGGCCCAATATCCACGGCGACTAAGGAAATCTTGTCCCATCCGATTTTGGCCCGCAAAAGAAGGTCGCGAATGAGCTCGGGAAGAACCTCACCTCGGCCCGCGCCGAGAGGAACGGAGATCTCCCAGGATTCATTAGGCCCAAGAAGCGCCACCCCTCCGAGAGGGCCTGAGCTTTCGATGGCTAAAACGTACACAAACGCATTATACTCCAACCAGGATCGGCCGCGGTGGAGAGATTTCCCTCAACGCTTCCTTTCCTGCTTCCGCATCCGTCTGGATTTGCTTTACCAACGCTTCTTTCGAGGGAAAACGCTTATCCGGCCGAAGGAAACGCAAAAGATGGACCTCGAGGAATCGGGGAGAAGACGGGGGCGAGGAAAAAAGGTGGATCTCGGAGGAGGGCGGAAGCCCGGGAAAGGTGGGCCGTTTTCCATGGTAGAACAGGCCCGGAGCGTTTCCTCCTTCCCAAAACGCCCAGGCGAGATACACCCCCTCCTTCGGCCGAAGGAGGAGGGGATCGAGGGAGAGGTTGAGGGTAGGAAACCCAAGGGTTTTGGCCAAGCCGAGGCCATGGACGACCTCACCGAACAGGGTTGGCGGCCGACCCAAAAGCTCCCAGGCCCGCTCCACCTCCCCGCAGGAAAGGAGCTCTCGAATCCGCCGCGAACTCACCACCTCCTCCCCCACCCGAAAGGGAGGAACCACGTGAACTTCTAGCCCTAACGCAGCCCCCCATTTTTGGGCGAGTTCCGGTGTGCCGGCGCGGCCCCGGCCAAAGCGGTGGTCTGGCCCCATCAAAATGGCCCTCCCGCAAAGCCTCCCTTTCACCTCTTTTTCCAGAAACTCCTCCGGGGAGAGGTCCCTCACCCTCTCCCAAGGCACCACCTCCACCTCATCCGCCAACTCCCGAAGAAGGCGGACTTTCGCAGGAAGGGAGAGGAGAGCGGGAGGGGTGGGAGGGAAGGTATAGGCCAAAACCGTCCATCCTCGTTCACGGGCGAGTTCCCTGGCCAAAGAAAGGAGATGGCGGTGACCCAAATGGACGCCGTCGAAGCGACCTACAGCAATCAGGCGTTCCACGCTAGTAGGCGCCGGCGCGGAGGAAAACCCAGCCCTCGAGTCGGAAGGAAAGATACCCCACCTGGGTTCCATCGGGCGCCCAGGCGGGGAAGGCATCGAGCCAAGGATCCTGGGTGAGGGGGAAAGCCGGGCCGCCAAGCAGCGGAAGGATCCAAATATCTGCGAATCCTCCGCGGTTAGAGACAAAGGCAATCCAACTGCCATCGGGAGAAATACGGGGGTACCAATCGAAAAACTCATCGGAAGTGAGCTGGATGAGATCGCGCGAGCGAAGATCAAAATAAAAGATCTCCCAGCTTCCCTCGCCCTCGGGCGGCCAAAGGCCGCAGAAGAGCAGGGCCCAGCCATTCGGGGTGAATTCCGGAGCGGCCTTGGGCCATGCTCCGCTTACCACGACCTGGGCCTTCTCTTCGAGCAAGTCCAGAACCACAATGCTCTCCCATCCCAAAACGAACGCGACCTTGGTGCCATCCGCGGAAACCGTGGGCCAAAGGATCGGCTGCGGAGCACGATAGAGAAGTTCCGGTTCCTTCCCTCCAAGAAATCCCCGCCACAGGGCAAAACCATCTTCCCAAGGGCCGGAGAAAACGAACCACTCCGAGGTTGCGAATCTCAGGTATTCCGCGTGCATGCCCTCATAAATGGGGGAAAGCTCTTGAAGGTTAGGGTCCAAAGAGAGGTAGATGGAGCCCCCGGAAATCAAAAGGAACTTGCTTCCATCGGGCGACCAATCGAAGGCCGAGACCTCAGGAAGCCCGCCGAAAACGGTGCAGGAGAGGCTCACAAGGCCCAAAAGCAGGATGAGCATCGCCTCCATTTTAGGGGGAGAAGAAATCCAAGACAAACTGGATTGCGTGTGCTCCTTTGAGCTACAATGGTTTGGCTATGCCGAATCGTTGGCTAGATCCCCGGGCGGAACTCACAGAACCCCAGCTCCGTACTTTGCGGCCCAGGACTCTCGAGGAATTTGTGGGCCAAGAGAAGGTGAAGGAGCGGCTTAAGGTCTATATCCAAGCCGCAAAGGCCCGGGGAGAACCTTTGGATCACGTGCTCCTCCTTTCCCCACCCGGTCTAGGGAAAACCACCTTAGCCCACATCATTGCCCACGAAATGGGGGTGAAAATCAAGGTTTCGTCAGGGCCGGCTTTGGAGAGGCCTGGCGATCTTGCGGCCATCCTCACCCATCTTTCGCCAGGCGACATCCTCTTTGTGGACGAAATCCACCGCCTACGGCCCCAGGTGGAAGAGATCCTCTATCCGGCGATGGAGGATTGGAAGCTCCCTATCGTTTTAGGAGAGGGGCCCCATGCCCGCTGCATCGAGCTTCCCCTTGCTCCTTTCACCCTCATTGGGGCTACCACGCGGGAAGGGCTTCTCACCACGCCCCTTCGGGACAGATTCGAGGTGGTGTTCCGCCTGGATTTCTACCGGCCGGAGGAGCTCGCGGAAATTCTCCTGCGGGCCGCGCAGAGGCTAGGAATAGGAATTGAACCCGAGGCGGCTTGGGAATTGGCCCAGCGGGCCCGGGGAACCCCGAGGATTGCCCTCCGGCTCCTCCGCCGCGCGCGGGACGTGGCCCAGGTGCAAGGGCTCTCCACCATCACCCATGCCGTAGCCCAGGAAACCCTGCGGATGCTAGGAATCGACGAGGAAGGCCTGGATGAGCTCGACCGGAGAATCCTCGAAGTGATGATCGACCGATTCGATGGCGGGCCGGTGGGACTGGAAACCCTCTCCGCGGCCTTGGGCGAGGACCCTGAGACAATTTCCGAACTTTACGAGCCGTACCTCATCGCTCTAGGATTTATTCGAAAAACTCCTCAAGGCCGAGTGGCCACGGAACGCGCCTATACCCACTTAGGTCGACCTTTTCCCCGCCTTCTTTAGCGCCGAAGGTAGGCCCGCGCGCCAGAGAGGAAATCGCCCACCACCCCGAGGAATCGACGCCAATCCAAAAGGAGGGCGAGGATCATCCACACGAGCCCAGCATAGGCGGCCACAGGATCCCGGAAAAGAGCGATGATGAAGGGAGTAAATACCCAGGGGAAAGCCAAGAGCATCGTCACGGATTTGAACTTGAGGAAATGCCGAAACCGCAGGGTGTAAAGGGAGATGAGGACGGCCGTGACCATGTAAGGAACGCCCAAGGAGAGGGGAACAAGCCCGGTGGCCGTAAGGAAAATGGCAGAGGAGAGGACCATGATCATGTCGATCTGAAAATCGTGGTCGCCCAGCCAGGTCTGACCCTTCTCGAAGCGGTGGGCAAGCCGGCCATCCAGGATATCCGTGGTCCAGCCCAAAAGGAGCAACCCGGCCACGGCGGCGAGGGCCTCCGGCCCCACGGGAATAAGAGCCAAAATGGCGATGGCAATGAGAAGACGACTCGCGGTAAGCCAATCCGGAATACGCTCTTTCCCGCCCATACAGCTTTATTATAGCCCAAAGAGGCGAAGGCCTTCGTCGATGGGGGCGAATTGAACCTTGGCCTCGGGAAAAGCCGGAACGTCCAGGCTCACGCGGAAGCCCGTGAGGTAAAGGCTCAATCCCACGCGCAGACACCCGGAAAAAACATGGAAAACGCTGAGCTCAAGCTGCACAAAGTTCATGGAGAGGAAATCGAATTCACTGAAGACCCCCCAACTCCATTCCGGACTAAGCTTTCCGGAAGCGGAAAGGGCTAGGCGCTTGGGGAAAAGGCCCGGAAAACTGAGCCTGAGACCTCCTTCTACAGACCAGCCCTCTTGGACCATGGACCCGCGCACAAGGAGGTCCTCGAAGTTTCCGGAAAACCCACCCCTGGCCGAGAGGGTGAAATTTTGTCCCCGCAAAATCCCTTCCCATTTGGCCCGGATAACCCTAAATGGAACGGGTTGAAAGGAGAGGTCCGCGGAAAATCCTGGGCCTTTTAGGGCAAAGCGTCCGGAGGGAAGGGATCCTAGGAGATCCCAGCCCAAAATGAGGTTCTGGGTCCAACCCCTTTCCGCGGCGCGCAGGGAAACCCCGATCTGGCTTTGGGTAGGAGTAGCGTCAAAGGCAAAGGGAGAGCGGCCTAAACTTATTTGCCTCTGATACCAGAGGGAGAGGTTCCCCAAAGAGACGCCGGGATTTACGGCCAAAAAGAACCGTTCGCTTTTAGGATATTGATCCACCCCGAAGTTCACAGGAATTTGAAGGCTAAAAGCCCAAAAATTCGCGGACCACCCCCAGGATCCGGAAATCCCGGCCCGCCAGCCCTCCACCCCTTCCTCTCGATACCGGCCGAAACCCACACGGAGGGCAAGTTCCCCTCCGAGAAGGGGGAGATTTCGAGAAAGGGTGAGCTCCGGAAGCCGGGCGTAGCTTCCTGTGGGAGCCTCTGCCAGTCCTGCTTGAAGGGAAACGTTCCAGCCCTGGACCTTTCCGAAAGCGGAAAGGAGAAGACCCGAAGCGTCCAGGCGGCCTTGGGCTTGCCACCTTTCCCCGAAAAGCTCGCCCTGAAAGCGGAGAAAAGACCTCTCCGGGGTGAGGGAAAGGCTTCCGTTTGGCCAGATGGCTTGGAGGCCAGGGTCCACGCGGCCGGCCTCCGGGTACCAGGTAAGGAGAACCGCGCCCACCGTGCCCTCGCCCAGGCTCCAAGGGATGGACCACCGCAAAAACCAGCCCAACCCGGTTCGGCCAAATTCCGGCAAAAACGGAACCCCTTCTTCACCGAGCCGTGCTGCATAAAGAGGGAGCCACACTACAGGATACCCAAACGATTCCACCCGGAGGTTGCGCACGAAAAGCCAGCGCCCAGGGAAGAGGAGGAATTCTTCGGCGAAAACGAGGTACGGCGCGCCTTCCGTACAGGGGCAGGTCGTGAAAACCACCCCTTTCCCCTCCACCCGGACGAGTTCCCCTTTCTCAAACTTGGCCATCCCTTTTTGGGCGGAAAAGAGGAGGGTCTCCTCTTTTTCCGGACCAGAAAAACGCGTTTCCCCCGAGAAATCCTGGAGTTGGGCTTGCCTCAGCTCCCCCTCGGAGGAAAGCCAAGCCAAAAGCGCTTTGGCCTCGATCTTCCCCTCTTTGAGCTCAACCTCCACTTCCTCGGCGCTGAGAACCCAATGTTCCTCCTCCACAAGGGAGAGTCGCTGGGCGGTGAGGATGTAGTCCGAAAGGATCACCTTGGCGTTCACGGCCTGAAAAGATTTGCCGTCGGAACTCACCACGAGTTCGTCCGCGTAGAGTTCCTGGAAGGGTGGGGCGGCAAAGCCCAAAGTCCCCAAAAGGAGGGAGAGGAGAAGGAGCCCACGAAAGCGCAGCCGATCCGCCCCCAAAAAGAGGAAAAGCCCGAGAACTCCGAAAACGAGATGGGGAAGCCAGCCGCCCAAAAAAGGGGGAAGAAAGCCCCGCCGCGCCAGGGTCCTCGCCCAAAGGAAAAGGGCTTGGGCCCCCGCCGCCAAAAGGAAGCCCACCACCATCCCCAATGCCCTTCCCCGATGCCCCAGGATCGCGCCCAGCGGCGCCCCAAAGAGGACAAAGATGAGGGCGGCCGCGGCCACCGCGAGCTTCCCGTGAAACTCCACCAAAAGCCCGCGCACATCCTGCCCACTTTTTCGCAAAAGATCGATGCGCTCCCAAAGCTCGCGGGCGGACATCTCGCTTGGGGTACGGCCCCCCAAAATGGCCTCCACAATACGTTCGCCCACCTCCAGGGATAGCTCCTCGAACCCGATCATTTCCGAAAGACGCCCCGCGGCGTCGAAGTGGAGGACGCGGCCCTGGCGGAGGAAGAGGCGGCCAGAGGAAATCGTGCCCTCTTGGGCGGTGATCACGGCAGGGAAGGAGCTTCGAGGATAGAGCCGGCCGGCAAGGTCGTAAACCACCACCCCCTCCACCTTATCGCCGCTATACCGCTCCACGTAGAAAAGCTCGCCCTCAGATCCCCGGAAGAACACGTTTTCCTGGATCAACGGAGCTGGACCCCGGTAGAGGATGGTCAAAAGTTCCCGCCGATACTGGGTTTCAGCTATAGGCACGACAAATTCCGAGAGGGCAAACGACCCAAGGCTCACGAAAAGCCCGAAGGCAAGAAAAGGGAGGACGAGGCGGCGCAGGGAGTAGCCCAGGGCCTGAAAGGCCAAGAGCTCCCGATCGGAAGCCAAGCGGGCGAGGGCCAAAAAGGTGGCCAAAAGGGCGCCCGCGGGCATGGCCAAAGTCAGAATGTACGGGAGCTTATAGGAAAGAAGCCGAAGAAGGAGGGAGGCGGAAACGCCCCGGGCAAACAAGGCCTCGGACAAAGAGAGGATGAGCTCTAGGCTGATGAAAACCAAAAACGCCAAGAGCGCGACGAAAAAAGGAGGGATGATTTCCCGCAGTAAGTAGCGATCTACCCGCACGATGAGATGATACCCGAAGGAAGGTTGCCCAAAAGGACGCATGGGATAGGATAAAGCCGATGCGCGCCTGCATTCTCACGTGGGGTTGCCAGCTCAACCACCACAAAAGCGAGGAAATCGCTGGGGTGCTCGCCGCAAGCGGCTACACCCTCGTGGAAGAACCGGAAGAGGCGGATGTGGTCATCCTCAACACCTGTATGGTCCGGCAAAAAAGCGAGGACAAGGTGGTCGGCCGCGTGGGCGAGCTCCTTAAACTCAAACGAAAAAAGCCTTTGCTCATCGGCGTTGGCGGCTGCATGCCCCAAGGCCGCGGGGAGAAGATTTTTTCCATCTGCCCTGGAGTGGACTTCGCTTTTGGCACTGTGGGCCTGCGTTTTCTTCCGGACCTCATCGAGCGGGCCCGCCGCGGCGAGCGCGTCCTTTACCTTCCCGACCCAGTGGAGCTGGAACGCCTTCCCGTCCTGAGAAAAAGCCCATTCCAGGCGTATGTGACCATCGCTGAAGGCTGCTCCCATTCCTGCGCTTATTGCGTAATCCCCAGGGTGCGGGGCCCATTGCGCTCTCGCCCCCTCCCCGAGATCCTAAGCGAGCTCTGGGAGCTCGCGGAAAAGGGGTATCTCGAGGTAACCCTCCTTGGGCATAACGTGGACGCCTATGGCCTTGATCTTCGGGACGGAACGAATTTCGCAAAGCTTCTGCGGGAGGTGGGAAAAATCCCGATCCCTCGGGTGCGCTTTACCAGTTCCCATCCTGCCTACATGACGGAGGAGGTCATTTCCGCCATGGCCGAGGAGGAAAATATTTGCGAGCACGTGCACCTCGCGGTGCAATCGGGAAGCGACAAAATTTTGCGGGCCATGCGCCGCGGCTATACCCGCGAAGGTTTCCTAAACTTGGTGGAACGCATCAAAAAGGCTATCCCGGGCGTAAACATCACCACCGACGTGATCGTGGGCTTCCCTGGCGAGGAGGAAGAGGACTTCGAGGCCACCCTTTCCCTGATCCAGGAGGCCCGCTTCGGCACGGTGTATGTGGCCGCGTATTCCGTGCGGCCGGGAACCCCCGCAGAGCCTCTGGGCGACCCTATTCCTTCCGCGGAAAAGGCCCGCCGGCTCCAGGAAGTCCTAAATCTCACGAGAAAAATCGCCCTCGAGATCCACCGCGAGAAAATCGGCTCCACCGTGGAAGTTCTCGTGGAGGAATATGTGGAGGAAAAGGGGATGGTTATGGGAAAGACTCGGGAATTCCGGACGGTATTGCTTCCGGGTGGGCCGGAGCTCTTGGGAAAGCTCGTGGAGGTGGAGATCACCGCGGCCACGCCCGCAGCGCTTCTTGCGGAAATTAAGGAGCCCGTGCGATGATCCTCACCATAACCCCTAACCCTGCGCTGGACAAGTTTTATTGGCTTGACCATTTGCCCGAAAATCTTGCGCCCAGCGAGGAAGGCATCACGATTCGCGCGGAAAAATCCTTGACCTCTGCGGGCGGCAAGGGCATCAACGTTTCAGTGTTTTTGGCCGCTCATGGGATCGAAACGGTAGCCATGGGGTTCCTCGGCGGCCACACGGGCCAGATCATCCTGCGGGACCTCCTCGCCAAAGGGGTGAGCGCGAATTTCGTCTGGATCGAGGAGGAGAATCGCACCAATGTAGCCCTCATCGTGCGCGGCCACGAATACCACCCCATCCACATCCACGAGGCGGGCCCGACGATCCCTGAAGAAGCCCAGGCGATGTTTCTTCGCAAATACGAGCGGATGCTTTCCCGGGCGAGTTTTGTGGTCCTGGGAGGGGTGCTTCCGCCCGGGCTTTCCCCGGATTTTTATTGGGATTTGGCGAAAAGGGCCCGGGAAAAGGGGGTGCGCGTCGTCGTTCACGCTGGGGGGGAAGCCCTCCTGCGCACCTTCTCCGCCCGGCCGTTTTTGGTCAAGCCCGATGTGCGGGAGGTCTTGCAGCTTGGTGAGCTTCCTTTGCACACGGAAGAGGAAGTGATTGCTGCCGGCCGAAAAGTGATCGAAAGCGGCGCTGAATTGTGCCTCATTTCCCACCATTTAACGGGCGATATCCTCGTAAGCGCGGACGGGGTCTGGAGATTCGAGGCAAAGGTTCCCTTAAGCACCTTCCGAAATCTTGTTGGTGCGGACGACGCCCTCGTGGCTGGGATCCTTGTGGGCCTAAGCCAAGGAAAAGATCTCATCGAGAGCGTGCGCTATGGGATGGGCGCGGCTGTGGCCTCCGCCGAAGTCGAGGAAAAGCTTTGCCTGGAGCGGGAAAAAATCCTCGCAGAGATGGAGCGCGTGGAAGTGAGGAGAGTGGGATGAGGGTGCGGGATTTCCTGCGGCGTGATCTAAGCTGCTTGGAACGGGATACAACCATTCGCCAGGCCATCCACCTCTTGGAGAATTCCGGACTTTCTTCGTTACCGGTGGTGGACGAAGAGGGAAAAGTTGTGGGCATCATTTCCGAACGCGACATCATCCGCGCCCTCCTTCCCAGCTATATGGACATGCTTCACTCCACTTCCTTTTTGCCCAGCCTGGACCAGCTTAAGAAAAAACTGGAGGAGATCGGGAACCACCCGGTGGAGCGGTACATGACGCGGGAAGTGGTGGCTGTCCGACCGGAGGACACCGACCTTTACGCTGCGGACCTCATGTTGAGGAAAGGTTTGAAACAGCTTCCTGTGGTGGATCGGGAGGGCCACCTCGTGGGCGTGGTGCGGCGGATCGATCTCCTTTCCCGCCTGTAGCGGTGGAGTTCATCTCCTTTGTGGAAACCGCGGAAGGACCTTACGGCGTGCTCTTTTCGGAAAACGGCCCAAGGAGAAAACTTTCCCCAAGGGATCTTTGGCCGGATATTCCAAAGCTCGCCTGGAATCCGAGGTTTTCCGAAGGAACTTTGGATCTCCGCATCCTGTTCCGTGCCATTTGGCCTGAGGAACCCGACCTCAAAGAACTCGGAAAGCGTTTCGGTCTGGATCTTGAAGCCCAAGATCCATGGCGCAAAGCCGAAGCTTTGGGCGAGCTTCTCCTTCGGGCTTTGGAAGAAACGCGTTCCTGGCCTTCGGAGGGAAGAGCTGCTCTAGCGAGGTTTTTGCCCCCAAATTTCCTTCCCCCTCCAAAGCCGCGGGTCCGCTACCCATCCGTAAGGACTTTAGGCGAGGCATTTCACCGCCTTGCGGAAAAGGGGTTCCAGCCGCGAAAGCTCCAGGAGGAATATGCCGGGGTGGTCGCGAACACCTTGGAAAAGGGTGAGATTATTCTCCTTGAAGCCGGTCCGGGAACGGGAAAAACCTTCGGCTACCTTATCCCCATCCTTCTGGCCCTGAAAAAAGGCGGCCGGGCCGTGGTGGCCACCCGCACGCGAACCCTCCAGGACCAGCTTTGGAAAAGGGACCTTCCCAAGCTCGAGGAGATTTTGGGGATCTATCCTAAGCGGGTCCTCCTCAAGGGTCGAGAAAACTACGTCTGCCTCCAAAGGCTTTACGAGCTGGAGCTTAAGCTTGTTCCCGAGGAAATTCTCAACCCCCTTTTCGTTTTCGCTGCGCGGGGAGGGGATCTCGATGAGCTGGGGTTTGCCGAGGAATGGATCGTCGAGGAAATCCGGGACCGGCCCTGGCGCTGCCGAAGCAGCCGCTGCCGCCTTTGGAACCAATGCCCATCCCGCAAAACCCGGGAGGCCGCGCGAAAAGCGGAGCTCGTCATCACCAACCACGCTCTCCTTGGAGCGGACCTCGCCATGGAGAACGCCCTTTTGGGCCCTTATGACTTCCTCGTGGTGGATGAGGCCCACGC
>CAZQXP010000009.1:0-20138 GCA_964597525.1 uncultured Thermotogaceae bacterium | reverse complement strand
GGGGCGGCGGGAGGCCACCGGTAGGGGAGTGATGATCATCACCCAAGAGGTTCTGGCCCGTCTGGGCAAGAAGCTCGAGGGAACCACTGTCGCCGTCCAGGGATTCGGGAATGTGGGCTCGGTGGCGGCCCTTCTCCTCCACGAGGCGGGGGCCAAGGTAGTAGGTGTGGCCGATATCTCCGGCGGCCTCTATAACCCCAACGGGCTGAACATCCCTGAGCTTGTAGAGTACGTGACGCGCTCGCCCAAACGCCTCATCGCTGGCTACACCGCGCCCGGAGTCTCCCCTATTCCTGCGGATGAGGTCCTCACCCTCGACGTGGACGTGCTTATCCCCGCGGCCCTGGAAGGCCAGATCACCGAGCGCAACGCCGACCGGATCAAAGCCAAAGTCATTGTGGAAGGCGCCAACGGCCCGACCACACCGGAAGCCGACGTCATCCTGGAGGAACGAGGCCGCATCGTGGTCCCGGACATCCTCGCGAACGCCGGTGGAGTAGTGGTCTCCTACTTCGAGTGGGTGCAAAACCTTCAGTATTTCTACTGGGATGAAGCGGAGACCAACACCCGGCTTGCGCAAATTATGCGCCGCGCTTTCCAAGACGTTTGGACCATGGCCCAGGAAAAGAGGGTGAGCCTCCGCATTGCCGCCCAAATGTTGGCGCTGTCCAGGGTGGCCGAGGCTATCCGCCTGCGGGGAATCTTCCCGTGATCGATACACCGAGTCTGCTCCTTGGCCCCAAGGTTCAAGGCCTTTTCCTCCGCGCCCTCGAAAAGGCCCAAAGCAAAGGCTTCGGTGAGGAGGAGCTATTAAGGGCCCTTCGCTCCGGGGATCCCTGGGCTCATTCTTTCTTCCGTTACGCTCTCGCCCAGGAGTTATCCGCTTACCTTGCGGGAATCTGCCCAGGGATCCGCCGGGTTTACGTGTACGGAAGCACCGTAGAAAACCGGGCGGGGCCGGCATCAGATGTGGACCTGATTTTGTGGATCCAGAAAAAATCCACAGCGTTGGAAAGCCTCCTTTGGAGGGTGGATGCTCTCCTCCTTCGGGGCTATCGCGCCCTTACCGGCTTCTCCTCACCGCGGAGCCTTTTTGATTTCCACATCGTGGACGATGAAGAGGTGGCCGAAAGAAAAGGATATGGAGCGGTGGTGAACTCCGTTTGGACAGCGCCTGTACCTCTTCAGCTTCCGGAAAGAAGAGAGGAAAGCCAAGCTTTCACTTGAGCGAGGTCCTCGGCTTCCGTAAAGAGAGCGTCGGCTGGGAAAAAGCGGCGCATCCACGCTGCAGGTTTTACGAGGATGACCGCCCGAATCCCGGCAGCGTGGGCGGCCAAAAGATCGAGATGGGAATCGCCCACCACCGCGGCCTCTTCTGGTGAAATGCCGAGGCGGCGGAGCGGCCCCAAAAACGCCTCCGGATCCGGCTTCAAAGCGCCATCCTCCCGCGTCCAAACGAGATCAAAGGGAAGAGGATGAAGCCTCAGCACCCCTTCTGCGCTTTCCCGGGAGTTATTGGTCACAAGGACGCAGAGGACCCCGCGGCTCCGCAGGAACTCCAAAAGCTCTAAGGCGCCGGGTTTGAGGCGACCGAATCGCACCCCCTCGGCCTCCTTTTCCCGCAGGCGCGCCTCCGCCTCCTCCCGCTTTTCTTTGGGCAAGCGGGAGATATGCCAGTAAATGGGGAGACCATCCGGAGGAAGGCCAAGTTCCCGGCGGAGCTCGTCCCACCGCACCGGGTTTTCCCAAAGCGTTCCATCCAGATCGAAGAGCACAGCACGGATCATCGCGGCAATCGTATCCGCTTATAATGGCGGGGAAAGGAGGAAGGTTGGACCTTTTTGAGGCCATCCGCACACGGCGTTCGGTGCGAAGATACTTGCGGGATCCTATCCCCCAGGAAACCTTGGAGGAACTTCTTTCCGCGGCTATTTCTGCTCCCAGTGCGGGAAACGCCCAGCCTTGGCGATTCATCGTGGTGCGGGACCAAGGACTGAAAGTGAAGTTGGTGGAAGCCGCTTATGGACAAGAATTTTTAGCGGAAGCTCCGGTCGTTATTGTAGTTTGTGCGGACCTTGAGCGGGCAAGGAGGGCGTACAAGGAGCGCGGGGAAAAGCTTTACTGCCTCCAAGATACGGCTGCGGCCGTGGAAAACCTCCTTTTAGCTGCCACGGCAAAAGGCTTGGGAACCTGTTGGGTAGGAGCGTTTGACGAGGGAAAGGTCTCAGAAACCCTTGGGCTTCCTAAGGAACTTCGGCCGGTGGCGATGATCCCCGTGGGGAAACCGGCGGAGGCTCCGAAGGCCCGGCCGCGCCGTCCTCTCTCCGAAGTTGTGGAATACCGCTGAATCTCTCACCCATAACTTGTCACTCGTCACCTATTTGGCGGAGGGAGGGGGATTCGAACCCCCGGAGGCTCATCGCCTCACCGGTTTTCAAGACCGGCGGTTTCGGCCGCTCACCCATCCCTCCCTATTCCGATTTTCATGGGCTTCCTTCACTCGGACAACATTCCGCCTATAATAAGTAAACGTGCGCAGGCGTAGGGTTCGCCGGTGGATTTGGGCATTAGCCGCTGTTCCCTTGGCCATCGGTTTCATCCCCGGATTGCCTCATCCTTTCCTACAAATTCTCCTTTGGTGGAACCCGCTCCCACCGAGGGCAGAGATTCCTCAGCCGAGAGAGGAAGTGGAGCGTGTCCTCATCCTTGCCCCTCATCCGGACGACGAAGCCCTCGGCGCCGGCGGGACCATCGTGAACTTCCTCCGCCAGGGGCACCAGGTTCTGGTGGTCTTTATCACCAACGGCGACGCCAATGCCGCCTCCAAAAAGTTCTTCACCTGGAACCCCCTTAACAGAGCCGAGGACTACCGGGCCATTGGATACCTGCGCATGCAGGAAGCAGGAAGAGCCATGGAGATCCTCGGCGTTCCTTGGGATCATCTTCTTTTTTTGGGCTATCCCGACCGCGGCCTTTGGAGCCTACTGACGACGCACTGGGAAAAGCCCTTCCGAAGCCCGTACACAAAAATGGACTACCCCTTCTACCGCAATAGCTTCAATCCTGAGGCCGTATACACCGGTCTTTCGCTTCTTCAGGATTTGTGCGCTATTTTCGAAACTTTTCAGCCAACCATCGTTTATTGCCCGCATCCCGAGGACGCCCACCCGGATCACCGCGCCACCGCCCTATTCCTGGAAAAAGTTTTGGAGAAAACCGGACTTTTCCCAGAAATCCGGTACTACCTTGTGCACGGCCAACGCTGGCCCACGCCTTTGCGGCTTGTTCCCGATGCGGAGCTTTCCGCGCCCCAGTACCTCGCGGAACGATGGCAATGGCATTCGCAGGCTTTGGAAGAGGATGTGGTGGAAATAAAGCTTGCAGCTCTGCGGGCTTACAGTTCCCAGCGTCTGACCAACGGTCGGTTCCTGGCAGCTTTTGTGCGGCAAAACGAGCTTTACGCCCTTAACCTCTTTGGGGGAGCCGCTCTAGACAAGTGATGGCATAGGGGCGGGCATGGTGGGGCTCGACGTGTTCAGCTACTAATTTAAAGGCGGGATGGCGTAAGAACGGCCGGTGGATGATCCTTGCAGCCGGCCAAGCGCTCACGAGGACCACGTGCCCACCGGGCAAAACCTTTTCCGCGAGTTTCTCGGCCAAAGCGCGGATCCGTCGATATCCAAGGTAATAGAGGACCTCCGAACAGTACACGAGGTCGAATTGGCCCTCCGGAAGCTCCTTCCCGATATCGAGGTTCCGGAATTCCACCTGGGGAAGATGGGCACAATTTTCCCGGGCCCGCGCTAACGCCCGGGGAGCCACGTCCACCCCTACCACCTCTTTGGCTACCCCTTCCTCCACCAAGCGGCGGGTGAAAAGCCCTTCCGCGCAACCCAAGTCCAAAGCCCGCAGGTAAGGGTGGCGGGGATCCCGGGGAAGGATGGAAAGCATCAAATCGTACTTGCGCTGTTCGTAGGGACTTTGCGCGTAATCCCAGGGGTCGGGTTTTCGGAAGCGCAAATTAAAGAAGCGTGGCAAAACCCGGGCCGGAAGAATGAAGCCGTAGACCAAAAGATTTCCGACTTCCGCCAGCCCCCGCAGGATCCCCAAGCCGCGCCGGACTTTGGGGCCGGCCCCGACCCGTACCACCACAAACAGGCCAAGCCCCACGAGAATTAGTTCCAAAAAGCGGTAGGTAAGGGAAAAGGCCATGGCTTCAGCCGGGGAAATGCCCAGGAGCCCAAGGATCCCCACACGTCCACCCTCGGCCGTGCCCACCCCTGCGGGAGTAAGCCAAAGGAAAAGGGACAGGAAGGCGTTTAAGTTGAAATAAACGCCGAGCTCCCGCAAAGAGAGCCACCGGCCTTGCTCAAAAAGGAAGTAGAAAAATGGTCGCAGGTAATGGCAGAGAAAGCTCAGCCCCTGAAGAAGAACGGCAAGAAAAACATGACCAGGGCGGAGGCGAAAGACCTGGTGCATTGCCCCTTCCATCTCGGCAATTTTCCCCGCAAAATTCTCCAGACGCGGACGAAGCTTTTTCCCAAAACGCGCGATAAAGCGCAAAATTTTGCTGAGCCAATACCAACCAAGGGCAAAGCTCAGCGCACCGAGGATTACGGCGGTCCCCAAGAGGAAAAGGCCTAGAAGAGCCCAGATGCGCTGGGAAGAGGAAAGAAAAGGAAGGAGCATTCCCGCGCCGGCTGCGGCAAAAGAGAGGAGAATAAGACCAGCAATCACCCTGTCCCAGACAAGGGTTCCAGCCAAAGCGGGGACAGCGCTTCCCGTTTTCCGCAAAACGAGCCAGCCGCGCACGGGCTCGCCGCCGAGGTACGAAATGGGGGTGAGGTAGGAGACAGCGTAGCCTGCCGTGGCCGCAGAGAGAATCGTGAGGGGCCGTGCCCGAATTCCCGCAGCCCAAAGAAGGGCCCCCCAGCTTGCCGCCCAAAAGCAGAGGCCCAGGAACTCCACCAAAAAGAGCAGACCCAAGGACCATAGGGGGAGGGCGCGGGCTTTCTCCCAAATTTCCCGGGGGCCGCTGTGAAGAACAAGCCAAACAAACACCCCCAGCCCAAGGAAAATAAGACCGACAAGAAGGTAACGCCGCATCGAAAGTAGCTTAACGGGCACAGCTTCCGCAAGCAAAGTTGAGAAAGTTCTTTTCCTTTCGTAAAATTTAGCGCTATGCCCGAGAGAATCGAGCTCGCCTTCATCGAAGAGGAGATGGAGCAGTCGTACATCGACTACGCCATCTCCGTCATTCGTGGCCGGGCCATCCCCGATGTGCGCGACGGACTAAAACCCGTGCAGCGCCGCATCCTCTATGGGATGCGGGAGCTCGGTCTTACCCCCAACCGGCCCCACCGCAAGTCCGCGCGCATCGTGGGTGAGGTCCTAGGGAAATACCACCCTCATGGGGACATGGCCGTGTACGAGGCTATGGTGGGATTGGCCCAGCCCTTCACCACCCGCTATCCCCTGATCGATGGGCAAGGGAACTTCGGCTCCGTGGACGGCGACGAGCCCGCGGCCATGCGCTACACCGAAGCGAGACTCGCTCCCATCGCCATGGAGTTCTTGGAGGAGCTGGACGAGGAAACCGTGGATTTCCTCCCCAACTTCGATGGATCCCTCCAGGAGCCGGAAGTCCTGCCTGTCCGCTTCCCCCATATTTTGGCCAACGGTGCGTGGGGGATTTCCGTGGGGATGACCACCCAGATCCCGCCCCACAACCTTCGGGAGCTCATTCAGGCCACCCTGTACCTCATGGATCACCCCGAGGCGGGGGCGGAAGAGCTCCTGCAGTTCCTTCCCGGACCGGATTTTCCCACAGGCGGGATCATCGTGGGAAAGGAGGGAATCCGCGAGGCCTACACCACCGGCGAAGGCCGCTTCCTCCTACGGGCAAAGGCCTTCATCGAGGGCGACAAGATTGTGATCACGGAGATCCCCTACCAGGTGCGAAAAAGCGCAATCCTAGAGAGCATCGCCGAGAAGGTGAAGGAAGGGGAAATCGAGGGCATAAGCGACCTCCGGGATGAGTCGGACCGGGAAGGGTTGCGGGTGGTGGTGGAGCTCAAACGGGGCGCGGACCCACAATTGGTTTTGGCCAAGCTCTACAAACTCACGCCCCTGGAGCGCACCTTCTCCTGCCATTTCCTGGTGATCGATGGCGGGAACCCCCGAGTGCTTTCTTTACCCCAGATCTTGCGGGCCTTTTTGGAATTCCGGCGGGCCACGGTGCGCCGCCGCACCCAATACCGGCTGCGCCAGGCCCAGGAACGCGCCCATATCCTCGAGGGCTTCCAGAAGGCCCTGAGCCGCTTGGACGAGGTGATCGAGATCATCCGAACCTCCGCGGATCAGGAGCAAGCTCAGGCCCTTTTGGCCGCGGAGATCGGCCTTTCCGCAAAGCAGGCGGAAGCGATTCTGCGCATGCGCCTTGGGCAGCTCACAAAGCTGGAGCGCCAAAAGATCGACGAGGAACTTGCGGAGCTTCGCGAAAAAATCGCGGAATACGAGGGGATTTTGGCCAATCCGGGCCGCCTCGACGACGTGATCCGCGAAGAACTCCAAAAAATTGCGGAAAAATACGGAGATGCACGCCGCACCACGATTTTGGAAGGTGATGATGGGTTGGCTTTGCCCACGGAAGCTCCAGCCATGGAGGTGATCCTCTGCGCAACCGTCAAGGGTTACCTCAACGTGGTGGAACGCGAGGCTTTTAAAACCCAAGGCCGCGGCGGGAAGGGCGTGATTGGAATCCGCCCGAAGGAGGGGGATTCCCTGCGCCAAATCGTTCCTGCCACCACTCGCGACGATCTGCTCATCTTCACCGATCGCGGCCGCGTCTTTAAGCTCCCCCTTTCCAGGCTCGAGGTGGGCGATCGTGATTCGCCCGGGAAAAACTTGCGTCAGTTTTTGGATATGGAGCCGGATGAGGAGGTGCGGGCGATCTGCCCTGTGGCCGATTATTCCCGGGGATATGCTCTGTTAGCCACAAAGAATGGCCTTCTCTGCCGCAATAATCTCTCTGACTATGCGAATGCCCACACGAAAGGGATCCTCGCCCATGACCCCGAGGAGGGCGATCGGCTCGTGGATGTAGCTCTGACCCAAGGGGAGGGCGAGGTAATCCTCGTGAGCGCTCAGGGTCAATTGATCCGCTTTCCTGAGGAGGAGGTCCGCCTCACCCGCCGGCCTTCCCGGGGGGTAATCGGCATGCGCCTTGACCCCGGCGACCAGGTGGTGGCCCTCGTTTGGCTCCCCAAAGGAATCCAAGGAAAAAAGCTCTTTTTGGTCACAAGCCAAGGCTACGGAAAGCGCCTGGAGCTTGGGGAAATCCCCCTTCAGGGACGCGGAGGAAAGGGCGTTATCGGGATCAAACTGGACGAGGAGGAGGTGGTGGCCGCGGCCCTGGTGGGAGAGGATGAGGAGGTGGCCCTTTCCACGGCGGGGGGAAAGGTCATCCGCTTTGAGGCCGCCCAAGTGAGCACTTTTTCCCGCTACGCCCGAGGGGTAAAACTCATCCAGATCGATCCCGGAGACCGGGTCATCTCCGCGGTGGTGGTGTGAGGGAGGTTTCCATGAATATCTCCGCGGAAGTGGAAAGACAGCTTCGCCTCATCGAGAAGAACGCGGAAACGCTCCTTCCGCGGGAGGAGCTGGCGCGAAAAATCGCGCGCTCTTTGGAAACAGGGAAGCCCTTGCGGGTGAAATTGGGCATTGACCCTTCTGCGCCGGAATTAACCCTTGGCCATGCGGTAGTTCTTCGCAAGCTTCGGCAGTTTCAGGATCTGGGGCATCTCGCCGTTCTTGTGGTGGGGGATTTCACGGCCCGGATCGGCGACCCCTCCGGCCGCAGCAAAGCCCGGGAGCCCCTTTCCCCGGAAACCATCGCAGAGAACATGAAAACCTATCGGGAACAGGCCTTCCGCATCCTCGACCCAGCGAAAACGGAGGTGCGCTACAACTCCGAGTGGCTGGGCAAACTCACGTTTGCCGACATCCTCGTCCTCACCTCCCGCTACACGGTGGCGCGGATGCTGGAGCGCGAGGATTTCGCCAAACGCTTCCAGGAGGGCTCGCCCATTTCCATCATGGAGTTCCTTTATCCCCTTGCTCAGGCCTACGACTCCGTGGCGGTGGAAGCGGATGTGGAGCTGGGCGGTTCTGACCAGCGCTTCAATCTCCTGGTGGGCCGGGATATCCAGGAAGCCTACGGTCAAGAGCCCCAGGTCATCCTCACCATGCCCCTGCTTATCGGGACGGACGGGGTACGAAAGATGTCCAAGTCCTGGGGGAACTATATCGCCATTTCCGAACCTCCTGAGGAGCAATTTGGAAAACTCATGGCTATTCCGGATGAGCTCATGCCCCAATACTTCCGGCTCCTCACGGATATCGATTGGGAGGAGGTGGCCCATCTCCACCCCAAGGAAGCGAAAAAGAAGCTCGCCTGGACGGTGGTAGCAACCCTGCACGGCGTGGAAGAGGCGGAAAAAGCCCAGGCCCATTTCGAGCGGGTATTTGAGGAGGAGCGGCCTCCCGAAGTTCTTCAAGAGGTGCCGGTGGGACACCTTCTCGATGAGGAGGGGAAAGCCGCCCTCGTGGAGATCCTCTTGGCTTCAGGGTTCGTCGCCTCCAAGTCGGAAGCGCGCCGGCTCATCGCCCAAGGCGGGGTTTGGCTGGATGGGGTGAAAGTACCAGCCAGTGAGGAACGAGTGGAGATCCGTCCGGGCATGATCCTCCGCGTGGGCCGGCGTAGGTTTGCCCGGCTTGTCTTATGACCTGTCCTTTCTGCCGCATCGCCAAGGGTGAGCTTTCCGCCCACATCCTCTACGAGGACCCTTGGGTCATGGCCTTTTTGGATGCCGCGCCCATGGCTCCGGGACACACCTTGGTGGTGCCGAAGGCCCACGTGGAGAGGTTTTCGGAGCTTCCCGAGGATTTGGCGGGGAAGATGTTTTCCGCGGCGGTGCGCGTGGGAAGGGCTCTTCAGGAGGCCCTTTCCGCACCCGGCCTAACCGTGGGCCTCAACGATGGCCGCGTGGCCGGCCAAGGGGTCCCCCACGTCCATTTGCACCTCGTCCCCCGTTTTCCTGGGGATGGCGGCGGTTCTCTTCATTCCCTTCTCCCCTATCGCCGGCTTCGGCCGGATCCGGACCTTGCAGAGAAGGTGAAAGCGCTCCTCAGCGGGCAAGGAAAATGAGGTCGGCTGGGCAAACCGAGCCCTTGTAGTTCTCCGAAAAATCGTTCCGGCCACCGGAAATCTTCCCCCAAAAACCAGGGCCGCTGCCCACACAGCCTGGGTTCTGCACGGCTACACCGTAACCGCGATTCCGGAAAAACGCGTTTTCCCAAACCTCCACTTCCGCGAGATCCCGCAAAAGGAGGCCTCCTTGCCAGCCGTTCTCCGAGACGGTGCTTCTGCGCAAAACCAAAGAGCTTCGGCCTCCCGCGCAGACCCCACAGAGCTCGTTTTGAAAGAGGGTCACCTCATCTAAAACCCCTTGGCTTTCGTCCCAAAGCCAGATCCCGCCCTGAGGATGGTGAGAAACGCTCGTTTGGGAAGCATAAAGGCGAGCATTCTGCCAAAGCTTTAGCCCTGCTCCGTTCTCCCAAAACGCGCAGCTAAAAAGCTCAGCCGCGGAATCCGCCCCCATGGCCAACCCCTCGGATCCGCCGGTCACATGCACCCCAACGAGGCGAAGCTCTGCCCCCTTCACCAGCGCCAAAACGGGCGCTCCCGGAGAGCCCACAAGAACGGCCTCCCCGTTTCCCCGTATCTCCAAAGGCTTGTCCACCACGATGCCCGCAGGATGCAGCCCGGGAGAAAGAATCAGGACTCCACCGGGAAGCAGGGCATCCACGGCTTCCTGGAGATCCGAAAAAGCAGGATCAGGAAAGCTCAGAAAATCACGGGAGGGGCTTGCCTTCGGCCGCCTCAGGCTCGCTTCCACGTTTCCCAGGAGAGCCACGCCGTTTTGGTCAAACTCATTTCCTGCGCCACGCACGGGAACCCGAGAAAACCCGGATATCCCGGCGATCGTCGATCCCTCAAAGAGGCTATTTCGAACCTCCACTTCGGCCCAGCCTGAGGCGGAAATGCCCGAGCCCTCACCGCCCAAAAAGCGGCACCTTTCCACACGAACTTGCGCTCCGGCCCGGGCCACGATGCCGTCCCACCGGTTCCGCAAAAGCGTGCAGCCTTCCAGAAAAACCTTCCCACCCCCAAGCTCCAGCCCGTTCCAGTTGGCCTCAAAAATCGTGCCGTAGGCGGAAAAGATTGCCGCATCCGCGAGAAGAACGCCCGATTCCCCATGGCCGAAAACAAGGGAGGCGGAAACCCGGGCCTCGCCAAAATCCTGAAGGGAAAGCCCGGGACCCTGGTTTTCCCTGACCTGGGTTTCCCAAAGCCGCGCCTGGGCGCTTTCACGGATCCAAAGACCTGGTCCGAGGTTGCTTTCCACGGTGCTTCCCTCTAGCGCCACATAGCTTTCGCCGGCCGCCCAAATGCCGCCCATTTTGTTCCCGCGAATTCGGGTCCTCTCCGCGTGCACTTTGGCCTGGCCATAAATTTCTAGACCATAGCGGCTATTTTCGAGGATCTCCACATCGCGGAGAGAAAGCTGGGTTTGATCGCGGGCAAAAATCCCGGAGGCCATGTTTTGCGCAATTCTCACCGTTTGAAGCTCGAGCTGAGCCTCATCCTGCACAAGGATTCCTGCGGAGGAGAATTCCAGGCTGGCAAAGCCGCCGCGGCCACCTTCGATGCGCAGGTTCTCCAGGCGCACTTTGGCCTTGCCCAAAACCCAAACCACAGGCGGCCCGGGAGAAACGGCCTGGATGACCGTGGCCTCCGGCCCGGCTCCCCGGATGGTCACCGACTTTTCCAGGCGCAGATTCGCTGGATACCTTCCCGAAGAGAGCACAATGACGGCGCCCTCCGGCGCCCAAGCGATGGCTTCCTCCAGGGATTCTCCGGGTCGAGGGGAAAGGGAGGAGTTTTCCCTTCGGGCGCTGCACCCCAAAAGGATGACCATGATCAAAACGGCGAGTCCCAAGAGGAGAAAGCGCCGCATCCCTCCTGATTGTACTTTCCCCGCGAGAATAACCAGGGACTGGACAAGGGGCGTGCGCGGGAGTAGAATAGGGCTTGCAACGAGCCCTTCCGCCTGAGACCCACCCCATTCCACCTCACGCCTCACCTCCCCCGGGCGGAAGGGCTCGCTTTTTTCGGACCTTGACGGAAAAAGGGATCCTCCCTAAGATAGGCTTTTAGGCCGAGGTGGCGGAATTGGCAGACGCGCTGTCTTGAGGGGGCAGTGGGCTTCGGCCCGTGCGGGTTCGACTCCCGCCCTCGGCACTAGATTCGTTCTTTCCCGTTTCTTTTTTGCCCCCTGAGAGCCTGCCGTAAAATCGGACTTTGTCTATGAGCCCCAAGCGCCGGAAAGAAGGTCCTGCTCCCCTCATTCCCCTTCGAATCAGCGGCACCGGCTCCTTCCTTCCTAAAAAGCGCTTGAGCAACCACGACCTCGCGCAATTTTTAGACACAAGCGACGAATGGATCAGGACCCGCACGGGAATCCGCTTCCGGCATATCCTCACTTCCGAGGAAATTCCCGCGGAGATGGGGGTGGAGGCGGCGCGGGCGGCCCTGGCCTCCGCCCAAAGGAGCCCGGAAGATGTGGATCTGCTGGTGGTGGCCACCAACGTTCCCGAGGAACCCATTCCCGGAACGGCCCCGCACATCGCCGCAGGTTTAAACCTCGGGAAGGTCCCCTTTTTCGATATCACCGCCGGCTGCGCGGGCTTTGTGTACGGTCTAGTCTTAGCCGGGGCCATGATTCATACGGGTTTTTCCCAAAAAGCTCTGGTGGTGGGAACCGAAGCCCTCTCCCGATTCGTGAATTGGCGGGATCGGGCCACCTGTGTTCTTTTCGGGGACGGCGCGGGCGCGGTGCTCCTGGAGAAAGACCACGGGGATTCCGGAATTTTGGGAGCCGCCCTCCGAGGGGATGCCTCCAAACTCTCCCTCCTCCGGATTGAAGCTGGAGGGGTGAGGCTTCCCGCAAGCGCCGAGACCGTGGCCAAAGGACAGCATTTTCTCCAGATGGAGGGGAAAGGCCTTTTCAAGGCAGCGGTGGGAATGATGGCCGAAGCCACACGGGCCGCCGCAGCCCAAGCCGGAATTACGCTGGGCCAAATTGACTGGGTCATCCCTCATCAAGCCAATCTGCGCATCATCGAGGCCCTCGTGCGGCGCCTGCGCATTCCCAAGGAGAAGGTGATGGTGAACATCGACCGCGTGGCCAATACCTCCACCGCCTCCATTCCCATCGCCCTCGATGAGATGGTGCGCGCCGGGAAAATTCAAAAGGGGCAAATTTTGGCGCTCACCGCGTTTGGGGCGGGCGCTTGCTACGGGACGGTGATCCTCCGGTGGTAGCCTTTCTCTTTCCCGGGCAGGGATCCCACGAGGTAGGAATGGGTCGGGATCTCTTCCTTCGGCCGGAGGGTGCAGAAGTTTGGGACCTGGCCAAAAAACTCGGTTGGGAAAAGCCGGTCTTTGAGCTGAGCGCCGAGGAGCTCGCGCGCACTTCCCTGGCCCAGCCCGCCATCTTCCTCGTGGAGTGGGCTTCCTTTTTGGTCGCAAAAGAATTGCGGATTCCAGCGGTCGTCGCGGGACATTCCCTGGGAGAATTCGCGGCGTTGGCGGCGGCCGAAGTCCTCTCCTGGCCCGAGGCTTTCTCCCTCGTTCTCCTCCGCGGAAAACTCATGGAAGAGGCTGCGGAAAAATTCCCAGGAGGGATGCTGGCCCTTCTGGGTCTTCCTCAGGCGGAGGTGGAGAGAATCGCCCAGGAAAGCGGGTGCTTTGTAGCGAACTTCAATGCTCCCAGCCAAGTGGTCGTGGCGGGAAAACGAGAGGATCTTAAGAAAGCGGAGGAATTGGCCCAGAGGGCCGGAGGGAAAGCGGTGCCGCTGCCGGTAGCGGGGGCGTTCCACTCGCCGTTCATGGCCGAGGCCGCCCAGCGCCTGGCCTCCGCCCTGGAGGAGCTCACCTTTCGCCCCCCGAAAATAACGTTCATCTCAAGCTCCACGGGAGAGGTGGAATCCCAGCCCACGCGAATCAAGGAGATCCTTAAGGCCCAAATGATTTCTCCGGTGCGCTGGGTCGCGGCAGTGCAAAGGATGGCGGAGCTCGGGGTGGAGGAGGCCTGGGAAGTGGGACCAGGACAAGTCCTCACCCGACTTGGCAGGCGCATCACCGACCGGATAAGCTTCCGCGCTTTATCCGAGGTTTTGGGCCATGTTTGAGGGAAAGACCGCGCTGATCACGGGCGGAACGTCGGGGATCGGCCTCGCCACGGCCAAGCTTCTCGTGGCGCGGGGCGGAAAGGCCGTGGTGGTGGGCCGGGACCCCGCCCGCGGAGCGAAGGCCGCTTCGGAACTTGGGGAAAACGGAAAATTCGTAGCCGCAGATGTCTCCGATCCCAAGCAGGTGAAAAGCCTTTTTGAGGAGGCCCTGGCATGGGCAGGCCATCTGGATTTCCTTGTTCATGCCGCCGGGCATACCAGGGATAAGCTCCTTGTGCGCATGGACCTGGAGGACTGGGAGGAAATCCTCCGGGTGCACCTCACCGGCGCGTACCTTTGTGCCCGGGAAGCCCTGAGGATCATGATGCGGCAGAGGTCCGGGTCCATCGTGTTCGTGGGCTCCGTGGTGGGACTTACGGGAAATGTGGGGCAGGCCAACTACGCCGCGGCGAAGGCGGGGATGGTGGCCCTCACCAAAACCCTGGCCCAGGAAGCGGCGCCCTGGGGAATTCGGGTGAACCTTGTGGCGCCCGGCCTCATCGAGACGCCCATGACCGCGACGCTTCCGGAAAAAGTGCGGGAAAGCTACCTCTCCCGCATTCCTTTAGGCCGAGCTGGAAAGCCAGAAGAGGTGGCGGAGGCCATCCTCTTCTTGCTCTCCCCTCAAGCATCCTATATAACCGGCCATGTTCTCTGCGTGGATGGGGGCCTCGCCCCCTGCAACTGAGGAGGTGAAAGGATGAGCGACATCGCCCATCGGGTGAAGGAGATCATCGCCGAGCAGCTCATGGTGGATTTGGAGGAAATCACCGAGGACTCCACGTTTGTGGACGATCTCGGTGCGGATTCCCTCGATCGCGTGGAACTCATTATGGAGTTCGAGGAAGAGTTCGGGATCGACATCCCCGATGCCGACGCGGAAAAGATCCAGACCGTAGGGGAAGCGATCGCCTACATCGAGCGGAGGCTCGCGGAGAAAACGAAGGAGCAAAGCGGGTCTGAGATCTGACATGACCCAAGTCTACGTGGAGGAGCTCGCCCGCCACGAGGGAAAGGAAGTCCTCATCCAGGGGTGGCTTTACAACAAGCGCTCTTCCGGGAAAGTGCGGTTCGTTTTGGTGCGAGACGGAACGGGGATCGTGCAGGGAGTGGTCACCCCTGAGGCCGACCCGGAGACGTTCGCGTGGGCGGAGCGCCTTCCCCAGGAGAGCTCCCTCCGCCTTTGGGGCATAGTGCGGGCGGATCCTCGCGCTCCCGGTGGTTACGAAATCCTCGTGCGGAAAATCGAACCGGTGCATATTCCAAAGGAGCCTTTCCCCATCGGCCTCAAAGAACACGGCGTGGGCTTCCTTATGGATCACCGCCACCTCTGGATCCGCATGCGCAAGCAGGTCCCCATCCTGCGCATTCGGGACGCTGTGCTTTGGGCCATCCGCGCCTTCTTCAAAGAGCGGGGATTTGTGGCTACCGAGGCCCCGGTTTTGGTGGGAACTGCTGTGGAGGGGACCACGACCCTTTTCCCCCTCGATTACTTCGGGGAGACAGCCTATCTTTCCCAGTCCGGCCAGCTTTATTTGGAGGCGACCTGCATGGCTTTGGGCCGGGTTTACTGGATTGGGCCCTGTTTCCGCGCGGAAAAATCCAAAACCCGCCGGCACCTCACGGAATTCTGGATGGCCGAAGCGGAGGCCGCCTTTTTGGACCACGAGGGAAACCTCAAGCTCCAGGAAGACTTGGTGCGCTACATCGTGGAATACGTAGTGGAAGAGCGAAAGCGGGAACTCCAAGAGCTCGGGAGGGACCCGGAGAAACTCCTCGCGGAAGTGCGGGAGCCTTTTGCCCGCATTACCTACAAAGAGGCGGTAGAGATCATCCGGTCCCACGGGGTTTCTATTGAGTACGGCGATGATTTCGGGGCTCCTGCGGAGGACGCCCTCTCCGAGCATTTCGGCCGGCCGGTTTTCGTGGAGCGCTACCCAAAGGAGATCAAGCCGTTTTACATGAAACGCGATCCGAAAGACCCTTCCGTGGTGCTCAACGCCGACCTCATTGCGCCCGAGAAATACGGGGAGATCATCGGCGGCTCCCAGCGGGTTGACACAGAGGAGGAACTTTTAGCTCAGCTTCAGGAAGCCGGTTTGCCCACGGAACCCTATCGCTGGTACATTGATCTTCGGAAGTGGGGATCTGTTCCGCACTCAGGCTTTGGGCTTGGGGTGGAAAGGACGGTGGCCTGGATCGCAGGCCTGGACCACATTCGCGAGGCAATCCCGTTCCCAAGAATGTTGGACCGCCTTCATCCTTGACCTGGGGCGGGGGGTTGGGCTACACTGAGACGGGTCGGTTGTGGGGAAAAATACCGATCCAGTCTTGATTTTTTCTCAAAAGCAGGGCGGCTGCCCAAAGTCGGGCAGCCGCCCAACCCCCGGTCGTTCCGGCCTTAAGCCTTCTTCACTTTGAGCTCGCCCTTCTCCTCGACGGCCTTGAGCTTCTTGGCCACCAAGGTCTTCAGGTTCTTGCCGGGCTTGAAGGCCGGGACGACCTTCTCCGGTACGGTGATGCGCTTCTGGGTCTGCGGGTTGATGCGCTGGGAGCGCTTGCGCGCCCGCACCTCGAACTTTCCGAACCCGGTGAGGAGCACGGGCTCGTTGTTGGCCAGGGCCTCGGTGATGATGTCCACCGTGGCGTCCAGAGCCTTCCGGGCATCCTTCTTGGTGAGCCCGGCCCGCTGGGCAATGCGATCAACCAGATCGGCCTTGTTCACTCTCCGTCACCTCCTTTCTTTGTGGTTTACGCAAGTATAGTGGGGTGCGGAGAGTGCTGTCAAGTAGGGTGGCGATCCCTTGGGGGTTCCCGGCCGGCCTTGCGGAGGCCCGGCCGGATCGGTAAAGTAGGAGCGGAAAAACTCGCCAAGGAGGAATACCCGTGGCCAGCGAAATGCGTACCTATGAGGTTGTTTACATCCTCCGCCCGGACCTGGATGAGGCCCAGCGGCGGGAAAAGATGGCCAAGGTCGCAAGCCTCATCGCCGAAGAGGGAGGACAGGTGCAAAAAACCGAAGAATGGGGCCAAAGGATCCTCGCTTACGAAATCGAACACTTCCGCGAGGGTTACTATGTGCTTGTGACCTTCTCTTTGCCCGCCGGAAGGGTGGAAAGCTTCCAAAAAAGGCTGGGCATGGATGATGCGTTTTTGCGGTATCAGGTGGTGCGGGTAGACGGGGAGAAATGAGCGATCTCAACCGGGTGATCCTCACTGGCCGGCTCACCTCTGATCCGGATCTGCGCTACACCCAAACGGGGAGACCTGTGGCGCGCTTTGATATCGCGGTGAACCGGCGGTGGGTCAATCCGGAAACGGGCCAGCCGGAGGAGGAAGTGACCTTCGTGCCGGTGGTGGTTTGGGGAAAGCAGGCGGAAACCTGCGCCGCCTGGCTCAGAAAAGGACGCCAAGTGGCGGTGGATGGCCGCCTGCGCATCCGCTCCTTTGAGACGCAAAACGGCGACCGCCGGAGGGTCACGGAGGTTGTGGCCCAAAGCGTGTATTTCCTCGGGCCAAAGCCGGAAGCCCCCGAAGTCCCGGAGACCGCGGTTCCGGAGGAAACCTATCCTGAAGAGGAGGTGCCATTTTGAGCACGAAATCCAAAACTTGCCGCGTTTGTCAGCAGGGGCTGGAGCTAACCTATAAGAAGCCGGAAGTGCTCCGGCAATTCATGAACCGCAGGGGCAAGATCCTGTCCCGGCGTATCACGAAACTCTGCGCCAAACATCAGCGCATTTTGGCCACAGAAATCGACCGCGCGAGGAAACTCGCCCTCCTGCCTTACGAGGAGCTGCCGTAGACCATGCTCCCGACCACCGTCCTCCTTTTTGATAGGGGAGGGCGGGATCTCGTCTCGCGGGTTCGCACCGCTTGCGCCAAAGCCGTGGTGGAAAGCCTCCGCAAAATTCCGGAGGTTTCCACAATTGTCGTCGCCACCGCCGAACCTGAAGGATGGCAGGGGGTTCCGTGTATCGTGGAGGCGGATCCACCAGGAGACTGGCACTTCGGCACAAGGTTCGGCGAACTTGTCGGACGCTATAAGGCGGAGCGGGTCCTCTATTTGGCGAGCGGCGCAGGTTTCCTTTTTTCCGAGGAGGACTGGAAAAAGCTCTTGGGCGCGGGGTTTCCCCCGCCCTATGCCATCCTGAACAACTTCTACTCCACGGATTTGGCCCTCATTTTCCCGCCCTGGCCCGTGCCCGATCTTTCCCGGGATAACCCTCTTGGGATGAGGCTTTGGCAGGCGGGATATGCCTGTTATGAGCTTCCCCGCTCAGCCGCAACGCAGTTGGACATCGATACGCCCGGTGAACTCCAGATCCTCGCCCTTCATCCCCATCTTCCTCCTTGCGTGCGGGAAGCCCTGGAGGGCATTCCCATAAGTCGGGCGCAAGCCCTCCTGGAGGCCATTGTCGATCCGGAAGCAGAGGTCCTGCTCATTGGGAGGGTCAGCGGCCATCTTCTGCGGTTTTTGGATCAGGAGGCGGCGTGCCGGTTTCGCGTGCTTTCTGAGGAAAGGGGAATGGAGGCCAGCGGCCGGGCGGAACGCGGCGCCGTCCTCTCCCTCCTCGGCCTTTGGCTTGAAGGTGCAGGACCCACGGGCCTTGTACGGGCCCTAAGCCGCATGGGCGACGTGGTCGTGTGGGACATCCGCGTCCTCATGGGCCACCTGGGCGTTTGGCCGCCTCCGGAGGAACGCTACGCCTGCGATCTCATGGAGCCAGAGAAGATTAAGGACCCGCGCCTCCGGGAATTGGTCGAGGCTTGCCGGGAAAGCCCCACCCCCTTCCTCTTGGGCGGCCATTCCCTCGTTTCCGGCGGGATGTATTTGGCGGTGGAGCTGGCGTGGTTGGGACACGAACGGGAGCCGCGATTTCGCCCGCTTCCGTTTCCAGGATAATTAGGGATAGGAACAATGGAGAAAACCATTTGGGAGTTGGGGCTAGCGGAGATCGATCGGGTCATGGAGGAGCTCGCCAGAGCCGAGGAGCGGCGGCAGAAGGAGAAGATCATCCTCATCCCCTCGGAGTCCTTGACACCCAAAGCGGTACGAGAAGCTTTGGGATCGGCTTTTACCTCCATTTATGCCGAGGGCTATCCCCGCGAGGAAACATTAAGGCTTCCGCCTTCGCGCATTGCCGATCTTTCTGAGCAGCTCGCCTACTATCGGCGCTACAGCGACCGCCGTTTTTATAAAGGGGTGGAGCTTGCGGATGTGGTGGAGGCTTTGGCCTCGCGGCGGTGCGCGGAATGTTTCGCTACCCCGGAAGTTCCTCCGGAGGCAATTTACGTGAACATCCAGCCCCTTTCCGGTGCCGCCGCCAACCTCGCCATCTATGAGGCCCTCCTTAAGCCCGGCGACACCCTCATGGCCATGGACCTCACCCAGGGCGGGCATCTCTCCCACGGCTCGCCCTACCATGTTTCCGGCCGACGCTATCGGATCGTCACCTACGGGGTTGATCCGAAAACGGAAAAACTCGATTACGACAAAATTGCAGAGATTGCCAAACGGGAAAAGCCCAAGATGATCGTGGCCGGCTACACCTCCTATCCTTGGGCGCCCGACTGGAAAGCCTTTAGAGAAATCGCCTCCTCCGTAGGCGCCTTCCTTTTTGCCGATATCGCCCATACCGCGGGGATGGCCATTGCCGGCGCCTACCCCACCCCTGTGGGATACGCGGACGTGGTGATGTTCACCACCCACAAAACCCTTTGCGGTCCCCGAGGCGCGGTGATCCTTTCCTTTGATCCGGAAATCGCAGCGCGAATTGACCAAGCTGTTTTCCCCGGAGCCCAAGGTGGGCCTCATGTGAACAAGTTCGCCGGGATCGCTGTGGCTTTCGCCTTGGCCCAAACCCCGGAGTTTCGGCGCCTCATGTTCAAGATTGTGGAGAACGCCAAGGCATTGGCCTCCTTTTTGGAAAAAGAAGGGTTGCGCCTCTGCTACGGCGGCACAAACACCCACCTTTTGGTCCTGGACCTCCGGGCAATCCCCACCAAAAACGGCAATCCCCTTTGGGGCGAGATCGCTGCCCGCATCCTCGATCTTGCGGGAATTGTGGCCAACAAAAACACCATTCCTGGCGATACCTCCGCCGCGGATGCCCGGGGAATCCGGTACGGCACTCCGTGGGTTACCCAGCGGGGAATGGGCGAGCGGGAGATGCGGGAAATTGCAGAAGTTACCCGCCTTGTCCTTACCGAAATCCGCCCGTTTTTCTATCACGGGGTGCGGGGACCTCTTCCCCGGGGAAAGATCCCGCTTTCCGTTCTTCGTGAGGCTCAGGAGCGCGTGCGGGCCCTCCTGGCGCGCTTTGGCGTAGAAGTGGAAGAGCCGGCAAAGGTGGCTGCGGCCAATCCTCACGGGGCCAAAGCCATCCTCGTGCGCGCCGGCCGTGCTGATTGCCTCCTCCACGAGGCCTCCACAGCCCATGTCTTGAAACTTGCGCCCGGAGAAGCCACTCGAGGCCTCTTCCTTTCCCCAAAGGGAGAAGTTCTCTCCGAAGCGGTGATCGGAAGGATGCCCGACGATGACCTGGGTCGAAAACGCTTTGTGGTCCTGGCACCTCATGATCGCGCTGAAGCTTTGAAGGAATGGCTTTCTGCGCTTTCCGATGGGTACGTACTTTTTGACGAAGAGGACCTCTTCCGAAAGGTGCAAGGCCCAGCGGTGGTGGAGGACTTCGAGGGGCACGGGGAGTTCGTGCTCGAGGGAGAGCGGTTCTCCGTGGAAAACGGAAAAGCGCCGAACCTCTTTTTAGGGCTCAACGGGAAGG
>CAZQXP010000008.1:12958-20898 GCA_964597525.1 uncultured Thermotogaceae bacterium | reverse complement strand
CGCTCATAATTCGGGTCCTTTCGCACGATTTCCTCCAATTTCGCTTTCGCGCCCAAAAGATCGCCCAGCCGGAGGTCAATCGCGGCCAAGTAGTACTGGGCATCCTGGGCCATTTCGGGAGGAGGTACTGTGGACAAAAGCTCGTTGAGGAGCTTTCGCGCCTCCTCCAGTTCTCCGAGTTGCATGTGGACCCCAGCGAGGTTCAAGTACAGGGCTTCAGGGCGATAACGCGTAAGGCAAGCCCGCAAGGCATCGCGGGCCTCTGCAAGCTTTCCCAGCCGAGCTTTGATCAGGCCGTACCAGTAGAGGGAAACCCGGGGGCAAAAATCCAGGCTCACGGCGGCTGTAATTTGTTTTTCCGCCAAATCCAGGTGACCCAGGTTGTATGAGGCTTGCGCTGCAAGGAGATAGCCATCGGCCAAGATGTCCCGCACCGCAAAAGTACCCACAGTACCTGCGAGGACAATCGCGCAAAGGGCGAAAACGTAGCGTGGTATCCCGCGGAGTCGTACGGTGAGATCACCGAAGGGAACGTAGCGGGGAGAAAAGGCAAGGCCGAGGATGACAACAAAAGCCAGGCTTGAGGCGGGAAGGTGGAAGGGAAATGTGGGGAGGGCATGAACGAGGGCAGTGATCAGGCCTCCGGCCAGAAGGAGGAGCTCCAGGCGTTTTTGGGAATTGGTCTCGCGGCTAAGCCTTCCCAATCCAAAGTAGGCAAGAAGGGCTAAACCGGAAAGGAGGACAAGGAACCCGAAGGTTCCCAACTCCGCCGCCACCTGGACGTATTCATTGTGGGCTTGGTCCGCCCGGGGGAAAGGAAACGCATACGCTTGGCCCCTGGGCGTAGCCAAAAACTTGGGTTTGTACGGGACGAAGTAGATCTTGTAGCCGCCAAGGCCGATGCCAAAAAGAGGAAAATCCCTCCACATTTCGTATCCAACCCACCAGTCCCAGGCCCGGATAGCCCCGGATTTGCGGGCCCAAAGATCCCGCACTGCGGAAAGGGGTGTCGTCGCCGGAAGAAGAAAGATGACGGACGCAACCACGGCGGCCCCTAACGCCAGCCAAAGAAGAGGGATGCGGCGCAAGGCCCGTCCCAAAAAGTAAAGCCCCACCGCGCCCAAAGCGAAAGCTATTCCACTTAAAAGGCCATGGAGGCGAAGAACCGCACCCAAAGCGGAGAGTCCAACAGCGCCTGTGAAAGCCAAGCGAACCCGGTTGAGCTTTACCCGCCAAAATCCCAGTCCAAAGGCGATGAAAATTAAAGCTGCGCCGAGGCCGAGACGAACTCCGATCTGTTGGGTAAGAAGCATCACCGCGAAGTTAAAGCCGGAGATAAGCACGGCGGGAACCCAAAAGCGTTTTGCCCGCCAAAAAATGAGGGAAGGGAAGACAAGATACGAAAGGAATCCCGCGAGGAATTGCTGGTTTCCCATGGTGGCGATCATCGCTCCCGGCCCCACCCGATCAGGACCCCCTGGCGCCATGCCCAAATACTGGAGGAGACCGAGAAAAGCATTGGCGAAGCCCGCAAAAAGCAAAGCCCCCAAAAGAAAGCCTTGCTTCCTCTCCGGGGTGTTTAGGACAAAAAGGAAGATGAGGCCGAAGAATAGGATCAACGCGGCCGACTGAAGCACGGTACAGGCCGGGGTTTGGCCCGAAAGGGAAAGAAGGGCCGCCAAAATTAGGGCAGGGAGGATGGGAAAAAGCCAGGAAAGCTCTACTTTTAGCTCCCGGCGCCTCAGGGCCTCTAGGCCCCAAAGAAAAAGGATCACCGACACCAGCACCAAGGTGTAGATGCTTTTTACGTAGCCGTACTCCGTGTTCCAGGGGGAAAAGAGAAGAGGCTGTGTGGCTAAAAGGAAGACCAAAAGACCAAAGCGCAGGCGCTCAAAAAGGGATTCCCGGGGCTTTTGGATTTTCCCCTTTTTCGCCTTATGGGGCATAGGCTTATTTTAAAACGCGAGAAGACTTGTGAGCCAACGGGTGAAAGCCCCCAAAAGGGGCCAAAGGTCCGGTCGGCGGAGGAGCTTTCGGGGAAGGAGGGAAAGATGGTCGATGTCCCCTTCCTGGGCGAGAAAACGGGTTATTTCGCTTTGGGCGAGCACTTCAAGGATTTGCTCCAAATCCGCCGGGGATAACTTGAGGAAGAGCTGGCGGCCGCGCAGACCGAAGTCCAACTCTGCGCCTACCTTCTTCCGCCAGGCCCTTTCGTATTCCACCAGACCTTTTTCTCCTTGGGCTGCCAGTTCTCCAGCCAGCGGTGCACAATGGGCGATGAAAGCTAACCCTCCTCCGGTCAGAGGTTTCACCTGTCCTGCAGCGTTTCCCACAAGGAGGGCAAATTTTTCCGCAGTGCGCGCAGGTGGTCCGATGGGAATAAGTCCCGCGCGAACGCGGAGGACTTCTGCATGGGGGAAACGTGTGGCCAAGAAATCCCGGAGAAAGAAAACGGCCTTTCTCCCAAAATTCGTGGCCAAGCCCACTCGACAAACTCCTTCCTCGGCAGGCACAGCCCAGGCAAAAAAATCAGGAACGATTCCGAAATGGATCTCCACAGTGTCCCCAAGCTCGGCGCGTATCTCCGCTTGAAGGCCCACGAGGATTTCATTGGGCAACGGGAGCCCTAGGGCTTTTGCCACAAGGCTTCGTGCTCCATCCGCGCCGACAAGGACACCGAATTCCGCCTTTTCTTTTTTCGTGACCACGGTTTTTCCCAAAATTGCCAGGGCTTCGGTTGACAGGATCTCCACTCCCGCGTCCTCGGCGCGGCTCCGGAGCCAGCGATTGAGACCTGTTCGGTCCAAAACCAATCCTTTAGGTTTTTCTGCACGGATTTCGTAAATCTTGCCTTTCGGTGAGAAAATGCGGACGGCAAAAATCTCCCGCAGGATGAGGTTTTGGGGGACGGAAAGAGCTTCGGCGGTTTCCGGGCTCACAAGGCCAGCACAAGCGGCCCTCGCATTCGGAGCCCGCTCAAGAAGAACGGTTTTTGCTCCCCTTTTGGCGGAAGCCCAAGCGGCCAAGGCTCCCGCTGGGCCAGCGCCCACCACCACGACTTCTCCTTCAATCACCGGAGAAAGCCTCCTCTAGGGCCCAAGCTGCGGAAAGAAGGCGCTTTTCGGCAAGACGAGGACCGATAAGCTGAAGGCCGAAGGGAAGGCCGGCCACTTTCCCGGCGGGAATGGAGATGGCCGGAAGCCCAGCTAAAGCCGAAGGAATCGTGAAGAGATCGGAAAGGTACATGGAAAGGGGATCGGCTTTCTCGCCGAGCTTGAATGCCGGGGTAGGAGAGGTCGGTCCCATGATGAGATCCACCTTTTCGAAAGCTTTTTGGAATTCCTGGGCGATGAGGGTTCGCACGCGCTGGGCCTTCCCGTAATATTGATCATAGTAGCCTGCGGAAAGGGCGAACGTGCCGAGGGCGATGCGCCGTTTTACCTCCGGACCGAATCCTAGAGTTCGGCTTTGGGCGATCATGTCCACCACCCCCGGCGCGGGCACGCGCAGGGTATAGCGCACTCCATCGTAGCGAGCCAAATTGGCCGCGGCCTCCGCCGAAGCGATGAGGTAATAGGCGGGAAGCGCATATTCCGTGAGGGGAAGGGAGATCTCCAGCACCTCTGCTCCCAGATCTTCTGCGGTAGCGCACCAACGATCCACGAGGTTTAGGGCTTCCTCTCCGAGCTCCTTGGGCAGATATTCCCGGGGCAAGCCCAAGCGCAGGCCGGAAATCTTTGGGGAAAGGTCCCCGAGGTCCAAAGTGTCTATCGGGAGGCTTGTGGAGTCGTTGGGATCGTGGCCGGCGATGAGGGAAAGAAGCAGGGCCGCGTCGCGGACGGAGCGGGTAATGGGACCGATGGTGTCCAAAGAAGAGGCGAAGGCCACAAGACCATAACGGGAAACGAGGCCATAGGTGGGGCGCAGGCCCACCACTCCGCAGAGGGCTGCAGGCTGGCGTACGGACCCTCCGGTATCGGAACCGAGGGCAGCCAGAGCCTCCCCTGCCGCCACCGCGGCCGCGGAGCCTCCGGAGGATCCGCCGGGAACGCGCTCCAAATCCCAAGGGTTACGGGTGGGACCGAAAGCGGAATGCTCCGTGGACGATCCCATGGCAAACTCGTCGAGGTTCGTCTTCCCCTGTACTTGGAATCCTACGGCTTTAAGGCGGGCCACGGCCGTAGCGTCGAAAGGAGAGCGGTATTTTTCCAAAAGGCGAGAGGCACAAGTTGTAAAAAATTCCGTGGTGCAGATATTGTCCTTTATGGCAATGGGGAGACCGAAAAATTTTGTGGCTCTCAGGTTTTTCTCAGCCCAACGCAAAGCTTCCTTTTCGGCAAGCGCGAGAAACGCGTGGATTTTGGGCTCTTTTTCGCGGATATTTTCGTAAATTTCGTCTAGGACGGCTTCCAGAGAAAGCTCACCGCGCTCGATCTTCTCATGGATTTCCCAAAGGTCCGGTTGCACGGGTTTTGCCGGGGGTGGGATTTGAACCCACACGGGGGTTGGATACCCCACTGGATCCTGAGTCCAGCGCGTCTGCCAGTTCCGCCACCCCGGCTGGCTCTGCCATTCTACGTGCCCTTGCGCGTCCGTCAAGATTTGACGAGCCAACCTTCCTCAAGGTAGACTCGCTTCTTGGTGAGGGTAATGATTGAACTCAAAGATTTTCGGGTTTTCAAGGACCTGAAGCCCGAGGAGCTCCAAAAACTTGAGGGCCTTGTGCGCAAGATCGATTACGGTGAAGAGGAGCTCATTTTCATGGAAGGCGCCCCTGCTTTCGGCTTTTATTTGGTCTTCAAGGGCGCGGTAAAGCTCGTGAAGCGCAGCGCAAAAGGGAAGTCCCAAATCCTGAAAATCGTGGGCCCCGGCGGGCTTCTTGGCGAGACCACCCTCTTTGACAAGGGCCTGCACAACGCCTACGCCAAGACCATCGTTCCCTCTACGGTGGGTTTCATCGAGCGCGGCGACTTTTTCTTCTTTTTGGAGCACCATCCCAAGGTCATCTTCCGCTTTTTCGAGTACCTATCGTTGGAGCTTAAGGCTTTCCAAAACAAGCTCGCGGAGCGCTCTTACGCCTCAAGCAAGGAGAGGCTTGCTCGCCTGATTCTTGCCCTGGACCGTTTGGGCTTGGAGCTTTCCCGGGCGGAGCTTGCGGAGATGGCCGGCGTCTCCTCCAAGACGGCCATTCGAACCCTAAGTGAACTGGAATCCCGCGGCATCATCAGTGTGGATAACCGCCGCATCAACGTCCTCAAGGAGGATTACCTTCGCCGGTTGGCCGAGCCGTTTTCCCTTGAGGTAGACAAGGCCATCATCATCTAGGCCGGTAACCTCTGTCCTTGTGGGGAAGGGGCCGGCCGCGGTAGAAACGGATGTATGAAGCGGGTCCGCTGGCCGCGGTTTGTCGCTTGTGGTGGAGCGTTTCTGATTTTGGCTCTCCTCCTTTGGGCCCTGGGCTGGGTTTATGAACCTCTTTTCCTCATGGTTACAAGCGGTGTGTTTGTCACCGTGGGTGTGCTGCTTTTACCTTGGCCTTGGGCTCTTTTTGCACCGGCTTTGGCGCTGGCAATCGCCGCACCGGGACTGTGGTCCCAGCCTTGGCCCGTCTTCCTCTCCCTCCTTTTCCTTTTGGGCGGATTAACCCTGGTTGTGGGAGGAGCGGGATTTCTTGTAAGGCGCCAGGCCCGCCACCGCCAGGTCCGGCGGAAACTGGAGCTTTCCTATGGCGAAGAGGTGTTCGAAAACTCCCTCAATATCCTCCATGTGATCGATCGCGAGGGAAACGTGCTGCGCCGAAACCGCCGCTCCTTTGAGCTTTTGGGCTGGCCCCACCGCCGCACCCTCCACATCACCGCGTACGTGCACCCTGAGGATCTCGATCGGTTTCGCATTGATTTGGAGAGGCTTTTTGAGCGCGGCGAAATCCGCGAGGTCTGCGTTCGTTTCCTAAAGGAGGATCGGGGCACCTTGAGTGTGGAGATCCAGGCCCGCAGGATCACCGGGAAACTCGCAGTACTTGAGGCCCACGATCTTTCCGATGTGCAAAAGCTGCAAAAGGAGCTTGCCGAGGAGCGTGCCCGCTACCGTCACCTGATCGAGGACGGGATTGATGCCTTAGATGTGGGAGTCATCCTCGTGGACGGGAAGGGCCAGGTTCTTTGGGCAAACTCGGCGTTGGGCAAATTTTTCGGGCTCGAGCGGGATCGATGGATCGGTTGTAACGCTGTGCAACTTTTGCAGAAAATTAGCTCGTTTGTGGAAGACGGGGAAAGCTTTTTCTCTCAGGTGTGGGAGAGCTACCAAGCCGGGACGGCGATCGAGGGGCTTATCGTACAGGTGCGGCCAGGGAAGGGGCGAGAAGAACGGATTTTGCAGTATTCCAGCATTCCCCTTTCTGGAAGGAGCTTCCGAAGCGGCCGCGTGGATTACTTCGCGGATGTGACAGCCCTCAAAAAGTTGGAGGCTGAACTTCGGGAGCAGAAGAGGCTTATTGAGGAAGCCAACGAAAGGCTGCGGGCGTTCAACGCCGCGGTTTCCCATGATCTGCGGAACCCCGCCCGGGCCGCATTGGGCTATATCCAAATGATCCTCTCCCAGCATAACGGCGCCATTCCCGAAGAGGTGCGCAGGGATCTGGAGCTCGCCCGTGGCCGGCTCCAGCGCATGGACCGCATGCTCGAGGACCTTTCGCGCTACTCCAAGATGCGGCTCGATCCCTCCCAGTTCGAGCCCGTTGACCTCCGAAAACTCCTTTCCGATGTCGTTGATGACCTGGGATCCATCCTTTCCGGAGTGGAGCTGCGCCTTCCCCAGGAGCTTCCTATCGTATTCGGCCGGCCAAGCCTCCTTTCCGAACTCTTCGCAAACCTCATTCACAACGCTATCAAGTTCAACGACAAGGACAAACCGGTGGTGGAAGTGGGATGGAAGCCCTACCGCGCGGAAACCTATCTCTTTTGGGTACGGGACAATGGTCCTGGCATTCCCGCGGAATATTTGGAAAAGATCTTCAGGCTTTTCGAGCAACTTGATCGCAGCAAGGAGGGAACGGGTGCGGGCTTGGCCATCTGTCGCCGTATTGTGGAAGAGCACGGCGGCCGAATCTGGGCGGAATCCCAGGTGGGGCAGGGTGCAACCTTCTACTTCACCCTGCCCAAAGTTCCCGTGAGAAAAGGGGTGGAGAGCGATGCCCATTGAACGCCGGATGACGATCCTGGTGGTGGAGGACGATCCTTATCACTACGAGCTGATCGAGCGGTCCGCGCGCAGCCTGGAGAAGGCGAACGTCCGCTACGATCTTTTTTGGGTGAAAGACGGAGAGGAGGCCCTGGACTTCCTTTTCCGCCGGAAAAATTATGCCCAGGCACCTCGGCCTAACCTCATCCTCCTCGACCTTCGCCTTCCCCGAAAAAGCGGGCATGAGGTTCTCGAAGAAGTGAAAAAGGACGAAAAGCTCCGGAAGATCCCGGTGGTGGTGCTCACCGTTTCCACCGACGAGGAGGACATGGTGCGGGCTTATGATTCCGGAGCTGCGGGGTTCTTGCAAAAGCCGGTTTCCCCGGAGGAGTTCGAGCGCCTCTTGGCCACCGTCTGGGAGTATTGGCGGATCGCGAAGCTTCCGGACTAGTGTCCGCTTGTTGGGTTCGGAAAGTCTCCACCCCTTGAGACTTCCTTCCTTGTACTTTTGGGTTTTTGGGGCCTAGGTTTTTGTGGGTAAGGCGTGCGGGGCGAGGTGCCGGCCCAAAGGGGTTTCCAGCCCCACCCGCCCTAAGGCGGGCGGGCTGCCGTTCGAATCGGCGAAGCACGCCCCATGACCCCCTCCTGGCCTCCTTCCTCCTCGCCGGGGGAGGGGAAAAGATCCCCTCCCCCACGTTTTTTCTTGACTTCCTCCCCAGCTCTCCTGTACCATGAGCCAACCTCGGGCCCCTGGCCCGATC
>CAZQXP010000008.1:0-12858 GCA_964597525.1 uncultured Thermotogaceae bacterium | reverse complement strand
CTTCCTCCTCGCGGATGCCCTCAATGAGGTGGCCCCGGAGTTCCCCAACCAGAAGTTCGCCATCATTGACGCGGTCGTTCCTCATCCCAACGTTCTTTCCATCGTATTTGAGGAGCAGGAGGGTTCAGCTTTGGTGGGGGCCCTCGCGGGCATGCTTGCCGCGCATTATGGCTATCCCTATGTGGGCGTGGTTTTGGGCATTGAAATTCCCGTCCTCTACCACTTCGAGGGCGGCTATCGTTTCGGCATCGATTGGGGGCTAAAAAAGTACGCGGAGGTAACGGGTAAGAAAGCAGACGTCGGGCTTCTTTGGGTCTACACCGGGACCTTCTCGGACATCGCCAAGGGCAAAGCCGCGGCGGAAGCGCAGCTCGAGCAGGGCGCGGTGGCCGTCTACAACGTGGCGGGTCCCTTGGGCATTGGCATCCTCGAAGCGGTCTCCGCCAAATTGGCCAAAGAGGGCCGCGAGGCGGGTCCGCCCTTCATGATCGGCGTGGACGCAAACCAAGACTGGATGGGCGACGGAAACAAGGTCGTGGCCTCCATGATGAAGCGGGTCGACGTGGGCTGCTACACGGCGATCAAGATGGTTCATGAGGGAACTTTCCAGGGCGGCGTCCTCTCCTTAGGTCTCAAGAACAAGGGCGTGGCCATCTCCCGTTATGAAGACCTCCTGGACTTCATCGAGTTCGGCATTAAGGCTGGCGCCATTACCGAGGCGGATCGGGAGAGGATCGTCGAGAACTGGAAGGCCATGAGGGCTTCCATCCCCGCGTGGATCTGGCAAGCCGTGGATGAGCTTGAGGCGAAGATCCTCTCCGGGGAGATCGTCGTGCCCAAGCCGGAGACCCGCGACGAGATGCTCGCGGTGCGGGCGCTGTATCCGCTGACCCGCTGAGGTAAAGGGGCCCGGGGCCCAGGCCCCGGGCCCTTTTTCCAAAACGTGGCGAACTTTCTCATACGGGCCGAGGGCATAACGAAGGTTTACCCCGACGGAACGGTTGCCCTCTCCGGAGTGGATCTCGAGGTTCGGCCGGGCGAAGTCCTCGGCCTTCTTGGCGAAAACGGGGCGGGCAAAACCACCCTCACCAAAATCCTTTCCGGACTTCTTCCCCCCACCTCTGGCCGCCTTCTCACCCCTAAAGGCCCTGTGCGCTTCCACTCTCCCAAGGATGCCCTGAGCCTTGGCATCGGCATGGTCCACCAGCATTTCGCTCTCGTGGATACCTTTACCGCCCTGGAAAACGTGGCCTTGGGGTTACCCAAACTGAGCCGGTCGCTTCTGCGCAAAAGGCTGGAAAAACTTATCGAAGAAACGGGGCTCAAGGTGCCCTTGGATGTTCCCGTAGAGAAGCTCGCGGTGGGCGAGCGCCAGCGTATAGAGATTTTGAAAGTGCTGGCGCGGGAGGTTGAGCTCCTCATCCTCGATGAGCCCACGAGCGTCCTGACCCCGGTGGAAACCGCGGAGCTCTTTAAGTTCCTGCGCAGGCTCAAAGAGCAAGGGAAAGCGGTGATCTTCATTACCCACAAGCTCAAGGAGGCGCTGGCCGTGACGGACCGGATCGTGGTTCTCCGCCGGGGGAAGGTGGCGGGCGAGGTGGAAACAGGGAAAACCACGGCGGCGGAACTGGCCAAACTCATGGTGGGAACGGAAGTGGAGTTGCGGGGCCGGCCGGTGGAGCTGAGCGTGGAGCTGGAAGCCAAGGCCGCCTCTGGCCCGCGAAAAGAAGAGCCGGCTCTTGTGGTCCAAGACCTTTCCGTTCGCGGGGATACCGGGGAATGGGCCGTGCGCAACCTCTCCTTTGAGCTTTTCCCCGGCGAGATCCTGGGCATTGCCGGCGTCGAGGGAAATGGTCAGACCGAGCTCGTGGAGGCCATTTGCGGCCTTCGGCCCATTGTGTCTGGGAAGGTCCTCCTTTTTGGACGTGAAGTTTCCGGGCTTTCTCCCACGGAACTTTACCGGCTGGGGCTAGCTCACATTCCCGAGGACCGCTGGAAATACGGGTTGATCCTCTCCTTTAGTGTGGCGGAGAACGCAATTTTGGGAATGCAGAGGGAAGAGCGTTTCCATTTCCTGGGATTTGTGCGGGCCAAAGCCGTGCGGGAACATGCGGAAAGGCTCGTGCGGGAATTTGGGATTCAGACTTCGGGAATTTCCGCGCCGGTGAAAAGTCTTTCTGGAGGAAACCAGCAAAAACTCATTGCGGGCCGGGAGCTTACGAAAAATCCCCGGGTCATCGTGGCGGCCCAGCCCACCCGCGGCTTGGATATCGGCGCCGCCCAGTTCATCCGGGACCTCCTTGTGCGTCTCCGGGATGAGGGCCGCGCCATCCTCCTTGTTTCCGCAGATTTGGACGAGGTTTTAGCCCTTTCCGATCGGGTGGCCTTCATGTACGAGGGAGGGTTCACCGGCATCGCCCGGCCTTCGGAGCTTTCCCCGGAGACCGTGGGACTCCTCATGGGCGGGGTAAAAGGGGGCCTGGGGTGAGCCGGCTTTGGCGCGGGCTCCGGCCCGTTCTGGAATCGGTTTTGGCCGGTCTCATCGGCTTGGGAGCTGGAGCTCTCATCATGTGGGCTTGGGGGTATAACCCTTGGCCGGCTTACGCTGCCCTTTTCAAAGAAAGCTTCGGAAGCGGTTATGGGCTCGCCAGCGCTTTGGCCAACGCCACCCCCCTGATCCTCACCGCCCTCACCTTTGCCATCGGTGCGCGGGCCGGGCTTTTCATCATCGGTGCTGAGGGCATGATGTACATGGGAGCCATGGCCGCGGTGGCCCTGAGCTTCTTTCGTCTTCCCTCAGGCCTTCATGCCTTTTTGGCTTTGGCTTTCGCTGCCTTTGCGGGGATTGTCTGGGGGCTTGTCCCCGCTTTGCTGCGCATCCTGCGCGGTGTCCACGAAGTGATCTCCACGATCATGTTCAACTGGATCTCCCATTTCCTCGCGTTCTACCTTGTGGCCAACGTCCTGGTAGACCCCATCCGTGCGGAAAAAACGATCTCGGTGGCACGCACAAGCCGTCTTCCTTTGCTTTTACGGGGTACGGATCTTTCGCTAGGAATCGTAGTGGCTTCCGCGGTAGCTTTTCTCCTCTACGTTTATCTTTGGCACACCGTGAGCGGCTACGAAATCCGCGCTGCCGGTGCCAATCCCCATGCGGCCCGCTATGGCGGGGTTTCCCCTCAAAAGACGGTGCTTTTGGTGTTCCTTTTGGGAGGGGCAGCGGCGGGCCTCGCAGGCGCGGTCGAGGTCATGGGACGGCCGCCCACCTACGCCGTCTATAGCGGTCTTACCAACATCGCGGGCTTTGGGTTCGATGGGATTGGAGTGGCCATGATCGGCCGGATTCATCCATTGGGCATCATCCCCGCGGCTATCTTTTACGGTGGGCTTCAGGCTGGAGCGCGCCTCATGCAGATGGAGGCCGGGGTTCCCTTCGAAATGGTCCGCGCTGTCCAAGGGGTGATCGTCCTCGCCCTCGCTTTGCCAGAACTTATTCGAATATTCCGGGTTTTTGTGCGCACTTTGTTCCCCAAAAGGAGGCCGGCATGAGCTGGGCCTATTTTTGGAGCCTTTTTTCCATTTCCCTTCACGCCATGGTTCCCATCACCATCACCGCCGTGGGTGAAGTGATTGGTGAATCCGCAGGCCTTTTCAATATCGGCCTTGAGGGCATTCTCCTCCTTTCGGCGTTCACGGGAACTTTGGGCGCGCGGGCAGGAGGCCCCCTTTTGGGGCTCCTTGTGGGCCTCGTCACCGGGCTTGGGATCGGCCTCGTCTTTGGTCTCATTTGTGCCTACTGGAAGGGAAGCCAAATGATTGCGGGCGTAGGCATTAACCTCTTTGCTTTGGGATTCGTGGCTTTTGGGCTCCAGGTTCTGGGGTCACCCGGCTTTTACACGGTACCTCGGGCTGTGCAGCTTCCGCCTATCCGCACCGAGGTGGGTGCTTTCTCCCCCCTCATCCCCGTGGCCTTGGCCTTGCCTTTCCTCGTGCATCTCGTTCTCAATCACACCCGGCTTGGTCTCAAGATCAAAGCGGTGGGAGAGAACCCGGAGGCCGCGGATGTGGCGGGCGTGCCCGTGGAGCTTACGCAGCTCCTTTCCACTGCAGTGGGTGCTGCCTTGGCCGGGCTTGCGGGAGCATACATGTCCGTTTCCTGGCTTGGTTCGGTGACAAAAGAGATTTCCGCAGGCCGCGGGTTCATCGCTTTGGCCACCGTAGTTTTTTCAGGCCTCCGGCCCCTTCTGGCGCTAGCTGGCGGACTCCTTTTTGGTTTCTTCGAATCCCTCGCGACCTGGATCCAATCCCTTCCCGGGATCAAAGAGGCTGTACCCTGGCAATTCATCTCCATGATCCCCTACGTCGCTACCCTTCTTGTCGTGGCTGGAGTGATTGGAAGGGCGCGTTTCCCCAAATCCCTTGGGGTCCCTTATCGCCGGGAGTAAGCGTTCCCCTTCCCCCTTTTGGGCTATAATGAGCGCCAAGGAGGTGGTCAGGTGAAGCGCTGGTTACTTGCAGGCGTAGTGGGGTTGGCGGCGCTGGGGGTTATAGGGTTCTCCCAGGCCTTGGGTACAGCCGAGCGGCCCATCATCATGCTCTTCGTGCCCTCGGTGAAGGTGGATGTAATTCAGGAAGTGGGTCCAAAGATCGCAGAGGCCCTTTCCCAAATGACGGGTCTTGTGATTAAGCCCGTTATCGCCGCGGACTATGCGGCGTTCATTGAGGCCATGATCGCTGCGAAGGGTGACATGTTCGGTGTCCCCACCACCGATCAGTACTGCCGGATTACTTTGGAGAACCCGGGTGTTCACGCTCGGCTTGCGGCGGTTCGCTATGGGTACCCCTACTATTTCGCTTCCATTTATGCCCTCCGCGAGAAGGGTTATAAGTCCGTATACGACCTCCAGGGCAAGGTTTGGGCCTTCGCCAGCACCCGTTCCACTTCAGGCTATGTGATCCCCAAGAAGTATTTCGATCAGCTTGGCATTACGTTTGCCGAAGAGAAAGCGGTGGGCACTCACGTGAATGCGCTGATCGCTGTGCTTGAGGGGCAGGCGGACTTCTGCACGGGCTATGGTTCGCCGCCCAATCCTCCGGCTGCAATCGCCGAGGCCTTAAAGAAAGCGGGCTGGCGTTGGGAGTATGGAATGGATCCGGAACTTTGGCTCTGGGATCGCTGGAATAACGATCTTTATCCGGAAGGAATCCGCGGGGAGTGTGTAGACCTCCGCGCGGCCATCGCTGAGGAAGTCAAGGTCTACGGAGACATCTGGGACTTGGTGCGGAAGGTGGGGATCGTAGCTACGGTCGGGCCGATGCCTAACGACTGTATTGCCTTCGCTGCTGGGTTCCCCAAGGACCTCGAGGATAAGATCGTAGAGGCTATTAAGACCCATATTCGCTCCCCTGAAGGGTTTGCCCTTTGGTCGCGCAAGGGCTTCTATGAGTGGTACGATGTGGCCGAGATCGACGACTCCTTCTATGACCCCTACCGCAAGATTGTCGGATACCCCATTCCGCAGCGCTAAAGGAGGATGAGGGAGGGGGAGCGCTTTGCGCTCCCCCTTTTTACTATGCCGCACCTTGTTGTGGAGAACCTGACCAAGATCTACGAGCGCGGGAAGGTCCGCGCCCTTTCTAACGTTAACTTCACTGTGGAAAAGGGAGAGTTTTTGGTACTGATTGGGCTTTCCGGCTCCGGAAAGTCCACGCTCCTTCGGTGTATCAATCGGCTGGTGGAGCCCACTTCGGGACGAATCTTTTTGAACGGGGTTGAGCTCACAAAGCTTTCCCCGCGGGCCATGCGCCGCGTCCGCCGCCGGATCGGGATGGTCTTCCAACAGTTCAACTTGGTGAAGCGCGCCACGGTTCTGCAAAATGTCCTGGCCGGCCGCTTGGGCTATAGCCCCACCCTTCCCACGCTCCTTGGCTACTTTCCCAAAAAAGACATTGAGCGCGCAAAGGAATGTTTGGAACGAGTTGGGCTTTTGGACAAGATGTACGTTCGCGTGGACCAGCTCTCCGGAGGGCAACAGCAGCGGGTAGGCATTGCCCGCGCCCTCATGCAGGAGCCGGAATTGCTCTTGGCGGATGAGCCCGTCTCCGCACTGGATCCGGCTACTTCCCATTCCGTCATGCAGTACATTGAGCAAATCAATAAGGAGGACGGCGTTACTGTCATTGCCAGCCTACACTTTCTTTCCTTGGCGCGGCGCTATGGCCAGCGCATTATCGCCCTGAAGTCCGGCGAAGTGGTGTTCGACGGCTTGCCGGAAGCCATTGATGATCAGAAGTTCAAGGAGATTTACGGCGAAGAGGCGGAGGAAGTGGAGGTGCGGTGAACGGCGCATCCCTCCTTAAAGCCGCGCGGCCCCGGATCTTTTCTCTGATTTTGGATTGGCTCTCCTGGGCGTACCTCCTCTATGGCGGGTTCACCCTGCATTACCTGGCCACCCGCTGGTCTCCCTATCGGCCAGAGGAAAAATTCGTCCTTCCTTCCCTCACCCTTTCGGAATGGGGTCTCGTGGCCTTGGGAATTATTGAGATGGGGTTCCTTTGCCAAGCCTTCGGGGTAAGCCTGGGACAGCGCGCCCTAGGCCGCTGGTTGCGAAGCGCAAGCGGCGATCGACCTAGTTTCGTTCAGCGTTTTCTTTATTTTGCTGCTTTAAACCTTGGGCTTTTGCCCTTGGGATTTGGGCTTTGGTTTGCTTCCAACGAAACTTCCTGGGCGGAGCGGTGGGCCGAGGTGCGCCTGGTGTCCCTTCCTGCGCCGGGGACAGTGCGGCGAAGAAGGGCTTACCTTGCCAATTACGGTCTTGTCACGCTTCTCGTTATGGCCATGACCATGGCCCTGGGCGTTCGCCTAACTGAAGTGGAATTGCGCAAGCTTTTCACGGATGCGCCCAAATCCTTGCGCATCTGGAGAGGAATCATCAATCCGGATTTTCGGTACCTTGTTACTCCCGATCCGCGGCCCAAGCTTTCCTTTTTGGATGGACTTATCCAGTCCCTGTACATGGCGCTTTTGGCCACGGTTTGCGGGGCAGCCGTGGCGTTTCCCTTAAGCTTTTTGGGGGCACGCAACATTACTGCCAGGAATCCGATCGGCTGGTTCTTTTACGTTTTGGTGCGAGGTTTTTTTAACGTTTTTCGCGGCGTAGAGGTTGTTTATTGGGCCTCAATTTTCGCCATTTGGGTGGGGTTCGGTCCTTTTGCGGGCACGATGGCCCTTTTGATCCATACCATTGCCGCTTTAGGGAAACTCTTTTCCGAGCAAGTGGAGCACATTGACCCAGGCCCTGTAGAAGCAGTGACGGCTACCGGCGCGAACATCCTTCAGGTGGTGCGGTACGCTGTGATTCCCCAGGTGATCCCCCAATTTTTGGCCTTTACCATTTACCGCTGGGACATCAATTTGCGCATGGCCACCGTGGTGGGCCTGGTGGGAGGCGGAGGCATTGGCCGCCTCCTTTTTGAATACAAAGACGATCTCCAATGGCGTCTTGTGGGTGGGGTAATCGTTCTTTTTATGGTCACCGTGTGGATTATGGATTACGTTTCCGGTTGGGTTCGCGAAAGGATCACGTAAATGGCGCGCGAGGCTGGGAAAATTTATGAGAAGGCCAGGGAAATCATTTCCCGCGGAGCGGATGTTCTCATCGATGTTTTCTCCCGTTGGGCCGAAAGCCAAAAAATTCGACTTCTCCCGCCAATTTTGGACCTCATCTTCCTTGGGTACCTTTGGTTTGCTACGAGCATCGCGTACGGCTACTTCCGCTTTGGAAAGCTGACCTATTCCCTCCTTCCTTGGCCGTGGATGGTGGGCGTGGTAGTGCTAGCTGCGGCTCTCTGGTCGGCTTGCGATCAGACCTTGGGGATGAAAGTGGTTCATCACGAGCTTTCCCGGGAAAAACGCCACGCTTCAGCCTTCGTTTACGTTCTCCTTTGGCCCCTTTTTCCGTTCGTTCTGATCACGGGTTTTTTGGACAAAAAAGGCCGTACACCTGCGGAACTGACGAGCGGTTTTTCCTTAACTGAGGTGCGGCTTATGGTCCACCGGCCGTGGCAAAAAACATTAACCGGGTGGCTTGTGGTTTTCTCTATGGTCGCCACAACGGCGGCCGCGGTGGCCATCGCCCGGGTTGAACCCTCTCGCCTGGTGACAGGGTTTGAAAAGACCATCAAATTCTGGAGGGCCATATTTTCTCCAAACTGGGGTTTAGCCGCGCTGGGATTGAAGCTTCTTGGGGAAACTTTATTTATGGCGATCGTGGCCACAGCCCTTGCTGTTCCCGTGGCTGCAGCCCTTTCCTTTTTTGCGGCGCGCAACCTCATGCAGGGCCCTATTGCCCGGCCCATTTATGTTCTGCTCCGCATGATCGGAAGCTTCACCCGCTCGGTGGATGCCATCATTTGGGCCATCATCTTCGCAGTTTGGGTGGGGACAGGATCTTTTGCCGGTGTTTTGGCCCTGTGGATCCACTCCATTGTGGACCTCATGAAACTTTATGGCGAACAAATTGAGGCTATCGATCCAGGCCCAGTGGAAGCCGTCACCGCCACTGGTGCCAACCGTCTCCAAGTCATCCGGTATGCGGTAATCCCCCAGATCATCAATCCTTTCCTCTCCTTTACCCTTTACCGCTGGGACATCAACGTGCGCATGGCCACGGTGGTGGGCGTCGTGGGCGGCGGCGGGATCGGCTTTCGGCTTTACCAATATCTTCGCAGCTGGGCTTTTCCCGAAGCTACAGTGCTCACCATCCTCATCGTGGTGATGGTTTGGGCTATTGATTGGCTTTCCGCTCGCCTTAGGGAGAAGCTCGCTTAAAAGCTATGGGCTTGGCCTTAGCCCTTGGTGGCGGCGGCGCCCGCGGCTTCGCCCATTTTGGGGTCCTCCAAGTTCTTTTAGAGGAAGGGATTTTCCCCCAGGCGTTGGCGGGGACTTCCATGGGAGCGATCGTGGGCGCGGTCTATTCTGTGGGCCAGGATCTAAGGCGCGTGCTTGGGCTTCTTTCCTCTTTGGACTTGCAAGAAGCTCTCGGCCTTCCTCCTTCCCCTCGGAGTGTTGCCGAAGAGGCGATTGTGGAAAGCCTGATCGGAAGGATCAAACGCCGCGCTTGGTGGGAAATAAATTCCGCCCGCACCACTCGGTTTCTTGCGTTTTTGCGCCTTTTGACCCAAGGAAAGAGGTTTGAGGAGCTCCCCTTGCCCTTCGTGGCCGTGGCCTGTGACCTTTTGAGCGGGGAGGAGGTGCGAATCCGCGAGGGCCCGATTTACCTTGGCGTTGGGGCGAGCGCGGCCATCCCCGGGCTTTTAGGGCCCATCCGCTGGAAGGGCCGTTTTCTCGTGGACGGTGGGGTGGTGAATAACATCCCTGTGGAAGTGGCCGCGGAGCTTGGAAACATCGTCTTAGCCGTAGACGTTTCCGCTCCTCTAGGCCCGGAACCCCATTCTTTGGTGGATGTGGCCCTGCGCGCCTACGACATCACTGCAAGAACCCTTCAGGAATACCAAATCCGAATGGCTAAAGAGAAACTTGGCGAAAACCTTCTCCTCATCAAGCCTGAGGTTGGACACATTGGCCTTTTGGAGTTCGCTCGCTTGACTGAGGCGGTGGAAGCAGGAAGGGCTGCGGCCAAAGCCGTAGTTTCTGAGCTCAAAAACCGCGGTTAGAGCCCGAGCTTTTCCCAAGGGAGTCCTTTCCCCTCGCCTTTCCGCGGCACGATGTGGAGGAAAAACTCCTTGTTTCCTTTGGGACCCAAAAGAGGGCTTGGGATGGCGTCCACCACAGACCACCCTAGGGTTTCGATGAATGCGCAAAGTCCCGCGAGCACTTCCCGGTGAACCGCGGGGTCCCGCACCACACCCTTCTTTACCTTCTCTTTTCCGGCCTCGAACTGAGGTTTGACGAGGGGGACGATATCCCCGCTTGGGCGGACGATTTCCCGCAAAGGAGGAAAGATAAGCCGCAGAGAAATGAAGGAAACATCAATTGTAACGAGGTCCACCGGCTCGCCGATGTCCTCCGGCCGCAGGTAACGGGCGTTGAGCCCCTCTTTAACCACCACCCGGGGATCCTGGCGGAGCTTCCAGTGCAATTGGCCTTTTCCCACATCCACGGCATACACCCGGGCCGCGCCGTGCTGAAGTAGGCAGTCGGTGAACCCGCCCGTGGAGGCACCGATATCGAGGCAAACTTTTCCTTCCGGGGAGACGCCAAATGCCTGAAGGGCGGCTTCCAGTTTTTCTCCGCCGCGGGAAACGTATTTCGGCGGCGAAACTATCTCGATTTTTGCGTCTTTCGGTACCGCAGTTGAGGGTTTATCCAGCAAAACCCCGTTGACCCGCACTTGCCCAGCCAAAATCAAAGCCTGGGCCTTCGCCCGGGAGGGAACGAGCCCTTTTTGTACAAGGAGGAGGTCGAGTCTTTCTCGCTCCCCCTTCATTTCCGGGCCCGGGCCAATGCCTCGTTGTAGAGGAAAAGCCCGTCGGCAAGGATCGCGCAGGCCCGCCGGAGATCTTCGGTGTTTAGGACATAAGCACCGCGCACCTCGTCCTTCCCCTTTCCCGGCGTGGCATAAAAGCCCGCGCCCGGCGCGAACATCACCGTTTCGTCTCCGGGATACTCCGTGAGCATCCAGCGAATGAAGTCCTCGCTATCCCGTACGGGAAGCCCGAACATCACGTAGAACGCGCCCTCGGGCTTGCGGAACGTGACCCCCGGAATTTTCGAAAGCTCCTCGCAAAACACATCTCTTCTCACTCGGTACTCTTCGATCATGCGGGCGATGATTTGTCCATGTTTGGGATCGGCCATGAACGCCGCCCAGCCCAGCTGCTCAAATGTGGGCGCGGAGAGGCGGATCGTGGCGCATTTTTGGGCCGCGGCCATGACCTCAGGGTTTCGGGAAATGAGCATCCCGATGCGCGCCCCGCAAGCGGAAAGCCTCTTGGAAATGGAATCCACAACGATGGCCCGGTCCGCGATCTCCGGATAGGCGAGGATGCTTTTGTGCTTTCCCTCGTACACAAATTCCCGATAGACCTCGTCCACGATGAGGAAAAGGTCGTACTTGAGGGCAATATCCACGAGCATATCGAGCTCGCTTTCGGTGTACACCACACCGGTGGGGTTCCCGGGATTGGAGAGGAGAATGGCCTTCGTACGGGGGGTTAAGACGGCTTCAATTTCCCGGCGCGGCGGAAGGTGGAAGCCTTCCGAACGGTAAGTCGTGAGGGGAAGGATCTCCACGTTCGCCAGGCGCGCATAGCCGAGGTAATTGGGATAGAACGGCTCGGGGATAAGGACCTGATCACCGGGATCACAGGTCACGGTGAGGGCAAAGGTGATGGCTTCCGAGCCGCCAATGGTGATGAGAATTTCCTGGGGGGAGAGATTAAACCCGATTTCGGCGTAGTAGGCCTGGACAGCCTGAATGGCTTCCGGTATCCCCGGTGAGGGCGCATAGTCCAGAACCTCGATCTTGGCCTCCCGAATCCCGCGCAGGAAGGACTCCGGAGTAGGGATATCGGGTTGACCGATGTTCAGGTGGTACACCTTTTTCCCGCGTTTCTTGGCCTCCACGGCCAACGGATAAAGGCGCCGGATGGGGGACGCCGGTGCTGCTTTGCTCCGCTCGGAGATCTTAGGCATAGGAAAGGAGCCACACCTCCTTTGCTTTCGGAAGATTTTGGGCGGTGAGCTCTGCTTCGCCCTTGAACTCCCGCACGGTGAGGTCCACCGCCTCCAGGAATTCCTGCACAGGCCGGATGGGCCAATCCTTTACGGCCTCGGTCCGGTAGTGCATGGGAATGACCACCCGCAGGGAAGGAAGGGCTTGCACCACCTCCTTGGCCTCCTTGGGACCAATGGTGTAGAACCCGCCCACGGGGATGAGGGCGACCTGCACGTCCTGAAGGGGCTTTATTTGCTCGGAAGAAAGGGTATGCCCCAAATCGCCAAAATGGGCTAGGACTAAACCATCCACTTCCATGCGGAAAATGATGTTTCTGCCGCGCTCCCGGCCGCCTTTAGGATCGTGAAAAGCGGCAATTCCCCGAATGGATATTCCCCGAATGCTCCATTCGCCCACCCCACGCACCACCTCGGGATTTCCCCTCACCCGGCCTACGGCGTTATGGTCGAAGTGGTCATGGGAGACGGTGACAATATGGGCTGGCCCTTCCGGCGCCTTGTACGGGACGCTTTCGTCATAGGGGTCGGTGATGAGCGTTGTGCCATCCTGAGCGGTGATACGGAAACAGGCATGCCCATACCACAGAATTTTCACCTCCATCACCTCCTCGCCGAAACCTTGCTCTACTCTACCCCAAGAAGTGGGAATCTGACAAGCGGGAAAGGGCACGGCGCAAAAGGAAGTCCACAAGATCGTCGTACGGGATACCCGCAGCAGCCGCGGCCCTCGGAAAAAGGGAAAGCTCTGTCATCCCCGGCAGAGTATTGACCTCCAAGAGATAAGGCGTCCCCTCCTCGCTTAGCCGTAGATCCACGCGGGCGAAGTCGCGACAGCCCAAAAGGACGTACGCCTCTTTGGCTACATCTGCAATACGCTTTCTTTCTTCCTCGGAAAGCGGGGCCGGGCAAAGAACGGCGCACTCTCCCGGCGTGTACTTCGCGGTCCAGTCGAAAAACTCCCGCTTTGGACGAAGCTCCACCAGCGGCAGAACTTCGGGCCCATCCCGCTCCAAAATGGCGGCGGTGATCTCCCTTCCGGGAATGTACTTTTCCGCGAAAAACTCGCCGAAATTTTGGGCCAGCTCTCGGGCCGCGGGAAGAAGCTCATCTTCCGTATGCACGAGGCGTACCCCGACGCTGGAGCCCTCCCGCCTCGGCTT
>CAZQXP010000007.1:0-22304 GCA_964597525.1 uncultured Thermotogaceae bacterium | reverse complement strand
GGGGTGGTGACCACTTCCCCCTTGATTTGGCCCACGAGGACCCCATGCTCTCCGCGGGCCAGGGCTTCCACTGCTCCCACGCCAAGCCTCGTTCCCAGAAGGCGATCAAATGCGCCGGGAGCGCCGCCCCGCTGCACATGCCCCAAAACCGTGACCCGAAGCTCATATCCTAGGTGTTCCCGCTGGAAGTACTCCGCGAGCCTTTGAGCGTTGTACTCCGCTCCTTCGGCCACAACCACGATGGCATGAGGTTTCCCTCGGGAATACGCGTCGCGGATGGCCTCGGCCACGGATTCCGGGGAGATGGGAACCTCGGGAATGACCACGGCTTCCGCCCCGCCGGCGATCCCCGCCATGAGGGCCAAATACCCGCAATCCCTCCCCATCACCTCCACCAGAAAAGCGCGGTTGTGCGAAGAAGCCGTGGTCTTCAAGCGGTCGATAGCTTCCAAAGCCACGTTGAGAGCGGTATCCACGCCGATGGTAATGTCCGAGCCCCAAAGGTCGTTGTCGATGGTGGAGGCCACCCCCACCACGGGCACCCCTTCCTGGGAGAGAGCATAAGCTCCCTTTTGGGAGCCGTTTCCGCCGATCACCACCAGGGCCTCAATTCCCAGGCGATCCAAAACCTCCACGGCTTTTCGCAGGCCTTCCTGGGTTTTGAACTCCGGGCAGCGGGCGCTTCCCAAAATGGTTCCGCCAAGCTGGATGATTCCGCCCACGTCGCGGGCACCCAGGGGCCGGGCCTCGCCGGCAAGAAGCCCCGCATAGCCCCGACGAATCCCCAGGATTTCCCAGCCCTGGGCAAGTCCAGCCCGCACCACAGCGCGAATGGCCGCGTTCATCCCCGGCGCATCGCCGCCGCTCGTGAGAACACCGATGCGTCTAAACATGATGGGAAAGGATGTGCCGGGCCGCGAGAATTCCCGTCAAAGCGGCAAACACGATACCCCGGGAGTGTCCCGAGGCATCGCCGGCCACGTAAAAACCAGGAAGTTCCGTTTCCATCCCTTCCCGCACGCGATAGCGGGTGTCGTAGAACTTGATCTCCGGCGCGTAAAGGAGGGTGCTTCCCGAGGCCACCCCGGGCATGACCCGATCCAACGTTTCCAGGGCCTCGAGGAGATCCACCACCACCCGGTGGGGAAGGGCCATGGAGATATCGCCCGGTGTGAAATCCTTGAGGGTGGGCTCAATAGGAACGCGGCGAATCCGCTCCAGGGTGGAGCGCCTTCCCGCTTGCAGATCCTTTAGGCGCTGGAGGATAGGCCTCCCTCCGCCAATGGTGTTGGCCAACTTCGCCATGGCCCTTCCGTATTCCGTGGTGTCCTCCACGGGATCGGTGAGCTCGATCCGCACAAGAAGAGCAAAATTTGTGTTCTGCGTCTTTTTGTCGTTCTCCGCGTGTCCGTTCACGAGGACAAAATCGCCGTGATCCTCGGCCACCACGAATCCGCGGGGATTGGTGCAGAAGGTGCGGACCATGTCGTCGTAGGTGCGCGTGCGCACGCGGAATTTCGCGTCGTACATCACCCGCTCGATGGGCTCGTAGATTTCCGCGGGGAACTCCACGCGCACGCCCACATCCAGGGGGCCGAAATCCGGGCCGATCCCGAGATTTCGGGTCACCTCCCTCAGCCAATAAGCCCCGCCCCGGCCGGGCGCGGCGATCACGCATCGGGCGGAGAGTTTCTCTTCGCCCAAGTCCAAAACGTATCCGTCCCTCTCCCGGAAGATCGCCCGCACCGCTTTCCCCAGCCGGAACTCCACCCCATGCTGGAGAAGATCCTGGTAGAAGTTCTCGATGACCTCCCGGATTTTTCCGGTTCCAATGTGGCGCTGGCGGCCAGCGATGAACTCCACCCCTGCCTCCGCCGCCGCTTTCTTGAGCTGGGAGAGGGCGTCCTCATCCTCGCCGGAGTACTGCTCCGGCGCGCCGTAGAGGGTGAAAACCTCGTCCACGTAGCGGATGAGCTTTTCCGCTTCCGCGGGGCCGAGACCAATGGCTTCAAGCTCTCCGCCAATTTTTGGGGTGAGGTTCAGTTTTCCATCGGAATAAGCGCCAGCACCCCCCACCCCGCAGGTGATGCTCGTCCGCTCCCGGGGTGCCTGACCCTTCTCCACGACCACCACGCGAAGCCCTGCGGGCACAAGTTCCCGTGCGGCGAAGAGCCCGGCCGGTCCAGCACCCACAATGGCCACATCCCAAGGCATTTCTTCTCCTTTAAAGAGCCGCGTAATCGTAGCCACCTGAATTATTCCTGCAACCCGCCTTCGGGTAAGCTTTCGTTATGCGCATCATCGGTGGAGAAAAAGGGGGAAGAAAGCTCGCCCGCTGGCAAGGGGAGGGGATTCGGCCCCTGCGCGACCGCGTGCGCACCGCCCTTTTCGATACCCTCGGAGAAGCCGTGGTAGGAGCTGAGGTATTGGACCTTTTCGCGGGAACAGGCGCGGTGGGTTTGGAGGCCCTCTCCCGGGGCGCAAGCCATGCGACATTTGTGGATTCCTCCCCCCGGGCGATCCGCATCATTCGGGAAAACGCGAAAAAATTGGGCTATTCCCATCGGGTGGAAATCCTCCGATCCGACGCGGCAGAGGCTATCCATAAACTGGCCCGGATGGGAAGAAAATACGATCTTGTCTTCATTGGGGCCCCCTACGAGAGGGGGGTTGCCGCCCAAGCGCTCCAGGCTCTGAGCGAAGCGCTCCCTCTTCGACCCGGTGCGATCGTTGTCGCCGAGACTTTCCACAAGGACGAGCTCTTCAATGCCTATCCGCCCCTCCTTCTTTACGATTCCCGCACCTATGGGGAAACCCGCCTCACCTATTTCCGGTTTGGCCTGGGAAGGGAAGAAGGTTAAACTTCGGGCCAACCATGCCGCCCCTTATTCTTCTCACCAACGACGACGGCTACCTCTCCCCGGGGCTTCATGCCCTGCGGCGGGCTCTTTCGGAGCTTGGGGAGGTATGGGTTTTGGCCCCGGAGAAGAACTGGTCGGCGGCTTCCCGCACCCGGGTTTTCCACAAGCCCCTCCGCGTCTATTCCGCCCAGCTTCCCGACGGCGCTGTTGTTCACGTCACGAATGGCTCTCCTTCGGACTGCGTCCTGTTGGCCGTGTTGGGGTTGGCCCCGCGGCGGCCGGATTTGGTGGTGGCTGGGATCAACGCCGGCGCGAACCTCGGCCGGGATGTCACCTATTCCGGCACAGTCTCCGCGGCCATGGAGGGAGCTCAGGCGGGGATCCCCTCCTTGGCGGTCTCGTTGGATGTTTCCGGAGAGCCTGAGGAAACCCCGGACTATGATCGGGCCGCCCGGGTGGCTTTAAAGCTTGCGGAAAAAATTCTTTCCCGCGATCTTCTTGTTCCGCACGGGGTATGTCTCAACGTGAACATTCCCCGGGGGGTGCCCAAAGGCCTCCGGATCACGAGGCTCGGCGGGAAAATTTGGAGCGAGGAGCTCGTGCGGGGAAAGGATCCGCGCGGCCGCGACTTTTTCTGGTTTGCCGGGGAAATGCAATCCACGCCGCCCGAAGGCGAAGAGGATACGGATCTTTGGGCCGTCCTTTCCGGCTACGTCTCCGTTACTCCTCTCCACCTCGATCTCACGGCCTACGAGACCCTGGAGTCCCTGCGGCCTCTCGAGGAGCTCCGCCTATAATTCGGCGTGGAAATTCGTGTGGGTTGCTGCGGTTGGTCGGCCCTCCGACCGCAGGATTTCGGGGAAGAGGACTGGCAAAAGAGGTACAAGCACCGGCTGCAACTTTATGCCGCCCACTTTCCCCTTGTGGAGGTGAACTCCACTTTTTATAAGCTTCCTCGCCTTTCCACCGTGGCCGGGTGGCGGGCCCTCGCGGATGAGGTGAACCCGGGTTTCGAGTTCACCGTGAAAGTGCACCAAGATGTGACCCACACGGACCGTTTTCGGGGCGAGCTTTCCCATCGGGTTTTTTCGAGGTGTGCGGAAATTGCGCACGCCCTGCGGGCAAGAATCCTCCTTTTGCAGAGTCCGGCATCCTTTGGGCCGACCCCGGAAAATGAGGAATCCCTACGGCGTTTTTTGGAAAAAGCTGAGCGGGACGAGTTCCTCTTGGTCTGGGAGCCCCGGGGCGAATGGGAGCGCGAACCCGACCGCGTCCGTCAAATCTGCCAAGAATACGGTCTAATCCATTGCACGGATCCGTTTAAGTGGCTTCCGGTAACCGAAGGATCCCTCGCGTATCTGCGCCTCCACGGTTCCCCTCCGGGGACAAAGATGTACCGCTACACCTACACCGACGCGGATCTTCGGTGGCTCAAAGACACCATCGCAAAAATCAAGGCTGACTTGATCTATGTGCTTTTCAACAACGACACCATGGCCCGCGATGCCCAAAGATTCCGTGCCCTTTGGGAGGCGTAGGTGGAGGGTTTCTTCGCTTGCCCGTTTTGCGACCACCGGGAGGAGCCGAGCGCAAGGCTTGCGGCCTGTCCGCGCTGCGGGGTGCCCCTTCGCTGGGAAAAACCTCTCTCTTTGCTGAAATCTTCGGAGCTTAGTGGAAGGGGCCTTTGGCGCTACCGCCCCTTCCTTCCCGACGTGGAGCCCGTGAGCTTGGGCGAGGGCGGGACCCCGCTTTTGAGGGCAAAACTTGGCGAAGCCTTGGGCATAACGGTTCTTTGGAAGCTGGAATTTCTCAATCCCACGGGCTCGTTCAAGGACCGCGGAGCTTCCCTCATGGTTTCTGCCCTCCGCGCCCTCGGAGCGAAGGTCCTTGTCGACGACTCCTCGGGGAACGCGGGCGCGGCCCTGGCCGCGTATTCCGCTGCGGCGGGCTTGCGGGCGCGCCTTTTTGTCCCCGCGTACGCTTCCGGTCCCAAAATCCGCCAAATTCGCGCATTCGGTGCGGAAGTTGTCCCTGTGGAGGGGCCGCGGCCGGCGGCCACCCGCGAGGCCCAAAGAGCCTGCGCGGAAAACCCCGATCTTGTGTACGCCTCCCATAACGCCTCCCCCTTCTTCCTCGCCGGTCTTATGACGCTCGCCTTTGAAATCGCCGAGGATTTGGGGTGGAGGGCACCGGACCACGTGCTTGTTCCGGTTGGCGGGGGTGGGCTTTTGCTCGGCCTCTACTACGGCTTTTCCCTCCTTCTTTCCTTGGGCTGGGTGAAAAAAGTCCCCAAAATCCATGCCGTGCAAGCTCAGGCCTGCGCGCCCATTGTTTTGGCCTGGGAGAAGGCGGCCGCTGAGCCCGTGTCCGTGGAGCCTGGGGAGACAGTGGCGGAGGGCGCGCGTATTCCCAGGCCCGAGCGGGGACGGGAGATCCTCGCGGCTTTGCGGGCCTCCGGTGGCCGGGCTTTGGCCGTAAGCGAAGAGGAGATCAAAGAAGCTCAAGCGGAACTTGCGAAAAGCGGCCTTTACGTGGAGCCCACCGCGGCCCTCGCGCCTGCTGGCCTCCGCCGCCTTCTGGCCGAAGGGTTCTTCCGAAAGGGAGAAACGGTGGTCGTTCCCCTCACGGGGTCTGGTCTGAAAACGTCCTAAAGGAGGAGACGATGCTTATCGGCATTATTTCCGATTCCCACGATCATCTGGAGAATGTGCGCCGCGCCCTGGCCCTCTTTCGCGAGCGCGGGGTGGAAATCGTTCTTCACGCGGGGGATTTCGTCTCACCGTTTGTCTCCGAGCCCTTCCGCGAGCTCGGAGTGCGCGTGATCGGCGTTTTCGGCAACAATGATGGAGATAAGCTCTATTTGCGGGAGCGTTTTTCCGGGGTGGGAGAGCTCCATTTCGGCCCCCATGAGCTTGAGCTAGGAGGCCGCAGAATCCTGCTTATGCACGAGCCCCGGGCCTTGGAGGCCCTCGTGGCCTCGGGGCGGTATGACCTTGTGGTGTACGGGCACACCCACAGGGCCGAAATCCGCGAGGGAAGGCCGCTCGTGATCAACCCCGGTGAGCTAGGGGGCTGGCTCACCGGCCAACCCAGCGCGGCTCTGGTGGACCTTATGGCCCTGAGGGGTGAGCTCCTCCGCCTTTAAGCGAAGCGTTCTTCGACGACGAGCTCCTCCAGGGGCAGGCGGGCTCCGGGTTCAGGTTGGTATGCGGGCTTCCCCACGGGGAGCACCGCCACCACCCGCATGCCGCGGGGGATACCCAGGATCTTTTTGATTTCCCGCTCTACCTCGCCCCGGCCGGCCACCCCTGCCCAAAAGGTGGCGTATCCCAGGGCATGGGCCATGAGGGCCATGTTTTGGGCGGCAGCTGCTCCAGCCTCCAGGTAATGGAGGGGATCGCGAGCAGGATCCACCACAACCACAATGGCCGCCGGCGCCTCTCCCAAGCCTGCCGAGGACAAGGCCACCCGGCCTGGCCGAAACACCAACACCCTCTCCACCACGCGGCCGATGGCCTCCCGCGCTTCCTTTTCCCGCACCACAATGAACTTCCAGGGTTGACTGTTGGCGTACGAGGGCGCCCATCGCCCCGCCTCCAGGATTTTCTCTAGGTCTTCCTCCGGAACGGGATCGTCTTTAAAGCGGAGAACGCTACGGCGACCTCGCATGATCTCCAAAAGCTCGCTCATTTCTCCTCCTTCGGAAATTCGTTCCATCCGAGTACCGCGGAAAGAGGCTTCCGGATCCGCGGCCCAAGCTCAAGCTCCCTGTGTTTTTCGCTCAAAACGCCAGGATCTCCAGGCTTCCCCACCACGACCAACGTGATGAGAACGTAATCAGCGGGAATCGCCAGGGCTTCCTTGACGGCCAAGGGATCATAGCCGGCGATGGGGTGGGCCACGAGCCCCATCTGGGTGGCCTGGATCATGAGGAAACCTACGGCCATGCCGCAATCGAAGAGGAAATAATCGCGGTTGTCGGAGAGCCTGCAGTCTAGATCCGGATGGGAGGCGACGGCGATGATGGCCGGAGCCCGTAGGGCCCAATAGTTCCCGCCAGGTAGAGCCTTTTTCACCGCCTCCAGCTTCTCCCCTTGCGCCACCACAAACCGCCAGGGCTGGTTGTTGAAACACGAGGGCGCCAGGTGCGCCGCCTCGATGAGCTTTTCGAGATCCTCTTTGGGGATGGTATCTTCCCGCAGCGCCCGTTTGGCCCGCCGCACAAAAACGAAGGGATTGAGTGCAGCGTCGCCAGAAGCGAGCTTCTCCAAAACCGTGAGGACCTCTTCCGCATGGCCGGGCACCCGCACCCGGCGCCAGGCCCAGCGCACCACGCCTGCCCGATCCAAGAGAAACGTGGAACGCACAATCCTTCCGTTTTCTTGAGCACCGTAAGCTTCCAGAAGTTTTCCCGCCTCGTCGGAAAGGAGGGTGAACTCCAAGCCTTCTTTTTCCGCAAAGCGGCGGAGGACCTCCGGCCGGTCCTGGGAAACGCCCACTATTTCCGCTTCAAGCTTTCGAAAGCGGGGCAGAAGGGCCTGGAAGTCCCGGGCTTCCTGGGTGCAACCTGGAGTTCCTGCGCGGGGAAAGAAGTACAAGACCACGTACCGGCCAAGGAGGCTCTCGAGGGGGAAAGGAACCCCATCCTGGTTAACGCCGGAAAACCCTAAACCGAAACGAAAAAGCACATAGCCTCCTTTCGCCCCATTATAACCGTTCCTCCGGTAAGATTTGGACGTAAGGAGGGCGAGATGCAAAGGGTGCTCTTTTTGGTGGTTCTCCTCGGTTTAGCGGCGTGGGCTGGGCCCAAGCTTTGGGTTTCCGAAACGGTCTACGATTTTGGGGAAGTGAAGGAAGGGATGCTTGTTGTCCACACTTTCCTTCTCAAAAATGTGGGGGACGCAGTCCTTACTTTTACCCGATCGCCTGGTGTCTCTTGTGGCTGCACTTCTGCCCCGCTTCCCAAGATGACCCTCGAACCCGGGGAGTCCGTGCCGCTGGAGGTGCGGTTCGAGACCACCGGTTACGGCGGGCGCCGCACGATCAAGTATGTTTACGTCTATTCCGACGATCCTGAGGCACCCCAGGTTAACCTAGCTCTGCAGGGCTATGTTCGGCCTCATGCGCCTTTTGAGGAAACGGCCTATATGCTGCGGTACCGGTACAGGCTGATTTTGGATGTCCGCGAGCCTGAAAGTTTTGCCCGGGGACATCTTTTGGGCGCGGTGAACGTTCCCTTCTCCAGGCTCGAGGAAGCTTTGGATTGGCTTCCCCAAACGGTGATCTATGTGTGCGATGAAGCGGGCGAGCTTGGCCTCAAGGCCGCCGAGCTTCTCAGGCGTCGGGGATTTTGGGCCACAAGGGTCCTCGCCGGCGGTTTTGCCGGATGGAGCAAGGAAATGGCTGGGTACCTCGTGGTAGGGGAGCCCCTTTCCGCCTTCCCCCAGATTGCCCCCGGCGCGGTCAGCCCCTCCCAGCTTGCTCAGGAATACGTGATCATCCTGGACTTCCGCTCCGCCGAGGAGTACGAGAAAGAGCACTTCCTCGGCTCCATTTTTGTGGGGCCGGATGGTCTGGACCGGGTTTTGCCCTATCTTTTGCCGGCCGCAGCCCTGGCGCCCGAACTCCAGCCCTACATCTTCTGCGTGGACGAGGACGAGATCGTCGCCCCCGCCGCGGCTCAATTCCTTAGAAGCCTTGGCCTTGCCCGGGCCTACTCCCTCGTGGGCGGGCTTCCCCAGTGGCGGATCCGCTACGGCGCGGACTTCATGATCTTGGGCACGCCCTAAAAGCTGAGCTCAAAGCCCACCCGGAGCTCTTGAAGCCCGGAAAGATCAAAACGGGTGCGGGAGTAGAGGAACACCTGGGAGAAGCGGATTTCCAAGGCGATCTCCTGCCAGAGGAACCCCAGGAAGTCGAAGGCCGTGGTGGAGCGCACGGTCACGGGGTCGATGGTGACGGAAAGCCAAAGTTTGGCCCAGGCTAAAGCGAGGGAGGCGTTCAAGCGAAAGCCGGCGCCGATTTCCACTTCCGGCGGCCCAAATGTGTAGGAAATCCCAAGCTCCCCAAAGGAAAGGCCGGCCCATGTGAAAAGCCAGGTGGTGTAGGCCGAAAGGGGCGGAACCACGTAAGCGAAGTGCAAAAGTTCTTCCTCGAACCACCAGCCGGGAACAAGGACCACCTCAGTCCAAGGATCACCGTCGATCAGGGCGTAGAGGTTGGTAGCGCCGAACCCCGTGAGGCTGCGGGCGAGGAACCCCGGTGTACCCCCGAATCCCAGGTCCAGGATGAACCCCACGGTATAGTTCGGCGGCTGGCAGGGCGGATTGAGGTTTCCAAGGAGGAATAATCCCCCGACGAAGAAGGGGCAACAACAAGGACCGCAGCAACAGCCCCGCACCTCCAGGGTCCAGAGGGAAAAACATGGATCGAAGGTGAGGCCGGACCTAAGAGTTATCCCATCGAAATTAAGCCAAAGCCAGAGCTTCTCCGCCTCAAGGCCGGAGAGGGAAAGAATCGTGCGGCTTTCCATCCCGCCCTTCCCCACGTCCACCTTCATGTTCAGGGAAGTCCGGATACTGAGAGGCGGCTGAAAGAGGAAGTCCATCCCCAAGGAGCCGGAAAAGGAAAGCTCCGCAGCCCAAGAGGAAACCGCGAAAAGTAAGGCCAAAGGAAATATCCATTTTGCGCGCATCGTTCGCCTCCTGGGGTGAAGGTACGGGGAGAGGAGGAAAAGGCAAAGAAAAAGCGGGGTTGGGCGGGCCAGCTCTTTGTCCGGCCCGCCCGGGAAGTTTTTCCCTAAAGGAGGTCCCGCAGGACTTCCTCCAACGTGGGATGGCCGATCTCCTGGAGCTCGTAGCGCACCCGGGTGGCGGGCTTGGGAAGGTCCACAAGCCGCCGGAGATCCACCGGCGTGGCAATCAAGATCGCATCGCAGGGCACCCGACGGATGGTTTCCGCCAAATCCCGGATCTGGTGCTCACCATAGCCCATGGCTGGGAGCACCGGGCCCAGATGGGGATAGAGCTCGAACGTTTCCTTAATGGAGTTCACCGCATAGGGTCGGGGATCCACGAGGGTGGCCTGGAGCTTTCGGGCGGCCACGGCGCCGGCGCCAAAGGGCATCTCGCCGTGGGTCACGGTGGGGCCATCTTCAATCACCAAAACCCGCTTTCTCGCCACAAGCTCCGGCTCCTCCACGACGATGGGGGAGGCGGCCTCCACCACGATCGCCCTTGGGTTCAGCTCCGCGATGGACTCGCGCAGGCGCTCGATGTCCGCCAAAGACGCGGAATCTACTTTGTTGATCACCACCACATCGGCCATGCGGATGTTCACGGAGCCCGGCCAATAGGTGCGCTCGTGCCCCGCCCGGAGGGGATCAGTGACGACGATGAGGACGTTCGTTTTGAAGAAGGGGAAATCGTTGTTTCCCCCGTCCCACACGATCACATCCGCTTCCTCTTCGGCCATGCGCAAGATCTTCTCGTAGTCCACCCCTGCATAAACGGTGGTTCCTTCACGGAGGTGGGGTTCAAACTCCTCCCTTTCCTCGATGGTGCAGCGGTAGCGGTCCAAATCCGAAAAGTCTGCGAACCTCTGGGCCACCTGTTGGCGCAGATCCCCATAGGGCATGGGGTGGCGGACCACCACGACTTTCTTCCCCCAGGATTTGAGGATGCGCGTTACCTTTCGCGTGGTTTGGGACTTTCCGCAACCCGTGCGGACGGCGCACACGGCCACCACCGGCTTTTTCGCGGAAAGTTGCGTAGAGGAAGGGCCGAGGAGCCAGAAGTCCGCGCCGGCCGCCTGGGCCATGGCCGCCCGCTCCATCACGTACTGGTGGGAAACATCGGAATAAGCGAACACCACGCGGTCCACCTGATAGGTCCTCACAAGTTCTGCGAGCCGCTCCTCCGGCTCGATGGGAATACCTTGGGGATAGAGGGGGCCGGCGAGCTCCGCTGGGTACCGCCGGCCGGCAATCCCCGGGATCTGGGCAGCCGTAAACGCCACGACCTCGTATTCCGGGTTGTCCCGAAACACCACGTTGAAGTTGTGAAAGTCACGCCCAGCTGCACCCATGATGATGACCCTTGTCCTGCGCATGAGATTCACCTCGGATTGGTGGATTTGAGGCGTCAAATTATAACCAACTCGCATTCGATTTTCCATTTCTGTTGGGTAACATTCGCGTTGTGCGTTGCGCCGATGTTTTAACGGTGTCCCGGGCCCTCGCTTTGGCCCCCTTGGTGTGGGCGATTTTGAGCGAGCGTTTAGCCCTCGGCCTTGGCCTTTTCCTCTTTGGGGTCGCCACGGACATCTTGGACGGGTGGGTCGCCCGCCGGCAAAAACCCACCGTTTTGGGCCAGCTCCTCGATCCCTTGGTGGACAAGATCTTCTATTTCGCGGTGGCGGTGGCGTTCCATGCTATGGGTCGCCTTCCTCTCCTTGCGGTCCTCCTTTTTCTCCTCCCCCAGGTGGGAATAGGTTTGGGGACTCTTGTTTTGTGGAGGCGGAAGCACGTTTTGCGGGCGCGCTGGCCCGGCAAGGCTGCGGCTGGCCTCACCGCTCTCGCGAGCGGGCTTCTTTTCCTTACTCCTCAGGGGGTTTGGGTCTATTGGGCGGCGGTTGCTGCCCAATTCGGAGCAGCCCTTTACTATCTAGTTCTCCAAGCCACGGGGAAAACTCCGGAGGCGGCGGGGCCAGAAATTCCCGCCAAGAGCCGTCCTTAGGGTGAAAAAAGCCGAGCCGCAGGGCATGGAGGAGAAGGGGGCCAGGGCCGCGGCCGTAGAGGGGGTCCCCGACCACGGGATGGCCGATGGTCCCCAAATGCAGGCGAATCTGGTGGGTACGGCCGGTGATCGGCCGCACCAAGAGTAAAGTCCTGCCCTCTTTCCGCGCTAAAACCCTAAATTCCGTTTGCGCTTCCTTTCCGATCTTTTGTACCCCCATCCGCCAGGGCTCATGGGGATCCCGGCCCACGCGGCCCCGGATAAGCCCCTCGTCCACCTCCACCTCGCCCTCCACTACCGCCAAATACTCTTTGAGGACCTTGCGCTCCTTAAATTGCTGGACCAGGAAGCGATAAGCTTCTTCCGTGCGGGCCAAGACGAGGGCGCCGGTGGCCTGGGCATCCAAGCGGTGCACCACGCCCGGTCGCTCGGGGTCTCCGCCGGCCAAGGGGCCGTGGGCCAGAAGGGCGGTGACCACCGTGGGTTTTGTCGCGGGACCAGCCGGATGCACGGCCAGGCCCCGGGGCTTATTCACCACCACCACGCTCTCGTCCTCATAAAGGATGGGGATGGGAAAAGGCGTGGGAAGAAGGCCTGGGCCGTGCCAGCGCACGAGGACCTCTTCGCCCGCCTTTAAGCGGTAGCTTGGCTCCACGGGCTTTCCTCCCACCTCCACGGCGCCTTCAAGGAGGAGCCGTTGGGCGAAAGCACGGGAGACCCCGAGTTTTTTGGCCAAGAACCGATCGGCCCGTTCGCCCCCGTCTTCCTCACCCACAAATATCCGATCCATTCGCAATCCGTGTGTTATGTCCATTCCCGAGGACCGAGTATAATGGCAAACCATGAACGTACCGAGGGATGTGCTCGAGGAGATTGTGCGCCGGGCCGTGGCCCAGGCGAGGGTGGAACTGTACCACTGGGAGCTCGCCCAGCGCGGCCGGGAGCTGCGGCTCACGGTGTACATCGATCGGCCGGGCGGCGTTTCCGTAGAGGACTGCGCCCGCACCAGCAGAATCTTGAGCGATCTCCTCGATCAAGCGGATCCCATTCCCTCCTCGTATGTTCTCGAGGTCTCCTCGCCGGGTTTGGACCGCCGACTCTGGGAGCCCTGGCACTACGAGCGCGCTGTAGGGAAGAAAATTCACGTGAAGGTGCGCGGCATGGAGCGCACGAGTTACGAGGGCCGGCTCGTTGGGGTTCAGGAGGGAAAAGCGGTGGTGGAGGAGAAAAGCGGCCGCGTGGAGATTCCGCTGAGCCAGGTGACCCAAGCCTGGGTGGTGTACGAAGGGGAGTAGGGTATGAACATCGAGTTCCTCGAAGCCTTGGAGGAGATGGCCCGGGAGCGGGGCATCGATCGGGAGGCGGCCTACGAGGCCATGGAGAAGGGCATTGCCGAGGCATACCGGGTGGAGTTCGGTACGCCCGAGCCGCCGGTGGTGAAGATCGACCGCCGCTCCGGCGATGTCTACGTGAACGGCCAAAAATTTGACCTTTCCAAACTCGGCCGGATCGCCACCCGCCGGGCGGAGGAATATTTCCGCAGGGAAATCCTGCGCCGCCGCCGCGAAGCCCTCTACGAGCTTTACTCCGCGCGGATTGGGGAAATCCTCAACGGCAAAGTCCACCGCTTCGAGGGAAGGGATGTGTGGATCTACCTTGGAGATTTGGAGGCCATCATGCCCGCGGAGGAACGCATCCCCAACGAGCGCTACATTCCCGGAAGCCCGATCAAGGCCTACCTGTACAAGGTGGAAAGAACCCAAGGAGATCCCAAGGTTTTTCTCTCCCGGGCGCATCCCGGCTTTTTGGCGAAACTCCTGGCCCTCGAGGTCCCTGAGCTCGCCCAGGGGATGATGGAGGTGGTGAAGGTAGTGCGGGTGCCGGGGGTGCGGGCGAAGGTGCTCGTGCGGGGCCTGGATCCCCGCATCGATCCCGTGGGAAGCTGTATCGGACCTGGCGGAAGCCGCATCCGCGCGGTGAGTCGGGAGCTTGCCGGCGAGAAAATCGACGTGATCAAATTCAGCGAGGATGTGCGGGAAGTCATCCGCGCCGCTTTGGCCCCCGCCAGCGTCCTTGAGGTGGAGCTTGATGAAAAAGCGAAGAAGGCCACGGTCGTGGTGCCGGAACACGAGGTTTCCTTGGCCATCGGGAAAGAGGGGCATAACGTGGCCCTTGCCGCCCGCCTCACCGGCTACGACATCACCGTGCGCACCCCCTCCGGCGAAGAAAAGAAATAAAGCCTTTTTATGTCCAAACGCGCCTTCTTCTTTAGGCTTGGCGCCTTTGTCACCCGCCATGCGTTTTTGATCATCCTTTTCTTCGCGGTTTTGGTAGGTGCGGCTCTCTACTACCTTCAGGAATTTCCCATCCGCAGCTCCTACCTCGATTTGCTCCCCTTGGGCGATCCCCTGGTGGAGAAATACGAGTCTGTACAGGCGGAGCTCCGGGGTCTGGACGTAGCGGCCGTCCTTTTGAAACTCGAAAACCCTCCCGAGGATCCCGCTGAACGGGCACGTCTCCTTTTCGCTGCCGCCGATCGGGTCATCGCTGAGCTCGATCCCGCGGTGATCGCCCGCGCTTCCTACTTTTTGCAAGCCCAAGAGAGGATCCCCCCAGAACTTCTCATCTTCCGCACCCTCTATCCTGAGGAGCGAGAAAGGCTCAGCGCCATCGTGGCCGAGCTCTCCGCATACCTTTCCCGTTTGGCGGAAGTGCAGGGCATTTCCTTTCCTGAGGAACTTCCCAACGATCCCGATGAGCTCGACCGGGTTTTGGGCGCCCTCGTTGCGGCTGGGCAATCCGCCCTGAAGCTTTTCGCGGAAATCCCGGAGATTCGAGATCTCCTTGTGGAGGCAAGCGAAATCGTGAAAAGGGCGCAAAGCCGCACCGTTCCCACGGAGGTGGGGCAGCCTTTGCTTTCGCTTGATCACACGCGCCTTGTGATCCAGGTTTGGCCCACGCAGCCCGTTTATGCTTCCCAAGCTTTTAACCGCCGTGTGCGGGATGAACTCAAGCGGGCGGTTTCCTCTGCGGATCTTTCGCGCCTGGGCATCACCGCCGGTTTTACCGGAGGCTATATCCACTCCACGGAAGTGGAGGATTCCATCCGCCGCGACATGGCCTTGGTTACGATCTTGTCCGCTTTCCTCATCATCCTTTTCACCTTCCTTGCTTTGGGAAGCCCAATCCTTGCGCTCTTGGCCCTTTTGCCGGTTGCGGTCTCCGCGATTCTCACGGTGGCCTGGGCCAAGTTCGCCGTGAACGGCTTTAACCTTCTCACCACCTTTTTGCCCGCCCTGGTTTTGGGATTGGGCATTGATTATTCTCTCCACCTTTTTTCGCGGTTCAGCGAGGCCCGGCGCGATGGGGCCCCCTTTGTGGAGGCTGTCCTTGCTGCCGTGCAGACCAAAGGGGTGGCCTCTTTTGTAGCTGCGACCACCACAGCCGCTGTTTTTTGTTGTCTACTTTTTTCGCGTTCCCGGGCCCTATGGGAACTTGGGGCTATCATGTCCCTGGGTATCGTGATTTCCTTTGTTTCCGTCTTTGCCCTTGGCCCGGCCCTTTTGGTTTTGGTGGGAAAAGTCTTTCCTAAATTGCGGGGCAGGCCCCTTTTGCATCGGGAGCGCCTTTATCGTCCGTATCGAAACCTGCTGCTCCTCCGCCGCGGCGTCATTCTCTTTTCGTTAATCCTCACTGCCGTCGCTTTGGCGAAGGCTGTGCGGGTGGAGTTCAAGTTTGCCTCCGGGGAGTTGGTTCCGCCCACTTCCGCCCAGGCTGTGCTTCAGGAAATCGTGGAGAGCTTCGGGGGGGAAATCTGGCTTGGCGACGTGTTCCGTGTTTTTGTGTCCGATCCCCGCGACCTCGGCCCGCTTTCCGAAAAACTCAGGGCCCATCCTCTTGTGGACTCCGTTCTCTCCGCCCGGGCCCTCCTGCCTTGGGAGCTTTTGGGCGAGGCCGCAAAACTCCAGCATATCCCCGTTTCCCAAGCAAAAGAGGGCCTTTTTGCCCTGTCTTCCCTTCTTGAGCGCTGGCCGGAACTCGGCTCCCAAATGGAGGAAACCGCGGCCATGTTTTCCCTCCTTGAGCTTAGGGCCCTTCTTTTTGGCGAGGTCCGAAAGGCCCTGGTCTTTTCCAAACGGGCCGAGGATTTCTTTGAGCTCGCCGAGGAGTTCAAGGCCACGGACCCTGCGCCCATCCAGAAAGCCCTTTCCGCCATGAACCAAGCTTTGGAAGGCCTTGAAGCTTTTGCCCAGAAGCTCCGGGCCCTTCCTTCGGAGGAGAAGCTCATCGAGCAAATTTTGGCCCTCCTTCCCGAGGAAATCCGTGCCCAATACCGCATCTCCCGGGGATACATCATCGAGTTGCGCGTCCGCCCCGCCCTTTATCAGGGCCGTAACCTCGAGGAATTCGTGAACTGGTTGCGGGGCTTTGGCTTGGATTACGTGGGTTCGCCGGAGATCCAGCTCGCTTTGGAGCACCACATGCGCCGGGACTTCTTCTTCACGAGTGGTCTTGCTCTCCTCTTCATTTTCCTTGTCGTTTTCATCGACTTCCGAAAGCCGCAAAGGGCCCTCCTTTCCCTTGTGCCCTTGGCCATGGGCTACGCCTTTATGCTGGGCGGTATGGCCTCTTTGCGCTTGCGCTTCAACTTCACCAACATCGTGATCTCTCCCCTTTTGATCGGGCTTGGGGTGGATGGTGCGGTGCACTTTTTGCACCGCTACTACGAGGAGGAAGAAAAGCACGAACGGGAGGCGGCGATTTGGGCGGCGGCAGCGACAACCGGCCCCACTTTGGGAAGCTACCTCACCACCATGGCCTCCTTTGGGGCCCTCCTGGCAGCCCATACCCCAGGTCTTCGTTTCCTAGGGGCATCCGCCCTTTTGGGCTTGGGTTTCACCACCCTTTGGACATGCCTCTTCCTTCCCGCGGTTGTCGGGGAGTTGCAGAAGACCAGGAGAGGGACTAAAGTGCCTTAGGTTATGGAGAGCCTGGGGTTGATCCTCATCGGGGTTTCGTCTTTTCTCCTGGGGGTGAGCCTTCACTTCCTCTTTTTGCGCTTCCGGCGACATCAGGCTCAAGCCATTCTGGAGGAAGCTAGGCGCGAAGCGCAACGCCTGAGAGAAGAGGCTTTGCTTTCTGCACAGAAAGAAATCCAAGCCCTGCGCGAGCGGGAAGAGGAGCGCTTGCGCCAGCGGGAGGCGGAGCTCGCCGAAGCGGAAGAGCGGTTACGGCAGCGGGAAGACCGGCTCGGTAAAAAACGCCAGTACTTGGAGATGCTTGAGGACTCCCTCCGCCGGGAGGAAGCCGAGCTCGAACGCCTCATCGAGATGGGCCAAAAACTTCTTGCGGAGGAGCGCGAGCTTTTGGAAAAGCTAAGCGGCTTTAGCCAAGAGGAAGCCAAAGAGTACCTTCTCAAGCTTGTGGAAGCGGAAAGCGAGCGGTACTTCGCGAAAAAGATCGCCGAGGTGGAAAAAAGGACCCGCCAGGAAGCGGAGCGCCGCGCCCGCCGCATCATCGCCGACGCCATCCAGCGGTTGGCCCTGGACTACGTGGAGGAAGCCACGGTCACGGCTGTTCCTCTTCCCAACGATGAATATAAAGGCCGCATCATCGGCCGCGATGGTCGCAACATCCGTACTTTCGAGGCCCTCACCGGCGTAGAAATTCTCGTGGACGATACTCCTGAGGTTGTGGTTCTTTCTTCCTTCCACCCCATCCGCCGGGAGATCGCACGCATCGCCTTGGAAAGGCTCATTGAAGACGGCCGGATTCATCCCGCCCGCATCGAAGAAATGGTGCGCAAGGCCAAAGACCAGGTGGAGGCGGTGATCCGCGAGCAGGGCGAGCGGGCAGCCATGGAGGTGGGGGTCGATCTGCCTCTTGAGCTCATCCAACTTTTGGGCCGACTCTATTTCCGCACGAGTTTTGGCCAGAATCAGCTGCGGCATGCGGTGGAGGTGAGTTTTATTGCTCGAATGCTCGCGGAGGAATTGGGTCTGGATCCCCGGCCGGCGAAGCGCGCCGGGCTCCTCCACGATATCGGAAAAGCCCTGGACCATGAGGTGGAGGGTCCCCATGCCCTCATTGGGGCGGACCTGGCCAAACGCTATGGGGAGCCGTGGCCCATTGTAAATGCCATCGCTGCCCACCATGGCCAGGTGGAGCCGGCCACGGTAACGGCGGTGCTCATTCAGGCTGCGGATGCCCTTTCCGCCGCCAGGCCCGGCGCCCGCATCGAAACCTACGAGCGCTACATCCAGCGTCTTACGGAGCTGGAGAAGCTAGCGCGCTCTTACCCTCAGGTGAAGGAAGCCTATGCGCTTCAGGCGGGAAGGGAAGTGCGGGTCGTGGTACGGCCGGAGAAGGCCTCCGATGAAATGGCGGCGAAACTGGCGTATGATATTGCTCGGCGGATCGAGGAGGAGCTCCAGTATCCTGGGGAGATCAAAGTGACGGTTATCCGCCAGACCCAATATACGGAGACGGCACGATAAGGAGGTGGCCGTGAACGTACTGAAGATCGCAGCGACTTCGGATGCTACGGCGGCTGCAGGCGCGGTGGCCAACACCTTCCGTGAGGAGGGTGTGGCCGAAATCCAGGCCATCGGTCCCAAGGCGGTGAACCAAGCGGTGAAGTGCATCGCCATTGCCCGCGGATATGTCGCTCCCAGCGGCATCGACCTCTTCTTTGTGCCCTCATTTGTGGAGGTGGAGGTCAACGGTGAAATCCGCACAGGAATCCGCTTCACGGTGCGCTCGCGCACGCCGGTGCCGCCCCTGAGGCCGCGGGCCCGCCGAGGAGAGGGGAGCACTGCCAAGGAGGAGTGGAAGGACATCTGACGATTTTCTCGGGCCGCTTCGGGCCCTGGCCCTGCTGGGCCAAGTGGGTTTGCTTGTGGCGGGAGGAGCTTTTTTGGGGTTTGGCTTAGGCTGGTTTTGGGACAGGGCCCGCGGCGGCCGCACCGGACAAATCCTGGGCCTCCTTTTGGGATTAGCTTCAGGCGCCTGGGCCGCCCTGCGTCTCCTCCTTCGCGAAGGGAAAAGAGGTGATCGCGGATCATGAAACGCTGGCAAAAGGCCGTCATTTGGGCCATCGTTTTTGGCTTTGCCGCCGGAGGTATCGGGCTTTTCACGTTCCAACGCTTCTCCCCACCCCCTAAAGGCAGCGCCGAAGAAGTCGTTTTGGTTGTGGAGGGCCAGAAGTTCACGCGGGCCCAGTTCTCGCAAACTTTGGAAAACATCTTCAATTATTACCGCCAGCTCTACCAGATGTTCGGGATGGACTTCGACGCCCAGCTTCGCGGCACTGATGGGGCTTTCCTCCGTTTCCAGTACCTGGCCCAGGCCGGCGAAGCTCTCATCCGCCAAACTATCATCCGCAACGAGGCCGACCGCTTGCGGGTCCAGGTTCCCAAGGCCGAGCTTGATCAGGCTGTACAAGCCCGCTATAACCAGATCCTTCAGCAGGTGGGCGGCGAGGAAATCCTCAAATTCTATCTACAAGCGCAAAACCTCACCTTGGACCGCTATAAGGAGCTTTTACGCCAAGCGGAGGAGGAGAGGCTTCGGGAGGAAAAACTAAAGGCCACGGTGGTGGGGGCGATCGAGCCCACCCTCGAGGAGCTCCGCCAATATTACGAGGCTAACAAAGATCGTTATGAGACGGAACCGGAAAAGGTGAAGGTCGCCCATATCCTCGTCAGGGATGCCAAACTGGCCGACGAGCTTTTGGGAAGGATCCAGGCACCCGGTGCGGATTTTGCAAGCCTGGCGAAGCAGTATTCCCAGGACGAGGCCACGAAGGAAAAGGGTGGCGAAACGGACTACTTCAGCCGGTATGCTTCGCCTTTTTCCACCACCGTTACGGACGTCATCTGGTCCCTCAACGTGGGCGAAGTGCGGCTTGTGGAGGACGATCAGGGCTACCACATCGTGAAGCTCCTCGATCGCAAGCCCCCGGTTGTTCCTGCCCTCGAGGAAATCCAGGAGAAAGTGCGGCAGGACTATGTTCAAGAGGAGACAGCCAAGCGCTGGGACAACTGGTACAAGGAAAAGCGGAGCAAAGTGAAACTCGAAGTACTGGACCCGGTGCTTGCTGCTTCCATGGTCTACGCCACCGATAAGGAAGCGGCACTCGCTAAACTCCTCCAAGCCCAAGAAGAAGGGTACGCCCTGGACAATTACCTCTCCTATTACATCGGCCGAATTTACGAGGCCCTTTACACCGAGCTTGTGAGTCAACGGGCGAATTTGGAGGGAAAAGAGAATCGTACCCCTGCTGAAGAAGAGGAGCTCAACGCTTTGCGCTCCCGCGAGGCGGAGCTTAAGTCCAAGGCTTTGGCGCAATACCTGAAATTCATGGAAACGGGTGAGGGCGATGTGGCCTTTTTCAACCGCGTTCTTCTTTTGGATCCCAAAAATGTTCAGGTTCTCTATCAGCTTGCGGAAACCTATCGCCTTGCGGGGAACTACGCGCAAGCGGATGCCCAATATAGCCGGGTTTTGGAAATCGATCCCAATTTCGTGGCAGCATGGGTGAGCCGTGGCGATAACGCCATGGCCATGCAGCTTTTTGGCCGCGCCGCGGAATTTTTCCGCAAAGCCTTGGAACTCCAGCCGGGAAGCACGTCCATCAAGCTCAAACTCAGCGAGGCCTACGTGCGCAACAAGCAATATGCGGAGGCCCAGCCCATCCTGGATGAGATTCTTAAGGCCGACCCCCAGAACGCCACGGCCCTTACCCTTTTGGGCGATCTCCTCATGGGGCAAGGAAAAATCGCGGAGGCTGTGGATGCGTATACCAAGGCCTGGCAGAAATCGCCCACGACGGATGTGCAGCTCAAACTTGCCCAGGCCCTGGCCGCCGCCGGCCGCACGGAGGAAGCCATGCGCCGCTATCAGGATCTCATCCAACGCTCTCCTTACAATGCCCAAGCCCGCCTCGGTTACGCTGATCTCCTTTTGGCCCAAGGGAACGCCGACAAGGCTCTGGAGGAATACCAAAATGCCCTGAGATTCGCGGCGGATGTGGAGACGAAGGAAAAGGCCGCTCGGAAGATCGTGGAGCTGAGGCCCGATGACATTGCCATGCGGCTACGCTTAGCGAGCTACCTCCGCGAGCAATATAAGTACGACGGAGCGATTGCTCAATACGAAGCCGTCCTCCAGCGCGATCCCCAGAATCTTGAGGCCATCCTTGGGCTTGGGGATTGTTACGTGCCCAAGACCCAATACGACAGGGCGCTTTCCTACTACAAGCAGGCGCTGGGACTCACCACCAATGCCCAAAAGAAGATCGAGATCTACGGAAAAATTATCGCCTCCGAGGAGCAGCGGGCTGGAACAAAGCCTCTCGGGCCTGAGGGGCTGGAAGCCCTCTTCCAGCGCGCCCTTCTTTACAAAGAGACAGGGCAACCGGATAAGGCCATCGCAGATCTCCAGCGCATTCAAAATATTGATCCGAATTTCCGCGCCGAGGAAGTCAAGGCTCTCCTTGCGGAACTGGAGAAACCTCAGCCGTTATGAACAAGAAAGCCGCCGAGGCCTTAGGGGAACTCGTGGAGGTCATTGCCCAACTCCGGGGGCCCAAAGGTTGTCCTTGGGACAAGGCCCAAACCCACCGGACTCTGATCCCCTACCTTTTGGAGGAAGCCTATGAGCTCGCTTCCGCTCTGAACGACGGGGATCCCCAGGCCATTAAAGAAGAGCTCGGGGACCTCCTCCTCCAGGTGCTTTTGCACGCCCAAATTGAGGCGGAAGAGGGTCGCTTCGATATCGCCGATGTAGCCCAGGTCCTTAAGGAGAAGCTCATCCGCCGCCATCCCCATGTTTTTGGCAGCGAGCGCGCCGAATCCCCAGAAGAGGTGCGCGCCCAATGGGAGGAATTGAAGCGAGAGGAAGCCCAAAGGCCGCGCAAAGAAAGGGAGGATTTGACGAAACCCGCACTCATTCGGGCTTCAAAATATGTGGAAATTCGGGAAGCTCAAGGGCGGCCTCTTCCCACCGGGCGTTTTGTGCGCTTTCCCAAGGCGGACCCGGAAAAAGCCGTGGTCGAGGTGCTGCTTGAGGTCGTGGCTGAAGCCCGAAAACTCGGGGTCGATCCGGAACTCGCTTTGCACCGGTTTCTCGAGGGCGAGAACAATGGCTGAGCGCTTCCCTGTGTTGCGAAAATTTAAACCCCCAGAGGAACTCCACATCCTTTGGGTGGAAATGGACGAAGAGGCTTTGCACATGGTGGATGGTGCTTTTGGGATGAGCGATGGAGTAGCCAATGTCCGGCGGGAATACAAGGAGATCGAGGGCCGAAAATTCTTCAAAATTTTCGTGGCCCAGGGATGCCTTGAGGAAGCCCTGGAAACCTTGGACAGGCTCAAGAAATTTGTGCGAATCGGTGAGGTGCGCATCGAACGGTGAGATTCCTTCGGCCAAATGAGCAAGCTCCTTCCGTTCACTGGATTGACTATGCCCGGCTTTTCCAGCGCGGGTACCGGGTCTTACTTTTCGATTTGGACAACACCCTTTGCCTTTGGCGGGCCGGCGAGTTGGGCGGGGCCACGCGGAAGCTTTTGAGGAAACTTTTAGGCCAAGGCTTTCGGATTGCCGTGCTCACCAATGCTTCTTTGCCCAAGGATCATCCCGTGGCCCAGGCCTTGGGGGAGCTAGGGATCCCCCTTCTTGCGCGAACCAAAAAGCCCTTGCCCTTTGC
>CAZQXP010000006.1:0-22677 GCA_964597525.1 uncultured Thermotogaceae bacterium | reverse complement strand
AAAAGTTTAGCCCTAAAAGGGCGACCCGGCATTCTCCGGGAGCGCGAACAGAGGTAGACTTGTGCTAAGGAGGCTGCGGTGAACGTTTTTCGGTTTCTTCCTAAGAGGCTAAAGCGGCGGGCCTCGCGCTTCCGGCCCAAAAGCTTTCCTGACCATCACGCCTATGCCGCCTTTTTCGATGTGCGAAGCAAACTTTTCGCCGGCGACGACATGATGATCCTGGAATACCCGGATCAGGCCACCCAGGAGCTCCTGTTTCAGCGGGCCGTGGAGAAATTCGACCTTTCGGGGAAAAAGATTATTGACGTGGGCTGCGGTCTAGGCTACCTCAAAGGTTACCTTGACAAAAAAGCCCCCAATTACCGCTCGTACTTAGGTGTGGACTTAAGTGAAGAAATGGTGCGGGGCGCGCGAAAAAGGTTTGGCGAAAACGAGCGCGCCCGCTTTATTCAGCGCGACATTCTCGCTGAGCCTTTTTCCGAAAACGAATTTGATGTGGGTTTTCTCATAAGCGTTCTCGGCTATCGGATCGGACCAGATCCGGAAGGGTATATGAAAACCCTCCTCCGGGAGCTTTTCCGCATCAACAAAGTGGGAATCGCTTTTACCCATTTGGCGCCAGGAAGGCGCAGGGATCCCACGGACTTCACCTATCCTCCGGAAGCCATGGCCGCGTGGTGCCAAAAGGAGCTCTCGGAAAAAGTGGTCCTCGATGACTGGGGTGGCGTAAGTTACGTGGTCGCCGTGTACAAAGAGTAGCTAAATCCTGACCGAGGTTTGCAGCGCCTCCTGGGGATGAGCCCCTGCTTCCTTTACCATTAGGAGCAAACTATGAAAGCCATCGTGTTTTCCAAGGCCCTTTATTCCACGTGGGTTTACTACAGCCCCGACCGCATTCTCTTTGACTGCGGGGAGGGGGTAAGCACGATCTTGGAGAATAAGGTTTTTGCCATCAAACACGTGTTTCTCTCCCATGGGCATGCGGACCACATTTCCGGCCTCATGGGCCTCATCAACGTGCGCAACAACGCCATGGGCGACCACGAAAAAGAGCTGCGCGTATATTATCCTGCGGGAAGCTATTTCATCTCTGAGCTCATCACCTATTTTTCCCGCACCAACCGCAACCTCCAGTATGATCTGGAGTGGATTCCCCTTCAGCCGGGCGACCGGGTGACCCTTCTTTCAGGGCGCCATCCCCGCTACATTGAAGCTTTTGCTACGGTGCATACCCGGGGCGAACCCTCTTTAGGTTACAACGTCTGCGAAGTTCGGCGCAGACTAAAGCCCGAGTACCGGGATCTCCCTCAAGAGGAAATCGTGGCCCTCGTGCGCGCTGGCAAAAAGGAGGAGATCTCCGAGACCTATGTGCAGTACCTCTTCTCGTACGGTGGGGACTCCGTGCCTTTGAACCCCCGCCTGGTCAGCGGAACCGAGGTTCTCCTCCATGAGGCCACGTTCTTGAATGATGAGGACCGCAAAGAGTACAAACACTCCACGGTTTGGGAAGCCATCGAGGTGGCGAAAAAGGCAGGGGTGCAAAAGGAGCTCGTCCTCTTTCACCTTTCCAGTCGGTATCGTTGGGAACTGAAAGGGATCGAGGAAAAGATCGCGAGTTTGAATTTGCCTTTCCGGGTGAGGATCATTCCCCCGGACGAGGTCGTGGAGATCGAATAAGGAGGTGCTGGTGGGAAAATACATTCGGATCGTGACGGAAATTCCTGGGCCGAAATCCCGGGCGGTGATGGCGGAAAAGGAACGGTGGGTGGCGCGCCCCTTAAGCCCCCTTTCCCCGGCATTTGTGGCCAAAGGGGAGGGAGTCGTCGTGGAGGATTTGGACGGGAACAGGCTCTTGGACTTTTCCGGCGGCTGGGGATGCCTCAACGTGGGCCACAACCACCCCAAGGTGCTTGCCGCCATCCGCGCCCAAGTGGAGCGCTTCCTCCACACGGACTTCACCGCTATTCCCTATGAACCCTATGTGGAACTCGCCAAAAAGCTCGCCCAACTCGCTCCCGGCCCCACACCCAAGAAATGCGCTTTTTTCAACTCCGGAGCGGAGGCGGTGGAGAATGCAGTAAAAATCGCGCGAGCGGCCACAGGAAGAAAGGCGGTCTTAGTCTTCGAAAACGCCTTTCACGGCCGCACCCTCCTCACCATGACCATGACCCACAAGGCCATCCCGTATAAGGCCGGATTCGGCCCCTATGCATCGGACGTGTTCCGGCTGCCCTATCCCTATCCCTACCGGAATCCCATTCCCATGGAGGAGATCGAGCGAAGGATGCTTTCCCTTGTGGACCCTAAAGAGGTGGCCTGCTGTGTGGTGGAACCCGTCATTGGTGAGGGCGGCTTTATCGTTCCTCCTCCGGAATTCCTTCCATTTTTGCGCGAGCTAGCCAACCGCTACGGGTTCCTTTTGGTGTGCGACGAGGTGCAAAGCGGGGTGGGGCGGACAGGTAAATTCTTTGCCTGCGAACACTTCGGGGTGGAACCTGACCTCATCTGTGTGGCCAAATCCATCGCCTCGGGGCTTCCCCTTTCCGGGGTGATTGGAAAGGCGGAGATCATGGACTCCTTGATTCCCGGAGCCATCGGAACCACCTATGGCGGGAACCCTGTGGCTTGTGCCGCGGCCCTTGCCGTCTTGGAAATAATTTTCGAGGAGGATCTTCTTTCCCGGGCACAAAGGATTGGCGAGATCTTGAAGCGTGAGCTCCTCAGGATGAGCGAAAAATACCCGGTGATCGGTGAGGTCCGGGGCCTCGGGGCCATGGTGGGGATGGAGCTCGTGAAGGATCGCAAGACCAAAGAGCCAGCTCCGGACGTAACCAAAGCTGTGCAAACCGAGGCCCTGCGCCGCGGCGTCATTTTCCCCACCGCTGGCCTCTACGGAAATGTTATTCGCTTCCTTCTCCCCCTCACTACTCCAGAAGACGCTTTGTTGGAAGGCCTGGCCACGTTAGAGGAGGCTTTCCAAACCGTGCTCGCTACAAAAACCGTTTGAGCAGGGTAAAAGAATACGGAGGAAGGCGGAGGGTTCCGGAAAAGGACTCTCCGCTTTCTTTTTCCCGGAACTTCCCCAACGGAAGCTTGAGTTTGACTTCTTCGCTTCCGGCGTTTAGGGCAAGGAGAACTTCACCGGAAGGGTGAGGCCGACTAAGAAGAAAGGTCCGGCGGAAAGCTTGGAGAAAACGCAGCCCCCCAGAAACTAAGGCCTCCTCTTCCTTCCTCCATCTCGCGAACTTTCGGAAAACAGAAAGAAGAGGATGATTTTCCCGCACCTCCTCCCAAGGAAAGCACCGGCGGCAATCGGGATCCTCTCCACCCGCTAGCCCCAGTTCATCCCCGTAGTAGATCGCTGGAGCGCCGGGATAGGAAAAAAGAAAGGCAGCGGCGAGAACCACGCGCCTGATATCTCCGCCCGCCAGCGTAAAAAACCTAGGTTTATCGTGGCTTCCCAAAAGGTTATAAGAAGAAAAATTCGCCCAAGAGGGGTAGCTCCGCCAAAGGGACCAAAGGTAGCGGCAAAATCGGGGAGCGTCCCATGCCTCTTGGGCAAAGAATTGGACCAAGGCCTCCCAAAGCCGATAGTTCATGACTCCGTCGAGGGCGCGGTGCCGAAACCAGGGGGTTCCCAGGCCCATGACCTCTCCCAAAACGTAAGCTTCGGGGTTAACACTTTTCACGGTGTTGTAGATCTCACGCACGAAATCGGGTGGCAAATATTCCACCGTGTCCAGGCGCCAACCGTCGATTTCAAAGTGCATAAGCCAATATTTCACCACGGAGAGAAGATATTCCCTGACTTTTGGGTGATCGTGATTCCATTCAGGAAGCGTGGGGCAACCTGCCCAGCAGGAGTATCCCGGTTCTTCCTCCTCCCAAACAAACCAGTCAAAGTACGGGGAAGAGGGCCCTTTTTCTTGCGCGTCCCTAAAGAAAGGATGTCCGCTTCCGCAGTGATTGAAAACTCCATCGAGGATGATGCGCATCCCGCGGCGATGGAGTTCGGCAACAAGCGTTTTCAAGGCCGCGTCGCCGCCCAAGACGGGATCCACCTGAAAGTAGTCCTCCGTGTCGTAGCGATGATTGGTGGAGGCGCGAAAAATCGGGGTGAGGTAAAGCGCAGTGACGCCGAGATTTTCGAGGTAATCCAGCTTTTCCAGAATTCCCCAAAGATCGCCGCCAAAGAAGCTCGTGGGCGTGGGCAGTTCTCCCCAAGGACGCACATGGGGCGGGTCATTGCGTGGATCACCGTTTCGGAAGCGATCGGGAAATATCTGGTAAAAAATGGCCTCCCGCACCCAGGAGGGCGGCTGGACCCCTTTTACTTCCATCGGGTGAGGATCTCCTCGCGCTGGAAAATTTTGATGCCAAGATAAAGAAGTCCCGCATTCAAAGCTAAAAGAGCCGCTCCTTCGATGGCCACGAATTTTAGATCCACCGCGGTGAGCCGCGCGGAATAAACGATGAGGGGAATGAGGACCGGAACCACCGCAAGGCCGGCAAACTGGTAGGCGGCACGGGAATCGCTGGACCGCGATGAAATGATCATGGCTACGAGAGCGGAAAAAAGAGCCAAAAGCGGGGACAAAACGAAGATGGAAAGAAGCCAGGGCAGGGAAAGGATCCCTAGAGGGATGCCGCCAGGGATCATGAGGCGCGCGGCAAAAAGGAAAAGGCTGAACACGATCCAGGTAAGAAAGACGGAGGGAATAACCGCTACCATGGACTTCCCCAAAAAAAGCTCAAGATCCGAAAGGGGTGTGGCCAAAAGGGGCTCCAGCGTCCCCTGCTCCTTTTCGCCCACCACGGAATACACCCCAAGGGTTATAGGAATCATCACGGGAAGGATAAGGAAATAAAGGAGCGCGGCGTTGAAGAGGGCAGCTTGAGCCTCCGGCGGAAGGGCGCGGCCCTGCCACACCATATACCCCGCAAACCCGCCCATGAAAAGAGGCATGAAAAGGCAACCGAAAACCACCATTTTGATGCGGAAAAGCTCCGACCACTCTTTGAAAATCAAAACCTTAATGCGCATCCTCGCCTTCCAGGAGCTCTAAATACACCTCTTCCAAAGTTCGCGCTTCCTCCGCCACGTACACGATTTCCGCGCCCAGCTCCACGAGCTTCCTTATGAGCACAGGGTTATGGCGTTCAGGATCGTCCACGCTCACGAAAAGTTTTTTCCCATCCAGATGCATCTCCCGCACAAAGGGAAGACCAAGCTGGGGAAGTTCCGGAAAGGGCCTTTGGAGGGTGATCACCACCCGCCGGCCAAAAATTCGGCGTTTCAACTCCTCCGGGGTTCCCAAGGCCACAAGCCTCGTTTTCAAAAGGGCCACGCGATGACAGAGGCGCTCGGCCTCGGAAAGGTTGTGGGTACAAAGGAGAACGGTCCTTTTTTCCTGAGTGAGCCCAGCTAAAAGCTCCCGCACCTCTTTGGCGGCTTCTGGGTCCAGGCCGCTTGTGGGCTCGTCCAAAAGGAGGACCGGCGGGTCGTGCACGAGAGCTCGGGCCAAGGCCAAGCGTTGCCGCAGCCCTTTCGACAACGTGGCCACAGGCTCTTCCGCCCTTTGGGAGAGCCCCACTAAGTCCAGGGTTTCCTCAACACGACGCCCGTCGCGCACGCCGTAAAGCTCGGCAAAGAACCGGAGATTGGCCCGCACCGAAAGCCGCTTGTAAAAACCTGGGTTCTCTGGGACGATCCCGATTTGGGGACGAACCTTTTCCGGTTCCTTATTCACGCAATGGCCCGCCACCCAAGCCTCTCCGGAGGTGGGCGAAAGGAGGCCAGCGAGCATGCGGACGGTGGTGGTTTTTCCCGCGCCGTTCGGCCCCAAGAGGGCCACCATCTCCCCAGGCTCCACCTCTAAAGTGAGGTCCTCTACGGCAAGACGCGGCCCAAAAGCCCGGGTAAGCTTAACCGTTCTGATCATCGCGCGAGGGCTGGATTCCAAGCCCTGGCTTCGAGGGCCATGGTGACAAGGCCAGGCCGCAAAAGCCGCAGGGGCCATGGACCTTGGACTTCTGTGAACCCCACTTTCTTATAGGAGCGAATGGCCCGAACGTTCTCTCGATGCACATGCAGCACAACTTTCTTTAGGCCAAGCTCCTCAAAGGCGTAGGAAAGAAGAAGGCGGAGGGCTTCTGGACCGTACCCCTTTCCCCAACAGTCCTTTTCCCCAAGCACAATGCCTACCTCCGCTACGCCCTCATCCCAGCGAATCGTGTGCAGGCTGCAATTTCCGATATGTCTTCCGTTAAAAAGAACGATGGCGAAGTGAATGGCATCCGGGGAGGTATAGACGCGGCGAGTCCATTCTTCCCAAGAGGTGGGGAGGAGCGGCCAGGCCGGGAGAATCCAGCGGGCGATTTCCGGGTCAGCTACCCACGCCCGGGTTCGCCCCAAATCCTCGGGCCGAAAGGGCCTTAGCCTAAGCCGCTCCCCCACAAGCTCCATTCCTTACCTCACCGCAAAAACCAGGGTTGCACGGGAAAGAGCGAAGCGAAAAGGAGGGAGATCACGCTCATGAGCTTGATGAGGATATCCAAAGATGGTCCGACGGTGTCCTTGAGCGGGTCTCCCACGGTGTCTGCCACCACCCCGGCCGCGTGGGCCTCGGAACCCTTCCCGCCGAAGTGCCCTTCCTCCACGTATTTTTTGGCGTTATCCATGGCTCCGCCCGCGTTTCCACAGAAGATGGCCAGCATGATCGCGGAAAGAAGGGCGCCCACAAGGAACCCCGCCAAGGTGTAGCGACCAAAAACGAGTCCAATGAAGAGCGGGAGAACCACAGCAAGGAGAGAGGGCACGATCATCCGGCGCACTCCGTTGTGGGCGGTGATGGTGATGCACCGCCGATAATCCGGTGTGCCCTCTCCACTCATGAGCTTGGGGTTTTCCCGGAACTGCCGGCGGATCTCCTGGACCATCACGTCCGCCGTGCGGGAAACCGCCCGAATGAGCATGGCGGAGAAAACGTAGGTGAGCATGGCCCCGGTAATCAGTCCGGCCATGACCAGGCCGCCCACCTCTGGGCTCACCAAGGGCACGTTGGGAAGGTGCACCTCTTCCGCCCTTCCCGCGGCGGACCAAAGGTACGCCGCGATGAGACCAATGGCGGCAAATGCCGCGGAACCGATGGCAAATCCCTTCCCAATGGCGGCGGTGGTGTTCCCGATAGAATCCAAAATATCGCACTGCTCGCGCACATGGGGATCGAGCTTGGCCATGGTGGCGATTCCCGCGGCGTTATCGCCGATCGGCCCATAGGAGTCCATGGAGACCATGATGCCCACAAAGGTGAGCATACCCATGCCCGCATACGCTACGGCCAAAAGCCCTCCGAGCTGGTAGGCCACGATGATGGCCACAGCTATCACCAAACACACAAGGAGGCTAGAGGACATGCCCACGGCCATGCCCTCGGTCACGCCAACAGCTGGACCGGACTGATACATGCGCGCGAGCTCCCGCGTGGGCCGATACCGTGCGGACGTGTAGTACTCGGAAATAAAGCCGATTAAGACACCGCTCACGATGCCCAGAAGGAGGGAAATAAATGGCACGAAATTGAACGGCGAGAGGGCCGTGGTCAGCGCGGCAAAGCCGGCGGTGAGGAGGGCGGCTAGGGTGAAGCCGTTCATGAGGATGCGCTGCATGTCCTTTGTGCGGCGGGAGTAGCGGATGTAAAAGACGGCCATAAGGCTAGCCACAATTCCGCCAGCTACGTAGAGAATAGGCAGAAGCACAAACCACCAGTAATTCTGCTCGAGGACAGAAAGGTCCGTGATGCCATACTTCGCAATAAGGGCTTGGATGTCGGGGTTGTAGCGGCCCACATACATGTAAAGCGCGATAACGATCACGGCAATGATGGAGCCCACGAAGGATTCGAGGAGGTCAGCGCCAAGGCCGCCGACATCGCCCACGTTGTCGCCCACGTTATCCGCAATGGCCGCGGGGTTGCGGGGGTCGTCCTCGGGAATCTTGAGCTCCACTTTGCCCACGAGATCCGCGGCCATGTCCGCGGCTTTCGTGTAAATCCCGCCGCCCACGCGGTCAAAGAGAGCCACAAGCGAAGCACCTGCAGAATACGCGGAAACGATGAGGGCTGCCTTGATGAAGTTCACGTCCGCACCGGGAATGCCGAAGATGGTTTTGGTGATGATTCGCACCGTAGCGGGATCAAATTCCCGGCGGAAAAGCCAGATTACGAAGACCAAACCAGCTGTAGCCAGGCCAGCCACGGCAATGCCCATGACCGAGCCGCCGGTGAAGGCCACGGTCAAGGCCTCGCGGAGGGAGCGGCGTACCGCATGCGTGGTACGGGCATTGGCTAAGGTGGCAGCGTTCATCCCGATAAACCCTGCCGCCATGGAAAGGCCGGAGCCCACCCAGAAAGCCACCGCTACTTCCCAGTAAAAAAGGGCCCAAAGAATGGCGCCAATCACAAGCAGGGTTATGGCCATGACCTTGGCTTCCGCGATCATGAAGGCCCAAGCTCCCTCGCGGATGAACCCCTGGATCCGGCGCATCCTCTCATCGCCGGCTTCTCGGCGCATTACGTAGTACGTTCCGTAAGCGGACCAAAACAAAGCAGCTACCGCCACGAGGCCACTCGCGGCCAGAATCACTCCCATAAACCCTCCTTTCGCTGGAGTTTGCGTGACCTCACCAAAATCGGCGGTACTCTACACCTTCGCAGAACCCGCTTCAACCGTGCGGAGGAAGGCCTTCTCCACTTTAAGACACGTGTCCAAAACCGGGGCGACAAAACGGCCACCCACGAAAGCCAAGGGACCATGCCCCTGAGTGTTATTCCCGCTACCGTCGCCCTAGGACGCGGAAAGGAGGTCGCGGTGATGAAGAGATTAGGGATATGCGTGATCTTGGGGGCCGCGCTCGCTTTGGGCGCCCTGGCCGAACCAACTGCTGTGAAGCTCTCCCCAGAGGAGGAGATCGCCGCCCTAAGGGATGCCTGGAACGGGGTGGTCAAAGTTTGGGAGGGCTTTATTAGGGAAATAAAGGGCGCAGTAAACACCCTGAGCGCCAACGACCAGGACCTCTTGGCCAAATACCGGGCCCTGGCCATCCAGCTCAAAGACCTCGAGGCCAAGCTTCTCCAGCTCCAGGATGTGTGCTCCCGCGTTCCCGGACTGGAGCGGGCCGTGAACGATTGTCTTGGCCGGGTAAGCGACCTGCGTAAAGCTTTGGACGATGCCGTAGCCGGCCTTAAGGAAGCCGACAAAAGCCTTGGGGAGAACATCGCAGGCCTGTCCAGCCGGGTAAGCGCTTTGGAAGGAGAGGTCAAAAAACTGGATGAAAAAATCGCGATTCTGTCCGCAGAGTTTGCCAGTAAGGTAGACGCCTTGGCCGCAGATTTCTCCGGAAAGCTCGAGGCTCTCTCTTTGCGGGTCAGCGAAAGCATAAGCGGCCTTTCCCTGAAGCTGGGGGACTTGGAGAAGAGGGTAGCCACGTTGGAGTCCTATGACATCGGCAATCTTTCCCGCCGCGTGCTCAGCCTCGAGCAGGCCATTCAAGCTGTACAGATCAAAATCGAAAACAACCGGGAGAAAATCGCCGCGCTGGAGAAGTCCATCGGCGGTTTAACTGCGGACATCTCCTCCCTCAAGGAATCCGTGCTCACCTTGGAGGCGCGGGTTAGCGACCACGACGCAAGGATTGCGGCGGTGGAGGAAACCATCGGGACAAACGTAGCAGACCTCGCGGCTCGGCTGGATATGGTGCAGGCTCTGGCGGTGCTTGGGCTTTTGGCGGGAATCGGGGCGATAGTTCTCATGCTTTTGGGAATCGGAGGATAAAGGGAAGGGCGCGGCCTCCCCGCGCCCTTTTTCTTTGCCTTCGAATGTAACAAAAGTTACACTCGGGAGGCTCGCATGGATTTAGGAAAGGAACTCAAGATCTGGCGCCTAAAGCACGGGCTCAGCAAAAGAACCCTGGCACAAATGCTTGGAGTCTCCGTTCCCACCCTCACCCGCTGGGAAGAGGGCTTGGTCGAGCCCCACGATTACCACCTCCACAAACTCCGGGAGTTTTTGGAAAAAGCGGCCAAAAACGAGTCCCTTCTCCGCCCATGATCACCGCCATCCGCCGCTTGGAAATCTCGGGTTTTAAGTCCTTTCGCCGTCTGAACCTTGAATTCTTCCCGGGGTTCACGGCCATCGTGGGCGAAAACGGCGCGGGGAAGTCGAACCTCCTTGAGGCCATCATGTTCGTGTTGGGCCGAAGATCCAAAGGACTCCGCGCCGAACGCCTCGAGCACCTCCTCCATACCCCTCCGGGAGGCGAGCCCGTGGAGGAAGCGGAAGTCACCCTTGTTTTAGACAACCGTTCCGGGATCTTCTCCGAGCTTTTTTCCGAACCACAAATTGTTCTTTCCCGCCGCATCACAAAGGGCTCTTCCACGTACCGGCTCCAGGGGCGGCTCGCCTCCGCCCGGGAAGTGGAAGCCCTCCTCGCCCTCGCCCATATCGATCCCAACGGCTACCACATTGTGGAACAGGGCGCGGTTACGGATGTCTTGGAAGGGTCCGCCCGCCGAAGAAGGGAGATCCTCGAGGAAGTCGCGGGAATCCAAGCCTATGAAGAGCGAAAAGCAAAAGCTGTGGAAGAGCTCGGCCGTGTGAAGGAGAGGCTCAATACCGGGAGAATCCTCCTTGCGGAACGCCGGGCAAGGCTCGCCGAGCTCTTTCGCCAGCGAGAAGCAGCTCTCACCTTCCAAAGCCTTTCCGCAGAACGCGAGAGAATCCAAGCTACCCTGGTTTTTCAGCGCTACGAACTCAAGCGAGCGGCCCTGGAGCGGGCGCTGGCCCAGGCCGAGCGCTTGCGGGAGGAGGTGGAGGCCCTCGCCGCGGAAGTGGATCGCCTCGACCGGGAAATCGAGGAACGCGAACGCGCCTCCTCCCCTTCCCGCAGTCTCCCCGAGGACGACCTTACGGACCTGATCCGGAAAGTGGAGCGGCTCCGGGCTGAGCTTTCCGGGAAGGAGGCGGCCCTGAAACTCCTGGACCGAGAAATCCTGACCTTGCAACAGGCCGTGCGGGACCTCTCCCGTTCGACGCCTTCAGGACGACCTCCGGAAGCGGTCCAGGCCGTCCTTGACCTCGGTTGGGACGGGATTTTGGGAACCCTGGGTGAGCTCGTGCGCGCCCAAGACGGGTTCGAACAAGCCCTGGCCACGGCTTTGGGGAACCATGTCTACGACGTAGTCGTCACTTCCCGGGATTTAGCCCTGGAGTGCGTGCGGTACCTCAAGGAAAACGATTTGGGCCGCGTGCGCTTTTTGCCCTTGGATAAACTCATCCTCTCCCCGATCTCTCCCCAAGCAAAAAGCGCCAAAAATCTCCCCGGCGTCCTCGGGTTCCTCGCGGATAGGGTGGACTGCCCTCCGGAAGTCCGGCCCGCTCTCCTCTATGTGCTCGGCGACACTTTGGTAGCGGAAACTTTGGATGCCGTAAGGACTATCGAGGGTGTGCGGGTGGTCACTGTAGATGGCGACCTTTTAGAGCGGGGAGGAGCGATTCTGGGCGGCGCCAGTAAAAAGACGCGGGATTCAGGCCTTCTGGGCCGCCAGGAGGAGCTCCGCCGCCGCGAGGAGGAAAGAAAAGCGCTGGCAAGCGAGATCGAGCGCCTCTCCTTGGAACTTTCCCAGGCAGAAGAGGCGCTTTCCCAAAAGGTCCGGGAAAGGGCGGAAGCCCAGGCAAGCCGCGCCAAAGACGAAGCCGAGCTTTTGGCCCTGCGCGAGCGGCGCCGCGAAATCTACCGAGAGCTGGAAAAGAAGAGAACCTCCCTCTTCCGTTACGAGCGGGAAGCTGCAGAAATCCAAGGCGAGCTTTCCGCTTTGGGGGAGGTTCCCAAACCAGCGGAGCTCGTCCAGGGCTCCCCAGAGGTTCTTCAAGCAAGACTCCGCCAAATCGAGCGGGAGTTGGCAAGTTTGGGCCCTGTGAATCTCCGGGCCATCGAGGAGTACGAAGCAGCGCTTGCGGAGGTGAACGAGCTTAAGGAAAGGGTGGCCACCCTCGAGCGGGAGAAGGAGGAGATCGAGCGGTTTATTGCGGAAATTGAGCGGAAAAAGCGGGAAAAATTCTTGGACACCCTTTCCCAAGTTTCCCAAGAGCTGAACCGCCTTTTCGTTCGGCTTTTTGGCGGCGGGGAGGCCAAGCTCGCCTTGGCCGAACCGGGAAACATCGCCTCAGACCTCCTTATCCAAGTGCGGCTCCCGGGCAAGGAACTGCGGGTTTTAGACGCCCTTTCCGGAGGGGAGAAGGCCCTTGTGGCCATTGCCTTTGTTCTGGCCTTGGCAGCGGGACGGCCCGCCCCCTTTTATCTTTTGGACGAAGTGGACGCCGCTTTGGACCGGGCGAACTCCGAGCGCTTGGCAGGCCTCCTTAGGGAATACGCAAAGAATGCGCAGGTGATCGTGGTCTCCCACAACGAGGAACTCGTGCGACATGCGGACCGGATCTATGGGGTTGTCTTGCGCAACGGGTCCTCCGAAGTCTTGGGATTGGAGCTTGTGGGCCATGCTTGAGGTTTTGGAGCCAGAGCGGTTCACGCGGGCAGATTGGGAGGAGCTTTTCCGGGAAGCCACCCGGGGGTTGGACCCCTGGGCCCTGGATCTGATGGCCCTCATTTCAAGATTCCGGAAGTTTTTGCAGGAAAAGCCTGTAGAAATGCGCATCCCCGGCCGCATGATTTTCGCAAGCTCCGTCCTTCTGCGGATGAAATCGGAGCAAATGGAGAGAAAGCCTTCGCTTGCGGAGGCGGTGGAGGTGGTGTTGGCCGCGGAGGAAGCGGAAGACACGGAGGAGCCAGAAGTTTATGGGGCGCCAGAGCTTCGGCTCCCCTTGCGGCGCAGGCCCAAGGCCCGCCTCACCCTTACGGACTTGCGCCGAGCTTTTTTCGCGGCCATGGCGAAACCCCCGCGCGCTTCACCGCGCAGCGTATCCGCAGAATCACCCCTCCGCATGGAGGAAGAGCCCTTCAGCCTTCGGGCCTTGAACCTCCTCCGAAAGCTCCTTGCGCTCGTCAATGGCCACCGGGTAATTCCCTTCTCCCAGATCCTTGAGCGGGGAGACCCCAAGGAGCGCGTGGCGCGATTCATGGAGCTTCTGCACCTTGCCGGAAGCGGAAAAATTCATCTCTTCCAGCAGGAATTTCTGGGCGAAATCTACATCGAAGTGCCCCATGATCCCTCCCAAAGCGCTGGTTGAGGCAGCCCTATTTTTGGCGGACCGGCCGCTTTCCCTCGCGGAACTCTCCCAAAAGCTTGGTCTCGATGAGCATGTCGTCCTCCGGGTTTTAGGCCAGCTTTCCGAGGAATTGGAGGAGCCGCACCGCGGGATCGAATTGGCCCAGGAAAGCGGAGGCTACGTGCTCCGCGTCAAAAGGGAAATTGCTGAACGTGTGCGGGTCTTTGCTCCAAACCAAGATCTCTCGGAACAAACCCTCAGGACCTTGGCGGTCATCGTGGCCAAAGCTCCTGTGCCCCAGGCGGAGGTGGTGAAGCTCCGCGGCCAGCGGGCGTATGCCCACATCAAGGAACTGATCTCCCGGGGGTTTGTCGAGGCGGAGGATCGGGGAACCACGAAACTCCTGCATGTCACGGAAAATCTCCTCCGGTACTTTGGGGCCAAGACGCTCGAGGAGCTCCGCTCCGCCCTCAAAAACCCGACCATTGACGAAAAGGAGGATATCGGCTAGGATGCGCGTCGACCTCCCAGGAGGTGACCCAAACCTTGGAGACAACGATGGAGCAAGTAGGCACAGCCACCGGTTGGCTTGCCCATGCTGTAGGAAAGAGGAAGGAAGCTATTGCTCGCGTCTTTCTGCGCTCGGGCACGGGAAAAATTTGGGTGAACGGCCGCCCGGCGGAGGAGTACTTCCGGGCCTTCGCCTTCACCCAGGATTACCTTAACCGCCATTTGCTCACTCCCTTTTACCTCACGGGAACCCTTGGCCGCTACGATGTGCGGGCCCGCATTGAGGGCGGCGGCCCCACCGGCCAGCTGGAGGCCCTCAGGTTGGGCATCTCCCGCGCCCTCGTGGCCCTCGTTCCCGAATTCAAAAAGACCTTGAAGGACGCAGGGCTCCTCACCCGCGATGCCCGCGAAGTGGAGCGCAAGAAATACGGGCACCGAAAAGCCCGCAAGAAGGAGCAGTACTCCAAGCGGTGATCGAGGATGAAAAAGGGAATCCATCCGGAAGTGTATCGGGCAATTGTGCGCTGCAACTGCGGGGCGGAGTTTGAAACCCTCTCCACCAAAAAGGAACTCCACGTGGACGTCTGCATCGAATGCCACCCGCTTTTTGGCGGGAAACAGGCAGCCGTAGTGGACACTGAGGGTCGCATCGAGCGCTATCAGCGGCGGTACGGCAAAAAGTAAATGCCCTTAGGCGGCCAAGCGGTAATCGAGGGCGTTCTTATTTCCGATGGAAAGAGGGCCGCTTTGGCCGTGCGTCGCCCTGATGGTTCTATTGCCGTGGAGGATCTCCCTGTGCCCTCGTTCCCCCGGCTTGAGCGCATTCCCTTTGTGCGCGGCCCAATCAGACTCTATCAGCTTCTCTCCCTGGGTTTCCGGGCCCTTTCGCGCTCCGCGGAGCTCGCCTATCCGGAGGAGAAAACCTCGGGGTGGGATTTCGCCCTGGCCTTGGGCCTAGCGATCGTCTTGATTTTGGGTGGGTTCATTGCCCTGCCCTTTTTCCTCGCCAGCCGGTTGGGTTGGGAAAATCGGGTGCTTCTGAACCTTGTGGAAGGGGCGATCCGGGTGGCTTTTTTCATCGCCTATCTGGCTGGGATTTCCCTCTTTCCCGACGTTCGTCGCCTTTTCCAATACCACGGTGCGGAGCACAAAGCTGTCCATGCCTATGAAGCTGGGTCTCCAGATTTATCGGAGGCAATGAGGAAAAGCCCCCTGCATGCGCGCTGCGGCACAAATTTTGTCTTCCTTTTTGTGATCGTCGCCATCCTCCTTTTTTCCCTAGTTCCGGCGGGAAGCTTTTGGAGTAGGCTTCTATTGCGGATCGGGCTGATCCCCGTGGTTGCCGCCTTTACCTACGAACTTCTGCAGCTGGGAGCCCGAACGCCCGTCTTGAAACCCCTCGTTTGGCCTGGGCTTTTATTTCAAAAGCTCACAACCAGGGAGCCTGTTCCAGACCAGGTGGAAGTGGCCCTCTCCGCACTCGCTCACGTCCTTGCCGCCCGCAACTCCTCCACCACGGAATAGGGAACCTTTACCGAACCCAGGCTTTCTTTGACCGAACCGGGGCCGTGGTCATCGGAGCCGCCAGTGGCAATAAGCCCGAGCTCCGCGGCCAAGGCAGGAATTTCGCCCAGGTACGGATTCAAAGAACGGGCGCTCCCCTTATAGTCCCCTTCGTAGGGGTAGAAAACCTCCACAGCGCGGAGGCCCTGCTCGCGGAGGGTCGAGAGAACCTTCCGCCAATCGGAAAAAGAGTGGAAACCGGGGTGGGCCAAAGCGGCCACCCCGCCGGAAGCACGAATAGCCTCGATCACCTGGGCGCTCGTGGGCCGGGCTAGGGGCACATAGCAGAGCCCCTCATCCCCCAAATACACGGTGAAAGCCTCTTCCAACGTGGCCACCACCCCCCGCTCCACGAGCACCGAAGCGAGATGCGGCCTTCCCACAGAACCCTGGGCCCTCGCCCGCACCTCCTCGTAGGTGATGGGCAAGCCCAAAATGTCCCGGCATTTCTCCACCATCGCCCGCATCCGGAGATCCCGGGCTTTGGCCATCCAATGGAAAAGCTCCTTCATCGCCGGGTGTTTGGGATCCACGAAATACCCGAGGATTTCGCCCTTCTCCCCGAGGATTTCCGCCTTCACCTCCACGCCAGTGATGACCTCAAGACCATCGATTTCTGCACTGGGAGCGGAAAGATCCGGACCGATCGTGTCGTGGTCCGTTACAGCGATGGCGCAAAGCCCGAGATCTTTGGCGCGGGAAATAAGCTCTTGGAGCGTTTGGGTACCATCAGACCATTTGGTATGAAGATGCAGATCAGCCCAGCGTTCCACTTTTCTTCTCCTTGAACACGCGGTCCAAAATGGCGTTCACCATGGCCTTGGCCCGCTCCGTTCCGTAGAGTTTAGCGAGCTCCACGGCCTCGTTGATCACCACCTCCGCCGGGGTATCGGTGTAAAGGAGCTCGAAAAGGCCGAGGCGCAGGATGTTACGGTCCACAAGGGGAAGGCGATCCAGGCCAAAGCCCCAAGCGCGCTCGTGAATGAGCCGATCGATTTCCTCCTTGTGGTTCAAAACGCCGTCCACCAAAAACTCCGCAAATTCCCGGGCTTCCTTGGGCAGCTCTTCTTCAGAAAGAAGATCCTTTGGGGAAAGTTCCAGGAATTCCCGGCGGTAGAGGGCCCGCAGAGCCGCTTCCCGTCCTTTCCGCCGCATCAGGCCCGACGGCTCGTGCCGTGTACCACCACTTCCACCTCTTGGACTTTAAGCCCCGTGCGCTGGGAGACTTCCGCAGTGAGGAGCTCCTGAAGATGTTCGGCGAGCTCAGGAATGCGCGCCTCCTCGGGAAGGCGCAGAAAGATGCGGATAAGAAGCCCATCGCGTCGGGTACGGAGGCGAATGCGGAAGGGGGTTTCCTCAAGCTCTTGGGCAAGAAGAGCGTGGGCAAGCTGGGTTACGGTCTGGGGGGTGATGAGGACCAAACCGCGAGGCCCGGGCAGGCGCAAGGGCCGGTGGCGCTCAATCCTTCCCGCCCAAAGGGCCAAACAGAGGGAAGAGCCCACGAGGAACGCCGCGGAAAAAATCCCCAAGATCACGCGGATCCAAAGCTCTGGAATGGGGATGCCCCCCAAAACCGCGGTCGAAGCCACTCCTGCGGCACCAAGGCCCGTCAAAACCGCGGCCACGAAAAGAAGGAGAGCCTCCGCCCAAAGAAGAAAGCTCATCGAGCCTCCTTGGGGAAAGCTATGCGCACCACTTCCACATCCACCGCCTCCACAGGAAGTGCGGTCATTCTCTCCACCTCGGTTTTCACCTTTTCCTGGAGCTCCTGGGCCACCTGGGGAACCACCCGGCCGTATTCCACGGCGATGCGCAAGCTCAGGCGCACTCTGCCGCCGAGGAGCTCGGTGTCCACATGGCGGCGGGCCGCCGGCCCGCGGGGGAAAGGCGCGCCCTCGGGCGAGAAGACGCCGGGCGTTTCCGCCGCGGCCAAAGCGGCAATAGTGGAGATCACATCCCGGGCAATATTGATGCGACCCGCCTCCTCGAACTCCTGCTCATCCCGCGGCATCTTCCCCTCCCTCTAGCTCAAGTTCAGGCAGGAAAACCTCCTGCACATAAACGTTCACTTCCCTTGCCCGAACTCCCGCGAGCTCCTCCAGGGCTTCCCGTACGGCCTGCTGGACGCCTTGGGCCACTTCGTGGACGGGATAGCCGTACATGACGGCGATTTTCACGTTCACGTTGATGACCCCTGGTTCGGGAAGGTCCAATTCCACCCCGGACTCGCCGCCCAAAACGCCCATGAAGCCCTTGGGACGCCAAAGCTTCACGCCCTCGATCTGGTCCACGGTTTTTCCCACAATCCCCGCAAGGACCTCCGGCCGCAGGGTGAGGCGGCCGAAGGGGAGGCGCATCTCCACCCGTGCTTCCGCCATTAGCCCACCCGCTCCACGTAAGCCCCGGTGCGCGTATCCACGCGGATCACGTCACCTACCTCCACGAAAAGGGGAACCTTCACCACCAAGCCTGTTTCCAGGGTGGCCGGCTTCTCCCCACCGGTGGCAGTATCGCCCCGCACGCCCGGCGGGGTTTCCACCACCCGGAGCTCCACGAAGTTCGGCGGTTCTACCTTCACGAGCTCTCCCTGGTAGTAGAGGCCGGTTACTTCCATTCCCTCAAGGAGGAAGCCGCGGATGGGCTCGATCACCGCAGCGGGAATCATCCGCTCCTCAAAGGTTTCCTTGTCCATAAACACGAAGGTGTCGCCACTTTGGTAGAGGTACTGCATGGGGCGCACCTCCAAATAGGCGGCCTCGAGGTTGTCGGAGTCCCGCAGGGTCTCGCTTAGGACCTGGCCGGTGCGGAGGTTGCGGAGTTTCGCGCGCACGAAGGCCCCGCCGCGGCCGCGCTTCACGTGCTCGAACTCCAGCACTTCGTAGAGGTTGCCGTTGTAAAGGATGGTCATGCCGCGCGTGATTTCCCCGATGGTGATCCCCATCGCTCCTCCTTTCTTGGCGTTATACCCTCAAACGCGCTTGCGAGCAAGGAAGCGATCGAGGAAGACGTGGATGAGCTGGGGAATCCAAAGGCCGACGAGACCGGAAAGGGCCCAGGCTGGCTCAAGAGAGGGAAGAGGCAATGCAAAACTCAAAAGGAGGAAAACGGTAAAGAGCCAAACGCCCAGATAAAGGAAGCGGGTGAGGGGGCCGAAAAGGGGGTGGTGGGAAAGCCCGCGGTGACGGAAAAGGCGGGAATAAGGCCACCAAAGGAGGCGGAGGGGGCCCCAGCGCCGGGCGGGCAAGCTATGGATGAGGTCCAAATCCGGCGAAAGGAAAAGGCTTCCCAAAAAGTATCCAAGCCCAAGGGGCAAAAGCTCCGCCCGAAAACCCAGGACATAACCTCCACCCAAAACCGCGGGGAAAAGAGCGAGCTCACAGGCGAAATGGGTTTTTCCCCTGGGCATAAAGGGATTTTGGCCGGCCGCGGGAGCACCGCAACCTTGCGCCTTTGCCCCCTGCCCCGTAGAATAACTTTAGCACCCAAAAGCCCAAAGTGCTAACCCGGGAGGTGGTGGGATGAAGATCAAGCCCTTGGGCAGTCGCGTGCTTGTGAAAAAGATCGAGGAGGAGGAGCGCCGCACCCCCGGCGGCATCGTCCTTCCCGAGACAGTGAAGGACGAGAAAGCCGTGAAGGGGGAGGTGGTGGCCCTCGGCACCGGCGAAAAGTTCGAGGTAAAAGTGGGCGATAAGGTCCTCATCGCCGCCTACGCCGGAACCGAAGTGCGCGTAGGCGAGGAAAAATACCTCCTCGTGAAGACCGCGGACATCCTGGCCGTCATCGAGGAGTAAGGAGGTGGGTATGGCAGCGAAAGAGGTCATCTACGGGGAAGAAGCGCGGCGAAAGATCCTCTCGGGGGTGGAGAAGCTCGCCAACGTGGTACGGGTGACCCTGGGGCCCCGCGGCCGCAACGTGGGGATCGAGAAGAAATTCGGCTCGCCCGACATCGTCAACGACGGTGTAACCATCGCCGAAGAGCAGGAGTACAAGGACCCCTTTGAAAACATGGGCGCTCAGCTCGTGAAGGAAGTGGCCTCCAAGACCAACGATGTGGCCGGTGACGGCACCACCACCGCCACCATCCTTGCCTATGCCCTCATCAAGGAAGGGTTCAAAATGGTGGCCGCGGGCGCGAACCCCATGGCCCTCAAGCGCGGCATCGAAAAAGGCGTTAAAGCGGTGGTAGAAGAGCTGAACCGCATGTCCCGCAAGATCTCCGGTAAACATGAGATCGCTCAGGTGGCCGCCATCTCCGCCAACGATCCGGAGATCGGCCGCATCATTGCCGACGCCATGGAGGCCGTGGGCGAGTCCGGGGTCATCACCGTGGAGGACTCCGACACCATCGAAACCTACTACGAGGTCGTGGAGGGAATGGAGTTCGACCGTGAGTACCTCTCGCCCTACTTCGTCACTGACCCGAAGAAGATGGAAGTGAACCTGGAGAACCCCTACATCCTCATCACCGACCGGGAGCTCAAGAACGCTTTGGAACTCATCCCCATCATGGAGAAGGTGGCCCAGACGGGAAGGCCCCTCCTGGTGATCGCCAAGGACGTTACGGGCGAGGCCCTCTCTACCCTCGTCATCAACAAGCTCAAGGGGACCCTCATCTCCTGCGCGGTGAAGGCGCCGGGGTTCGGTGATCGGCGGAAGGCCATGCTCGAGGACATCGCCATCCTCACCGGCGGCGTGGTCATCGCCGAGGACGCGGGGATGGAGGTCCGCAACGCCACCCTGGACATGCTGGGCCAGGCCGAGCGGGTGCGGGTCACCCATGAAAGCACCACCATCATCGGCGGGAAGGGCAACCCCGACGCGATCAAGGCCCGCATCGAGCAGATCGAGGAACAGATCAAGACCACCGATAGCGAATACGACCGGGAGAAGCTGGAGGAGCGGAAGGCCAAGCTTGCCGGTGGCGTGGCGGTGATCAAGGTCGGCGCGGCCACCGAAACCGAGCTTGAGGAGAAGAAGCACCGCTTCGAGGACGCCCTCGAGGCCACGAGGGCCGCGGTGGAGGAGGGAATCCTTCCCGGCGGTGGTGTCGCCCTTCTTCGGGCCGCCCGCGTCCTGGACAAGCTGGAGAAGGAAGTGGAAGGCGACGAGAAGATCGGGATCCAGATCCTCCGCAAGGCCCTGGAGGCGCCGGTGCGGCAGCTTGCGGAAAACGCGGGCTTCGAGGGCGCGGTCATCGTGGAGCGCCTCAAGAACGAAAAGGACACCGTGGGATTCGATGTGGTTCAGGAAAAGTTCGTGGACATGTACGAGGCGGGGATCATCGACCCCACGAAAGTGACCCGCTCCGCTCTCCAGAACGCCGCTTCCATCGCAGGCATGCTCCTAGTGACCGAGGCCCTGGTGGCCGAGGTTCGCGAGGAGAAGAAAGAGACCACTCCACCGCCTCCGCCAGAGTACTAAACCGGACTGAGACGACGGGCCCTGGATGATTCCAGGGCCCTTTCTGTTTTTAATGGCGGCGCCGAAAACGCTCCCCCTGTTTGGGGTGAGAGTTTTCTTTGGGTTTTTGTCCCGGCCTTAACAGTCCCCGCAGGAGCTTGGCGTAGCCCAGGGCAGCAAGCTTAATGTCCGCAACGGAAACGCGTTCATCAGGTTGGTGAGCCAGGCGCTCCTCCCCCGGGCCGAAGCCCACGGTGGGGATGCCCCTCCGGCCGCAGGACTCCACGCCGTCCGTGGAAAAACGCCACACGCGGAAGGGCGGCGAGCCTAGGGCTTCCCAAGCGCGCTGGACCCAAGGGTGATCCGGCGGCATATACCACGCGGGGAAAAAGAGCTTTGCTTCCACCACTTCCCCGGTGTAAAAGCGAAGATTGAGCTGCTCAACCACCGCTTCTGCTCCGATCCCATGGTAATCGGCAAGAACGCTTTCCTCCGTCTCCCCGAGGACAATGCGCCGGTCCAAAAGGGCCACACAGCGATCGGGAATGACCGGCCCCTGGCCATCCGCGCTCACAAAAACCGGGGCTACGGAACCCATCCCCAAGAGGGGGTCTTCGGGAAGCGGGGTGCGTAAGGCATGAGCCAAAGCATGGAGCATGCGCTCGATTGCGTTTTCCCCAAGCTCCGGCATGGAAGCGTGGGCGGGCTTTCCCCGCGCCACAAGCCGGATCACCGCCCGGCCCCGATGCCCGATCCCCAACCGAAGATCCGTGGGCTCGCCGAGGATCACCAGGTCCGGCTTTTCCATCCGGTCGAGGACGCGGCCTAAGGCTAGGCCCTCCGCGGTTTCCTCGTGGGGAACGTAAACAAGGTAGAGGGTTCCTTGGATATCCGGAGCGGCCTGATGCGCGCCGGTAATTTGCGCGGCGATCGCGGACTTCATGTCCACCGCGCCTCTTCCGTAAAGGAACCCCTCCCGGATCTCGCCGGAGAACGGAGGAACGCTCCATCCCGAGCCTTCAGGCACGGTATCCATGTGCCCTGTAAGAAGGACGGTGGGGCCTTCGCCGCGGTGGATGCGGCCGATGATCGTCCCGAGAGGGCCTCGCTCCACCTCCCCCACCCGTCGTAGCTGGGAGAAAAGGAAGTCCGCGAGCTCCTTTTCCTCGCCCGGCGGGCTGGGGATCCGCACCAACTCCTGCGCCAGCCGCACCGGGTCCATCATGAGAGGTGGATCTCCACCACGTCTTTGTCCTGGACCACGTGGTCCAAGGGCACCTGCTGGCCTTGGAATTTACCCGAACCCCAAAGGCGCACGTACTTGAGACGCTTGACGAAGTCCTTGTGAATTTCCTTCACCAAATCCAGCACGGTTGCTCCCTCCCTGATCGTGTACGGTTTGGAGAAGTCCGGGGGCTGTCCTGGCTTTTTCGTGTAGACCCTGACAATCCCCGCAGCCTTAAAGAGGGCAGCCCGCAGCTCCTCGAGTCCCTCGCCGGTTACTGTGGAGACTGCAACGCCAGGAAACCGTCCCTCACACCATCTCAAAAATTCGGGAACATGAGCGGCCCCGAGGTCAAGCTTTAAGCCCACCGCCACCGTTTTCTTCTCCATAAGCCTCCAGTCCACCTGCCGGGTAGGTCCGGAGGTGAGGCGAATGTAGCGACCTTCCAGGAGCCTCAGAACCTCCTCGGCTTCCTCCCTCCAGGAAGGGCTAGCCAAATCCAGGCAAAAAGCCACCGCGTCGGCCATGCGGATGAGGCCGTAAACCCAGCCCTCCGTGTACTCCGGGGTAATCGGCGGCAAATCCACGAGCTGAAGCTGGATGTCTTCATATTCCATCATCCCCGGGACGGGTTTCAGGGTGGAGAGGGGATAAGGGGCGATCACAGGGGTGGCGTTGGTGAGGGCCGCAAGGAGCGAGGATTTCCCGGTGTTGGGCGGACCGACGAGGGCGATTTGGGCCGCGCCCTCCCGCTCCAC
>CAZQXP010000005.1:16308-26587 GCA_964597525.1 uncultured Thermotogaceae bacterium | reverse complement strand
CCGAAATTCGGATGGATTAAATCCTGGGCGGAGCGGTGGCTTGTGGTGAGGACAGGAAGGCCCGCGGCCATGGCCTCCATCATAGTGAGCCCGTAGCTTTCGTGGCGTGAAGGGAAAACATAAAGGTCGGCAAGGCGGAAAAATGCATGCTTTCGGGCGCCGCTCACATGCCCGGGGAAATGCACCTCCACAAGCCGGAGTTTTCGCGCAAGATGGAGAAGCTTCCGCATGTAACTCCTTCCGTGCATGTAGGCCGCGCTTCCGCAGATGAAAACCGTAAGAGGCTCGCCAACTTCCTTCTCCCAAATTTTGAGGGCACGCAGTAATAAATCCTGGCCCTTTTCCGGGGAAATCCGGGAAAGCGTAAGGATCACGGGCCGGCCATCGAGCTTGTAAGTCTTTTTGAGACGCTCCAGCTCGCTTTCCACGCCCGGTGGCTCGGGCTCCTGAAGTGTTCCCCAGGGGATAACGGCAATGCTTTCCTCCGAACGCCAAGGGTAAGAGGAGCGGAGGACTCGGGCCATCCCCGAGGAGGGGACTATCCGAAGCTCGCAAAAACGAGCACAAGCTTCCTGCTTGGAGAACATGAGTTTGAGGACATCAGGAAGGACGCGCTCGAGCCTTAGGCCAATGAGCTTGCGCCAAAACTTTGCCAATTTTGGCGCGCTCACTTTGCCCCGCAAATAAATGTTGGCCACGTAATCCACCACATCCACATGGAAAATGGCGACCTGGCGAAAGCCCATGCGCGCGATTGTTTCAAAATCCCCGGCTTCAGCAATGTCGTTGTGCAGGACCACGACGTCCTGCGGGTCGAGCTTTCTTCTCAAATCGGAGAGGAAAGCCACCACCCCGCGCTCGAATTCCCTGGAAAACCGCGCGTATTTGCGCACAGAAAAGTCCGTAAGAAGCCCGCGGGCGGAGGGTGTCCCCACTTGATGGTAGCGAAGCCCTGGCCAAGGCACGTCCTCGCCTGTCCCCAGGACGCAAAGCTCGAAGGGTTTTGTTTCCATCCAGCGGCGGATGAGAGCGTTTCCCACCGCCGCTCCACCCCCAATAGGGACTTTCGCGGGGTCGTAGCCCAGATGCGCACCGCAAAAGACGACAAGAGGCACAGGGGATATTGACTCTTCCCTTTCGCGGTCTACCATGGGGAATTTGTAGGAGGTCGAGACCTTTTTGCCTAAGGTGGCAAGGGAACCGCATCCCATATAAGCTCTGTTGGGAAAGGGGGTAGGCTTTCTCGTCGCTGTGAGCGATAACGTAACTGTCCGCCAGGGAAAACTCGAGGAAATCGAAACCCTTGCCCAGCTCCTCATGGAGGCTTATCGGGGCATGGAGGAGTACGGCGAGGAAAGCCTCAACGAGGCCAAGCGCTATTTGAAGTGGCTAAGACGCACTTGCAAAGACGGTTTTCTCGTGGCTGAAGCAAATGGCAAACCCGTAGGGTTCATTGCCGCATGCCCGGATTGGAAGGATTGGGAATTAGGGGTCATCCTGGAAATTCACGAGATCGCTGTGGATCCAAGCTGGCAAGGAAAAGGCATCGGCAAAATCCTTCTCCATCATGCCTATGAGCTTGGCCGCAAACATGGACAAAAGGTTGCCGCCCTTTGGGTAGGCGAGGGAAATACCCGGGCGCGGGAATGGTACCGAAAACTCGGTTTTCGGGAGGCAGGAAAATGGGGGGAATGGGTCCGGCTTTTTCGGCCTATTCCTGAGCCCACCGAGCAATGAGGAGAGCTAACACGCGGGCCAGGGCTTCAAGCTCCTTCAAACTCACGGCCTCGTGCCAGGTGTGGGCTAAAGACAGATCTCCGGCCCCAAAAACCACGGTGGGAACCCCTTTCAGCACCAGGTTAGCACCATCGGTCCAAGAGGGCATTCCTGTATAGGTTGGGGAAGCTCGGAAAACTTCTTGGTAAGCGAGAGTGAGCTTTTGCACCACTTTTTCCTCAGGGTCCGTTTCCCAGGGCTCCCAGGCATCGGTGACAAAAATGCGCTCCGCTTCGGCCATGGCCTCCTCCGTCTGGCGAATCACCTCTCGGGCGGAGAGCCCTGGCGCAAAGCCAAGATCCATCTCCATGCGGCAGTGCGGGGGAACGATCATGGTGTCGTAGCCGCCCTCGATGCGGCCGAGGTTCACCCACGCTCCTTTGGGGAAGAGAGGGTGGCGGTGGGCCATGAACGGCGCGGAAAGAAGGCGCTGATAAAGGGAGAACGCTCGCTCAATGGCAGATTCTCCCGCCCAAGGGGTTGTGCCGTGCGCGGGTTTTCCCCGCACCAACACCTCCAGGCCCACGGAGCCGGCCTCGGCAATGGCGATCTTGAGGTTTGTGGGCTCAAGGACCACGGCGCCCGTGACCCCTTCCGGAACTTCCAAGGCCTCGGAGCCTCGGCCGAGCTCTTCTTCATCCACAACCAAGGCGACCTGAACGGGTTCGTTCGTTTGGTGCAAGGCGGCAAGGAGGGCGGCAATTTGGCCTTTGGTGTCCACGGCGCCGCGGCCTACGATCCAGTCCCCATCCAGACGAGGTTGAAAGGGATCGGGATGATCGAAGGGCGGGTAGACGTCGAGATGGGTCACGATCCAGGGGCCTCCCTCGCCGCGGCTTCCCAGGATATTGGCATTTGCTCCCAACACGGGCTGCTCCCATACCTTGAGGCCGGCCCGGCGCAGCTCCTCCGCGAGATACTCCGCGCAAAGCTCCTCCCGGCCGGTGACGGTGGGGAAACGCAAAAGATCAAGAGACCAACGAGCAAGATTTTCCCGCATGGCGCCCCATTGTACAGGTGAGCGGTGAGCCTGGTCACAAACCCGAGGCACGGATATGGTTTATGGATGCGGAGAGCAAAATATGTGCTCATGGTGCTTTCGGGAAAGGGCGGGGTGGGAAAGACCACAGTGGCGGTCAACCTCGCCTCAGCGTTGGCCCACGGCCACCGCGTGGGCCTCCTCGATGCGGACCTTCACGGCCCGAACGTTCCCAAAATGTTGGGCCTTGAGGGCGCAACCTTACGCGTGCACAACGGCAAAATCCTTCCAGCCGTAACGCCGGATAATCTTTTGGTGGTGTCGCTGGAGTTCGCCCTACCTTCTCAGGATGCGCCGGTGATCTGGCGGGGTCCCCTAAAAATGAAGGCCATCCAGCAATTCGTGGAGGATGTGGACTGGGGTGAGCTCGATCTTTTGGTGGTGGATCTTCCGCCGGGGACGGGCGACGAGCCCCTCTCCGTGGCCCAGCTCCTTGCGCCCGTGGATGCAGCCCTGATCGTGACGACGCCTCAGGAAGTAGCCCTCATGGATGCCCGCAAAGCCTTGAACTTTTCCCGTCAAGTGGGGGTGAGGAAAATCGGCGTCGTGGAGAACATGTCCGGGCTCAAGTGCCCTCATTGCGGAAGCGAAATCGCTCTCTTTGGTCGGGGAGGAGCGGAGAAGATGGCGCAAAAGGAAGGCCTGGCTTTCTTGGGACGTATCCCCATCTTCCCGGAGATTGTTGCCGCCGGGGATTCCGGCCGAGTTCTCGATTTCGGGGACGAAGCCCGCAAGGTTTTCCTTGGTTTGGCCGAACGGGTTTGGGATTTCCTCGAAGGAGGATAAGGTGCACACATATCCCGAATGCATTCCCTGCATACTCCGTGCCTCTTTGACCGCAGGGAGGCTTAGCGGAAAAGGGGAGGAGGAGCTTTGGCTTGCGCTTCAAGAAGCAGCTCGGGTTTGCGCCGCTTGGGATCGGGAAAAGCCGCCTATTGCGTTGGGCGCCGAGGTGGCCGCGGTTTTAAAGCGAAAGCTTGGGCAAGGCGATCCTTTTTGGAAGGCCAAAAGGGAAGGAAATGCTGCAGTTTTACGTCTTTATCCTGCGCTCAAAGAGCGGGTCCGTTCCGCTGAGGACCCCATTTTGGAGGCCCTGCGCCTCTCCGCTGCGGGAAACGCCCTGGATTTGGGGGTTCATCCGGAGGTCCATGCGGAAGAAGCCCTGTCCTTGGCGCTAAGCCAGCCTTTGGACCGCTGGGACTATGAGCTTTTTCGAAAGCATTTGAAAGAAGCCAAAGGCGTCCTCTACCTTGCGGACAATGCCGGAGAAATTGTGGTGGATCGCATCCTCATCGAGGAGCTTCTCGCCCTGGGGAAAAGGGTGACGCTAGCGGTGCGGGGCGGTCCCATTTTAAACGACGTGACTTTGGCGGATTTGGCGGAGGTGGGTATTCCTGAGGAAGTGGAAATCATTTCCACCGGCTCTGATCTTCCCGGAGTTTTTCTTCCCTTTTCCTCCGCGGATTTTCTTGCTCGGTTCTATAGGGCGGAGCTGATCCTCAGCAAGGGCATGGGGAACTTTGAGGGCCTCCATGGCGAACGCGGTCCGATCTTTTTCCTCTTTCAAGCCAAGTGTTATCCTGTCGCCCAGGAGGCAGGCGTAAAAATAGGGAGCCTCGTGCTCCTTGGGCCGAAAAATGATGGAAGAGAAAGCTGATCCTGTGGAGATTTTTGTGGCCTTCCTGCGCCGCGAGGGTCTCAATGTCACGCGCAGCCGCCTCGCGGTATTGCGGGCTATCGCCGCTCAGCCCAAACACTTCGAGGTGGCGGAACTTCAGTCTTCCCTTCGAACCCAGGTCTCCCCGGCCACGGTTTACCGGACGTTAGGGCTTCTGGAGCGCGCGGGTCTTGTGCGCAAACTCTCGTTTGGCGAAACCCATGCGCACTATGAGCGCGCGTTTGGCCGGGAGGACCACGGCCATCTCATCTGCCAGCGCTGCGGCCGCGTCTGGGAGTTCCCCATCGAGGGGATGCGCGCAAGACTGGAAAAAGTTGCCCAAACTACAGGTTTCTCCCTGCGGGAAGTGGTGGTGGAGGGTTATGGGTTGTGTCGGGACTGTCAAGAGGCTGAGCCGGTATAATCCAGAGAGCCGAGGTGGCGGAATAGGCAGACGCGCGGGACTCAAAATCCCGTGCCCCGGAAGGGGCGTGTGGGTTCGACTCCCACCCTCGGCATAAATGTCTTTTTCCGATCTTTTTTGGATCCTGCGCTACCTCCTCCAAGGGAAGATCAAGCTTTACCAGTGCTACACGAACGTGAACTGGCGCACTTGCGAGGCCTGTCTTTCCTGGCATGGCCGGATCATCGCCCGGCCCGAGGAATTTCCTGCCCATGATGCTTGTCCCCATGAGCTCCTGGCTTTTCCCGTATGGAAGATCGGCGAATACCGCAAAAAAGGGGAACGCATGAGGAAAAAGGCCGAGGAAGAGCTTTTTCGCCGGGAAAAATGGCGGAAGGCCCTGGAAATTCTCTCCCGCGACTGGGAAAAGGCCCTTACGCTCATTCAGGAGGCGGCTCAGGTAGATGTGTACCTCCCCGAGGTGGAGGAACTTGTGGAGAAAAACAAGGGTTGGCTTTTGGAGAATCACATCGCTCGGAAAAGCCTTCGGGAGGTTTTGGTAGCCGGCTGGAAGGCAAAATTTGCCAAAGAGAGGTATGAACGGCAGCCGGAAATGGCCAGGGTTTCCCAGGAAAAATTCGGGTTACAGCGGCTCGCGGAACTTCTCCCCTAAAGCTCCCCCGCGCTTTTGGGCCGCCTGTTTCCTCATTTTTGCTCTGCTTGTGTATTTAGGAATTCGGTTGATCCCGCCCTCAAAGCCCCCTTTGCCTGAGCTTCGGCCGATTGTCGTTGATGCTACAGTTTTGCCCGTTACGTTTGTGGAGGAAGGGCCCTTGGATATCAATCGGGCCACGGCGGCGGAACTGGAAAAGCTTCCGGGAATCGGTCCCACCTTGGCCCGCCGCATCGTGGAGTGGCGGGAAACCCGCGGCCCGTTCCGCTCCGTGGAGGATCTCCTGCAGGTGCCGGGGATTGGGCCGAAAACCCTAGAAGGAATTCGGGACAAAATCACCGTGACGCCGCCGCCATGAGAAGGGAGAGGTCGCCTGCGGCGTTTTCCACCTGATCCACGGTGTCGCCCAACGCCAAAACCACCTGCACGATGTGGTACCGATCGAAGGGCGGGAGATCCTCCCGACGGTAAACGTTGGCCACGATCTCCCGCTCCACCAGGTCCGATTCGTGCTCGAGGCGATTCACAAGATCGATGTTTGCAGCGATGTCCGGGGCTTTCGCGCTCAAATTCCCCGAAAGAAAAGCGTCCTCAAAAGAACTTATCGCAAGGACATAGGCATGGACGGCCTTGGTGAGGAGCTCGCCCAAGGCCCGGAAAGCATCTTCCAATTCCAAGCCCAAATTCGGCCGGCGCAGGGCCATAAGGAGGGCGCTATCCTGGCAAAGGTCAGCGATCTCATCCTGATGCCAAAGAAGCTCCAAAACCCGATCCCGCGGAAGAGGAGCGGTATCGCTTTTCGCCAAAGCTAAACGGATCTCGCGCTTCACCATATCCGCGGCGTGCTCTTTTTCGCTCACCCCTTCCGCCTGGACGGCCTCGTTTCGGATCCAAGCGCGCAATTGTTTGGCAAGCTCTTCCGCGGTTTCCTCGACCCTTTGCGCGTGTTCCTTTAGCCGCAAGGCCGTGGGCTTTTTGAACCTTTTCCAAAACGGCATCCTCTCACCCCCTAAAAGGTCAAGCTTGCTGCCACCGCAACGGTTAAGAGGTCCGCCACATCCTCCATGGCATTGGCGCAGGCCTCAAGATGGTTGACGAAATCGCGGGCCTGGATTTTTTCGGCGAGCGGCATATCTACAGCAAAAAGCCGGAGGATAAGCCGACGATGGATGTCGTCGAGGTAGCTTTCCTTATGGTCCACTTCATCGGAAAGGCGCACGGTTTCCGTGGCGTTGGCGGAAAGGAAAGCCTGCACCGCCTGGCACAGGGTGGACCATTCGTCGTTTAGGCCCTGCAAAAAGTCACGGATAAGGGGGTGCAGGACCTCGGGAACTTTTACCCGTTGGTAAACTAAAAAATCCACTGCTGCCTCCGCGCTATTGGCCACAAGATCGAGCTCGTCCAAGACATTGAGGAGATTGCGGCGAGTACCTACGAGGAGGGCGCCACGGACCAGCGTGATCTCCGCCTCCTTGCGGGCGTCGTCCGCCCGGCTTTCCCGGCGATGCACCTCCACCGCTTTCTCCTCGAGGGCTTCCCAACTTTCGCCGGAAAGGAACGCCAAAACGGCCCCGTTCATGGCGGCCAGCGTCTCGCCCACCCAATGGAGGTGCGCCTCCACCAGATCCCGCACTTTTTGGACGGCGCGGCCGCGCAACCCAAAGATTCCCACTTTGTCCCTCCTTCGTGCCTAGGATATACTGGCCAAAACGTTCCTGGCAACTTCCGGGGTGATCCTGATGGGAAAACCTTACAGCTTTTGCCTTGTTGGCCATTCCGGGTCGGGGAAGACCGCGTTGGCCGAGGCGATGCTCAAGGCGGCCAAAGCGCCGGAGGCCGCGTTTGATCGGAGTCCCGAGGAGAAAAACCGGGGCATTTCCATTGATTTGGCGCTGGGCTCTTGTGTATGGAAAGAGCGCAAGGCCACCGTGCTCGTGACTCCGGGTTTGGGCGAGTTCGTGGAGGAGATCCATAAGGGCCTGGATGTCGCAGACCTCGCGGTTTTGGTGGTGAACGCAGAAAAGCCGGTGGAAGTGGTCACAGAGCAGGCCTGGGAAATTGTGCGGGAAACGTATCGTCGGCCGGCGATGGTGTTCGTGAACATGATGGACCGGCCCTTGGCGGACCCCGCAAAAGTCCTTCAGGATTTGAAGGCCCTCCCCGGAAAATTTGTGCCCCTCTATTTCCCCGTGCGGGAGAGCGGGGCTCTCAAAGGCCTTGTCGACCTTTTGGCTTCGGATGCAAATCTTCCTTCGGAGGCCAAGGAGCTCCGCGCGCTCCTTTTGGAGGAAGTGGCGTCCTTTGACGATGCGCTTTTGGAGAAGTTCCTGGCTGAGGAGGAGGTGGGCCGCGAGGAGATCATCAAGGCCCTTCGGGTTGGCTTTTTGGCGGGAGAGCTCGTTCCGATCTTGTGGGGATCCGCGGCCACAGGCACAGGAGTTCCCGAGCTTTTGGACTGGACGAGCCTCCTGGCTCCGGATCTTCCCGAAGGGACAGACACGAAACTTCGCTGTTTTAACCTCGCCCTTGATCCCTACCTTGGCCGGCTTACCTATGTGCGCGTCCTTTCCGGGGAGATCAAGGAGGGCGACACCCTCTACGACCTTTCCACGAAGAACCGGGTGCAGCTCCGCGATATCTATGGCTTCTTTGGAACGAAAATGGAGAAGGTGGGCCGGGCGAGCGCCGGGGAAATCGTGGCCCTGGGAAAACTCGAGGGGATCAACCTTGGAGCCACGTTGAGCACGAACCCCGAGGCCGAGCCCCTTCCGCCCATACCCTTCCCCAAGCCCGTGTTCATCCGGGCTGTGGCTCCCAAATCCCAGGCCGACGAAGAGAAGATGAGCACGGTCCTGCGGGAGTTCGTGAGCACCAAGGCCACCTTAACCTACGCGCGGGATCCGGTGACCAAAGAGGGGATCGTCTCGGGAATGGGCGACATTCACCTCAACGTCCTTGCGGAAAAGCTCAAGAACCGCTATGGCGTGGAAGTCACCTACCGCATTCCCAAGGTGCCCTATCGGGAGACGATCCGAAAGACGGCGATCGCAAGCTACCGGCACAAAAAGCAGACTGGGGGACATGGGCAATTTGGGGAAGTGCACCTGCGCATCGAGCCCCTTCCCCGCGGGGCGGGGTTCGAGTTCGCCGATGAAACGAAAGGTGGAGTGATTCCTCAGGAGTTCATCCCCGGCGTGGAAAAGGGCGTGCGGGACGCCATGGAGGAAGGGTTCCTCGCGGGCTTTCCCATGGTGGACATCAAGGCCGTCGTCTTCTACGGAATGTACCACGAGGTGGACTCCTCCGAGCTTTCCTTCCGCATTGCCGCGCGCCAGGCTTTTAAGCTTGCCGCGGAAAAAGCGGATCCTGTTCTTCTTGAACCGATCATGCTCCTCACCGTGATCACTCCCGAGGCCTTTACTGGCGACATCATCTCGGATCTCAACGGCCGGCGGGGACGGATCCTCGGCATGGAGTCCGAAGGCGGCCGCACGAAGATCCGGGCGGAGGTGCCGCTCGCGGAAATCCTCTCCTACGCCTTGGATCTGAAATCCATGACCCAGGGCCGGGCCACGTTCCAGATGGAATTCCTCCGCTACGACTACGTGCCTGGCCCCTTGCAGGAGCGCGTTTTGGCCCAGCTCCGCTCTTCTGGGAATGGTGGTTAAAGAGTGGATGAGTGAATCCGCCCCGGCGGTGGTCACAACCACCCCTGTGCGGGAGGCCCTGAAAGAGGCCGAGGAAAAAGGGCTTGCCATACTTTTTGTGGTGGATGAAGCCCAACGGCTACGGGGATTCCTCACCCGCAAGGCCCTGAACGCCGCCCCTTCCCCTGATCTTCCCGTGGAGAAGGTCCTTACCCCTCCCCAGGATGTCCTGACCGTGGACGACCCTTTGGAGCGCGCCTCCGTCCTCCTTTCCCATTACCTTGTGCTTCCCGTGGTGGATGAAGAAAGGAAGCTTGTAGGGACGCTTTCCAAAGATGGGCTTTTGCGGGCCCTTTCCCATCTCGCTGCGCTGGGGGAGGAGGGGTTACGGATCCGGCTCAAACCCCAAAGCCCGAGGGAGATCTACAAGGCCTTAGCGGTTTTAGCTGAAGAAAATGTGACCCTGGTAGCAGTCCTTCGGGGACTCGAAGGGGAAGTGATCTTCCACGTCCAGGGCGTGCGGGACCCCAAAGCGCTAGAGCAAAAGCTCGAGGGAGCCCTGAAATGACTTTTCGAAAGAAGGGGATCTCCATCCACACGAAGGCTAGGGAAGAGATCCTGGATATCACCTCGGAGATCAACGCCGCGGTGCGGGATCTTGGTCTTTCCCAAGGCTTGGTCTTATTGTTTTGCCCGCACACCACGGCTGCGCTCACCGTGAACGAAGCCGCGGATCCTTCCGTGGCTGAGGACATCGGCCGGGCCTTTGCGAAGATGGTTCCCAACATGGCCTTTCGCCACGAGGAGGGGAATTCTCCCGCGCATATACGGGCTGCGCTCCTTGGCCCTTCCCTTCTTCTTCCTGTGGAAGGCGGCCGGCTCGCCTTGGGGACGTGGCAGGGCGTTTATTTTTGTGAATTCGATGGCCCGCGGCACCGCCAGGTTTGGGTCTACGGGTTGGTTGAGGGAGAAAGGCCAGGAAGCTAGAATGGGTGCATAGCCAGTGTAGCTCAAGGGGTAGAGCATCCGCCTTGTAAGCGGAAGGTTGCCCGTTCGAGTCGGGCCACTGGCTCAAGCCCCTAAG
>CAZQXP010000005.1:0-16208 GCA_964597525.1 uncultured Thermotogaceae bacterium | reverse complement strand
AGGAGGGGTAGCGAAGCGGCCAAACGCACCAGGCTGTAAACCTGGCGGCCTTCGGCCTTCGGGGGTTCGAATCCCTCCCCCTCCAGTACTTGCGGCGAGGCTACGCTTTCGGGTAGACTTGTTTTTGGGCCCGTGTAGCTCAGTCGGTAGAGCATCCCGCTGGTAATGGGAAGGTCGCCGGTTCGATTCCGGCCGCGGGCTCTCGAAAAGAAACTCAAGGAGGTTGGGAATGGCCACAAAGGAGCAGTTTGTCCGAACGAAACCGCATATCAACGTGGGGACCATCGGGCATATTGACCATGGCAAGACCACCCTTACCTCGGCCATCACCAAAGTTTTGGCCTGGAAAGGGTTGGCGAAGTTCCGTTCCTACGATGAAGTGGCAAAGGCTGACGCCAAGCTCTTCCGCCGCGACGAGACAAAAATCCTTACGGTAAACGTGGCCCACGTGGAGTACGAAACGGAAAAGCGCCACTACGCCCATATCGACTGCCCTGGACACCACGACTACATCAAGAACATGATCATCGGCGCAGCCCAGATGGACGGGGCCATCCTCGTGGTCTCCGCCGTGGACGGGCCCATGCCTCAGACCCGCGAGCACGTCCTTTTGGCCCGCCAAGTGAACGTTCCGGCCATTGTAGTCTTCCTGAACAAGGTGGACCTCGTGGACGATCCCGAGCTTTTGGATCTTGTGGAGATGGAGATCCGGGAGCTCCTCAATAAGTACGAGTTCCCCGGCGACGAGGTGCCCGTTATCCGCGGTTCCGCTCTCAAAGCCCTGCAGGCCAGCTCCATCGAGGATCCCGCGGTGAAACCGATCCTTGAGCTCCTCGATGCCCTCGATAACTACATCCCGCTTCCCAAGCGCGAGGAGGACAAACCCTTCCTCATGCCCATCGAGGACATCTTCTCCATTAAGGGCCGCGGTACCGTGGTGACCGGCCGGGTGGAGAGGGGAAGGCTGCGGCCGGGCGATGAGGTGGAGATCGTGGGCCTCACCGACGAGATCAAGAAGACGGTGGCCACCTCCATCGAGATGTTCAACAAGGTTCTCGACGAGGCCGTGGCCGGCGACAACATCGGTGTTCTCCTCCGCGGTATTGAAAAGGACGAGGTGGAGCGCGGCCAGGTCCTCGCCGCTCCCGGCACCATCACCCCGCACACGGAGTTTCTCGCCCAGGTGTACGTCCTCTCCAAGGAGGAGGGCGGCCGGCATACCCCGTTCTTCACCGGCTATAAACCCCAGTTCTACTTCCGTACCACCGACGTCACGGGCGAGATCATCCTTCCCGAAGGGGTGGAGATGGTCATGCCCGGCGACAACGTGGATAACCTTCGCTGCAAACTCCTTAAGCACGTAGCGTTGGAGGAGGGCCAGCGGTTCGCTATCCGCGAGGGCGGGAAAACCGTGGGTGCCGGCGTAGTCACGAAGATCCTCAAGTAAAATGGCCAAAAAAGAGAACGTGCTCATCGTGGGCTTAGCCTGCTCCCAATGCGGGCGGTATAATTACTACGTTCGCAAGAACCGCCAAAAAACGCGCCAAAAATTTGCATTTCGCAAATATTGCAAGTGGTGCCGGAAGCATACGGAGCACAAAGAGGGATGAAGCCCAAGGGTTTTCCTTGGGCATAGACAGGCCCGTAGCTCAAGTGGCAGAGCGGCGGACTCCAAATCCGCAGGTTGGGGGTTCGAGTCCTCCCGGGCCTGCCAAGGAGGAAGGATGTCGGTCCTAACGAAGGTGCGCGAGTACTTTGCGTCCGTGCGGGCGGAGGTGAGCCGAGTGAGCTGGCCCTCCCGCCGGGAGGTTATCACTTTCACCGTTTTGGTGATCCTTCTCACCGTGGCCTTGGGCGTGTACCTGGGCCTGGTGGACCTGGTGCTCCAGCACCTTCTTAGGCTGCTTCTCGCCAAGTGATCCGCGATGCAAAGGAAACGTTGGTATGCCATCCAAACCCACACCGGTTCCGAGCTGCGCTTGAAGGAAGAACTCGAGGAAAGGGTGCGCAAGCTCGGATGGGAACGGTATTTTGAGCCGATCAAAGTCGGCGAGCGGGAGGAACTGTTTTTCGTGCCCGTGGAAGAAGTAGTGACCTCCCGTTCTGTGCGCGGCCGTTCCGCGGATTTCCGCATTCCCTACGATTACGACCTCCTCGTGGCGAACAACACCCGCATCCAGCGGGGTGAGCTCTTGGCACGGAAGCCGCCGCGGCACATTCCTGAAGATGCGGAAGTGGTAAGCATCGAGCCTTATTGGCGGATCGTGGTGGAAACCCCGAACCGCACGGAGAAGGTTTACCTTGTTCCCCAGGAAAAGATCCTGCGGCGGGATGTGCGCGTGGGAAGCCGGGTGCGGCCTGGCCTCCCTATCACCGTGGACGCCGATGAGCGCTACACCTTCGCCGAACAAGGGGAGATCGTGGAGAGGGCGAAGGTAAAAAAGGTGACCTTGCGCTACGCCTCCGGGCGGGAGGAGAGCGTGATTGTGCCGGAGGCTTTGCTTCCGCCGCGGGTGAAAGTGGGAGCAAAACTTCCCGCGGGCACGGAGATCGAGCAGGAACACAAAATTTATGCCAACGCCTCGGGCCTCGTAAAAGTTCGGGAATACAAGGACAAACGGGTGGTGAGCATTCAGAGGATCGAAAAGCGCCGGCTTATTCCCGGCTACGTTTTCGCCAAAATGGGTCTGGATGAGGAACAGATGCGGGAGCTTGTGCGGGGTCTGGAGCGGGCTGCGCGGTTTGTGGGCAGCCGTTCCACACCCGTCCCCATCGATGGTCCGGAAGCCACCCTTCTGGGCCGCATCACCGGTACCGTGGCTGCTCCTACCGCCGAGGGAAAGCCCAAGGTGGAAGTGGGGTTCGAGGTGGGCGAAGTGGTGCAAATTGTGGAAGGGCCGTTTGCGGACTTCACCGGCGAGATCAAGGAGATCGACAAAGAGGCGGAAGAGGCGGTGGTCATGGTCCGCATTTTCGGCCGGGAGACACCTGTGCGCGTAAGCCTAAGCGGGATCGAGAAGATCTGAGGAGGGGAGGATGCCCAAACAGGTGGTAGCTAAGATCAAGCTCCAGATTCCGGCAGGGCAGGCGAACCCTGCGCCGCCCGTGGGCCCGGCCTTGGGTGCCCATAAGGTCAACATCATGGAGTTCTGCAAGCGCTTCAACGAGGCCACGAAAAACGAGGAGCCGGGGACCCTCATCCCCGTGGAGATCACGGTGTACGACGACCGCTCTTTCGATTTCGTGCTTAAACAGCCTCCGGTCTCTGTTCTTCTCAAGCGCGCCGCGGGTATCGAAAAGGGCTCCTCCGCCCCCAATAAGGTGAAGGTGGGCAAAGTCACCATGGAGCAAATTCGCCGCATTGCGGAAAAGAAGATGCCGGACCTGAACACCGACGATCTTGAGGCCGCTATTCGCATGGTGTTGGGAACGGCCCGCAATATGGGCATCGAGGTGGTGCCATGAAGCGCAGCAAACGGTATCTCTCTACGGTCGCCCTCGTGGAGAAGGAGCGGGTTTACTCGGTGCGCGAGGCCATTTCGCTCCTCAAGCGCACCGCCACCGCGAAATTCCCGGAAACCGCGGAGGCCGCATTTAAGTTGGGCATCAACCCCAGCCAAACCCAGGTGCGCGGGACCTGCGTTCTTCCTCACGGGACGGGCAAAACCGTGCGCGTCCTGGTTTTTGCAAAAGGGGAAAAGATTCGCGAGGCGGAGGCCGCGGGCGCGGATTACGTGGGCGGTGAGGACCTCGCGGAGAAAATCCTGAAGGAGGGGTGGCTGGAGTTCGACCGGGTGGTGGCCACGCCGGACATGATGCCCCTTGTGGGAAAGCTCGGGAAAATCCTGGGGCCGCGGGGCCTCATGCCCTCGCCCAAAACCGGGACCGTCACCCAAGATATTGCTCAAGTCGTGCGGGAGCTCAAAGCGGGGATGATCGAGTTCCGGGCGGATCGTTACGGAATTGTCCACGCCGCGTTCGGCAAAACCTCGTTTACGGAGGACCAGCTTTACGAGAACCTCCTCGCCCTCACGAAGGCCATCTTGGAGCGGAAGCCGGAGGGCGTGCGGGGCCGGTACATCCAAAGGGTTTCCATCTCCTCCACGATGGGGCCTGGAATCCGGGTGGACGAGCGGGAGCTTCTCTCGTTAGCCGCGCAATTGCGCTAAGGAGGCTCCATGCCTAAGCCGGAAAAGGTGAAAGCTGTCGAGGAACTACGGGAAAAATTCGCGCAATCGAAGGCGCTGGTGATCATGGGGTTTGAGGGGATACCGGCGGCGGAGATGACGGCCCTGCGCCGGGCTGTGCGTAAAAAGGGCGTGGAATTGAAGGTAGTCAAGAATACTTTGGCCATTAAAGCCGCCCAGGAAGCGGGAATTATGGGCCTTGAGGCATTTTTGCGCGGGCCCAACCTCGTCATCATTGGCCGTGACGACCCCACAGTCCCATTTAAGGTGGCCCAGGAGTGTTTGGAGAAATACCCGAATTTCTTCCGCGTTCGCGGCGGGGTGTTTGCCGGCGAGCTGGTCCCTGCGGACCAGGTAAAGTTTTACGCCACCCTTCCCTCCCGGGAGGAGCTTTTGGCCAGGCTTGCCGGATCCATGCTTGGTCCGGTGCGGAGCCTGGTGTTTGTCCTTTCCGGGGTCCTCCGGAAGCTTGTGGTGGCGCTCAACGAAGTGCAAAAACTCAAGGAAAAAGAGGGGTGAACGATGACGAAAGAGGAGATCATCCAGGCGATCGAGGGTATGACGGTAAAGGAGCTCGCGGAGCTTGTGAAAGCTCTGGAGGAGCGATTTGGCGTTTCCGCCCAGGTGGCGGCTCCGGTGGCGGTGGCTGTGGCCGCGCAGCCCGCGGCCGGGGGAGCTACGGCCGCGCCGGAGAAGACCACGTTCGACGTGGTCATCACCAATGCCGGCCAGCAGAAGATCCAGCTCATCAAGGTGGTGAAGGACATCACCGGAAAAGGCCTCAAGGAGTGCAAGGATCTCGTGGATAACGTGCCGGCAGTGGTGAAAAGCGGGGTCTCCAAAGAGGAGGCCGAGGACATCAAGAAGAAGCTGGAGGCTGCGGGAGCGGAGGTCCAGATCAAGTGATGATCCCACGGCGCTTCTACGGGCGGGTCAAACCTCGCCTCGATCCTCCGGATTTCATCGCGCACCAGCTCTCCTCCTACGAGCGGTTTCTGCGGGAGGGCATACCCCAGGTGTTTGCGGAGGTAAGCCCGATCCGCGCCCCCGGGAGAGAGGACCTCTATTTGGAACTGGTCGATCCTTACCTTGGTGAACCGCGCTACGACGAGTGGGAATGCCGCGATCGCGACCTCACGTACGCCGCGCCTCTCAAGGCCACCGGCCGGCTCTTCGCGGAGGGGAAACTCCGCCAGGAAGCGGAGCTGTACCTCGCGGATATTCCCCTTATGACCCCGCGGGGCACCTTCATCATTAACGGCACCGAGAACGTGATCGTAAGCGAACTTGTCCGCTCACCGGGCCTCTACATCACCCAGGACGAGCCCCACCTCTTCCGCGCCCATTTCCTCCCCGAGCAAGGGGCCTGGCTGGAGATCGAGCTTGACATACGGCGCTGGACGTTGCGGGCGCGGCTGGATCGCCGGGCCACCGTTCCCGTCACCACCTATCTTCGCGCTCTGGGTATGGAGACGGCGGACATCCTCCGCCGTTATTCCCTGCAAGTCCCAGTGGAAGCCCTGGATGAGCTTTTCGGCCGGTGGAAGGCGGTCATCCTTGCCGAGGATATCCCTGCGGGCGACCAGGTTTGGTCTGTGGGGGAGGAGCTGAGCCCGGAGCGCGCGAAAATCCTCAACCGCCTGGGTCGGGCTCAGGTGCGGGTGGCCCATCCCGCCATCGCCCGCTCCCTGGAGGAGGAAAAGGTTTCTTCCCGGGAAGAGGCCATCCGCCTCATCTATTCCAAATTCCGTTCCGGCGAGCGCGTTCCCCTCTCCCAAGCTGAGGAGTACCTCCAGCGCTTCTACTTCCGGCCGGACACGTACCACCTCACGCCCGTGGGCCGCTTCAAGATCAACCGGAAGCTCGGGCTTCACCGGGAGGAAACGTACCTCGTTCCCGAGGACATCTTCGCCGCTTTGGACCTACTTTTGCGTGCTCCTGATGATCCTTCTTTGCTCGATGAGCCGGATCATCTGGCGAACAAACGTGTGCGGCTTGCGGGTGAGCAAGCGCTGGCGGCGCTGCGGGAGGGGCTTATCCGTATGGCCCGGGTGGCCGAGGACAAGCTCATCCACCTGGAGCTCGAGGAAAAGGACCTCATCCGCCGCATCGTCTCCACCCGCACGATTCAGGCTGCCCTCAATAGCCTCTTTTACACAGGGCGACTTTCCCAATTCCTCGAACAGACGAACCCGCTTTCTGAGCTCACGCACAAGCGTCGGCTCTCTGCCTTAGGGAATGTGGCGCCCGCGGCGCGGCGGGCCAAAGTGGAGATCCGCGACGTTCATCCCTCCCACTACGCCCGGATTTGCCCCATTGAGACACCGGAGGGGCAGAACGTGGGCCTTATCACCTCCATGGCCGTGTACGCCCGCGTGAACGACTACGGTTTCCTCGAGGCCCCCTATGCGGTGGTGAAAAACGGCCGGATTACTGGGGAGATTCGGTACCTCATGGCCGATGAGGAGGAGCAATACAAGATTGCTCCAGCCACGGTAGAGATCGACGAAAACGGCCGCATCCTGGGCGAGAAGGTCCTTGTGCGCACGGGAAGGGAGGAATTCCGCTACGTTTCCCCCAAGGAAGTGGACTTTGTGGAAGTGGCCCCCAACATGATCCTCGGCGTTTCCGCGGCCCTCATCCCCTTCCTTGAGCACGATGACGCCAACCGCGCCCTCATGGGCGCGAACATGCAGCGCCAAGCCGTGGCCCTCTTGCGACCGCAGGCACCCATCGTGGGAACCGGTCTTGAGGCTAAAGCCGCCCGCGATTCCGGTGCTGTGGTCGTGGCGGAGGAAGATGGGACCGTCGTCTATGTAGATGCCCAAAGGATCGTGATTAAAGGCAAGAAGGGCCAAAAGACGTACCGACTGAGGATCTTCGAGCGCTCCAACCAGGATACCCTTATTCACCAGCGGCCCCTGGTGCGCAAGGGCGACCACGTCAAGAAGGGCCAGGTGATTGCGGACTCCCAGTTCTCTGAGGGCGGGGAGTTGGCGCTGGGCGCGAACCTCCTCGTCGCCTTCCTCCCCTTTGAGGGCTACAACTACGAGGACGCCATCGTGGTATCGGAACGGCTTGTGCGGGAAAACATCCTGGACTCCATCCATATCCAAGAGTTTGAGGTGCGGGCGGAGGATACCAAGCTTGGGCCGGAGGAGATCACCGCGGATATCCCCAACCTTCCTCGTTCCGCCATGCGCAACCTGGATGAGCACGGGATTGTGCGCATCGGCACCGAGGTACGAACCGGTGACATCTTGGTGGGGAAGATCACGCCCAAGGGCGAGAGCGAACCCACCCCTGAGGAGCGCATTTTCCTCTCCATCTTTGGCGAACGCATGCGGAATTTCAAGAACACGTCCCTGCGGATGCCACCCATTACGGGCACGGCCACGGTGATCCGGGTGAAGCGTCTTTCCCGGGCTGCCGGCGACGAGCTTGAAGCTGGTGTGAACGAGCTTGTTAAGGTCTATGTGGCCCAGCGCCGGAGGATAGCGGTGGGTGATAAACTCGCGGGCCGCCACGGAAACAAGGGCGTCATCTCCGCCATCCTTCCTGTGGAGGACATGCCTTTCCTTCCCGATGGCACCCCTGTGGATGTGGTGCTCAATCCCTTGGGGGTTCCCTCTCGTATGAACCTGGGTCAGATTTTCGAGACCAACTTGGGCTGGCTTGCCGCTCTTCGGGGCGAGAAGGTGGCCTCCCCGCCCTTTGACGGTGCGAGAGAAGAGGAAATCCTCACCGAGCTCACCGAAGAGCTGAAAAAGCGCGGGCTTTCTGACGGCTCCCGCACCGACGGAAAGGTCATCCTCCGGGATGGCCGCACCGGCGAGCCCTTCCAGTCGCCGGTCACTGTGGGCGTGATGTACCTTCTTAAGCTCGAACACATTGCGGCGGACAAGATTCACGCCCGCTCCACGGGGCCTTATGCCCTCATCACCCAGCAACCGTTAGGCGGCCGGGCCCATTTCGGTGGACAACGGCTGGGCGAAATGGAGGTCTGGGCCCTGGAAGCCTACGGTGCCGCCTCCCTCCTTCAGGAAATGCTCACCCTGAAAAGCGACGATGTGCGGGGGAGGGTGGCCCTGTACAAGGCGATCCTGCGGGGCGAGGATTTCCCCAGGCCCGGTATTCCCGAATCCTTCCGGGTCCTCTGGCAAGAACTCCGCTGTCTTGGCCTTTCCCTTAAGGCTTACGACAAAAGTGGCCGCGAACTGGATATCATTTAGCCAGTTATGGAGGAGCGGGCAGCGGGGTTGATCCTGTTCCGCGAGGATAGCGGCCGGCGAAAATATCTCCTCATCAAAAACCGACGCGGCGGGCACTGGGGTTTCCCTAAAGGGCATATCGAACCAGGGGAAGACGAATTCCAAGCAGCGCTGCGCGAGGTTGCTGAAGAGGTGCGCATCAATCACTTCAGAGTCGTGCCAGGTTTTCGCACCGTGGTGCGCTACACCTTTAGGCGGGATTCTGATCCCGTGCACAAGGAGGTGGTGCTCTTCCTCGCCCGCACCGAGGAGGAGGGTGAGCCGTTTCGAGAGGAAGTGGAGGACATGGTTTGGCTTCCTTTCCAGGAGGCTGTGAACCGCATCACCTTCCCCGAACAGCGGGAAGCCCTGCGCCAAGCGGAGGCCTGGCTCAGCGCGGGTTAAACTTTTCCTTCGGGTATGAACTCAGCTGCTGCGGTAACGTCACTCGCCGTTTTTGTTGTTACCTATGCCCTCATCCTCTCTGGACGCCTCCAACAGACCCTGGCCGGCGTGGTCGGGGCTACGGCGATGATCCTCGTGGGTGTGGCCTTCAATTTTTACAACGCCCACACGGTCGCCGAGGTTATCGATGTGGACACGGTTTGGCTGCTTACGGGGATGATGATTATTGTGGGCCTGCTCAAGCGCACCGGCTTCTTTCAGTACGTGGCCATTAAGGCTGCCAAATGGTCCAGGGGAAATACCACAAGCCTATTTTTGTTTCTTGCCCTGGCGAGTGCCGTTCTTTCCATGTTTTTGGACAACCTGACCACCATGCTCACCTTTTTGCCCGTCACCCTCTCCATCGCGGAGATCCTAGGGATACCCGCTTTGCCCTTCGTTCTGGGCGAAGCTATTGCCGCCGACATCGGTGGGGTATTCACCTTGATTGGCGATCCGCCGAACGTCCTCATCGGGTCGGCTGCGCGTTTCTCGTTCAACGATTTTCTTACCCATACCGCTCCCGCATCCATCCCTGTCCTTCTTCTGACCCTTGCTTTTTTGGTTTTTCGCTATCGGCCGAGCTTCCGCTCCCAAAGTGCGCAGGTCTCTGTCCTCCTCGAGCTCGATGAGCGCCGTGTTCTCGAGTCGCCCCGGGATATGACCAAGCTTCTTGGGGTTTTCGCCCTCGTGATTCTCCTTTTTCTCGTGCACGCCTGGCTTCACATTTCTCCCGGTCTTGCCGCTCTTTGTGGGGCTGCCCTGGCCATTGTTTCCCTTCGGCCCAAGGTGGAGGCGGTTCTGGAAAGCATCGATTGGGAACTTATCATTTTCCTCCTTTGCCTTTTCGTGGTTGTTGGGGGCCTGAACCGCAGCGGGTTCCTCCCATTTTTAGCCCGCCGTCTAAGCCTTCTTGGCGGGGGCTCGGTTCTCTCCTTGGCCCTTGTGTTTTTCTGGGGGGCAGGCTTTTTGACCCTTTTCATCAGCGCGGTCCCGACGACAGTGGCTTTTGTTCCCCTTGTGCATGAGCTTGGCTCCCTGGGCATGGCCACGAATCCCCTTTGGTGGGCCTTGGCTTTGGGCATAGGCTTTGCCGGTGCAGGGACCCCGTTCGCCACCGCCGCCAATATCGGGGTCATCAATCTTTCCAAGCACGGAAACCAGCCTATCCGCTACAAGGATTGGGTTTCCGTGGGGATCCCGGTGTTCCTCATGGCCGGAATTCTGGGAAGCTTTTTCGTTTGGCTTGGAATTCAAACCGGATGGTTTTTCTGAGGTGCAAAAAGTGAGAGGATGGACATCATGCAGAAAGTTTTGCCCGAGCTTTTCCTGGTGGATATCCACCACTTTGGGCAGCCCGGACTCGGAGGTGCTTATATTTTTCGGGACGAGGATGAAGCGGCCCTAATCGATGCAGGCACATCTCTCGCGAAAGATCGCATCCTTGGGGCCCTCGACGCTTTGGGGATAAAGCGCGCGCAAGTTCGTTGGATCTTCCTTACCCACGTTCATTTGGATCATGCGGGCGGAGCCGGTGCTTTGCTTCCGGAGCTACCCCATGCCACCGTGGTGGTCCATCCCCGGGGAGCCAAGCACCTTGTGGACCCAACTAAATTGGTGGCTTCCACCAAAAGTGCGGTGGGAGAGCGGTTTCGTTTTTATGGCGAGGCCGTGCCCATCCCTGAGGAGCGTCTGCGCTCCGCGCAGGATGGAGAGGTTTTCCCGCTTGGCAAGATCCAAGTGCAAGCCATCGATTCTCCCGGACATGCGCCCCACCACCTCTGTTTCTTTATCCCCGAACGAAGTTGGCTTTTCACCGGTGATGCCGTAGGCCTCTATATCCAGGGAAGGCTCCTCCCCACTACTGTGCCGCCGAGTTTCGATCTTGAGGCTTCTCTGGCGACTTTGGAGCGCCTCGCGGCCCTTAGGCCCCAAAAGCTTCTATTCACGCACTTTGGCCCAGGTGACCCTCTCCTCATCGGAGAGTATCGAAAGCTTCTTCTTTCTTGGGTGGAGCGGGTTCGGCGCCACCTGGATAAAGCCGAAGAGGAAGCGGTTTCCGCGATCCTCGCGGAAATCCAAGCCGAGGGTTTTCCCGTGGGACCAGGCGTTTCCGGCGATTGGTCCATGTCCGTGCGCGGGGTTTTAGCTTATCTTCGGCGCAAGGAGGCGGGTTGATCGCGTTCGTCCTCCTCCCCGTTCCGGGAACCTCCGGCTTCGATTACGTTGTCCCCGAGGGAATGGAGGTCGAACCGGGATTCTGGGTGGAGGTCCCGTTCGGAAAACGGGTCCTTTTGGGGGTAGTCAAGGAAATCCGGGATTTTCCAGAATATCCCGGTGAGCCCAAGCCCATCCTGCGCGTCCGCGGTCCGGCCCTGCCGCCGCGCCTTTTCCCGCTTCTTTCCTCGGTCAGCGAGGAGGCCTGCACGGCTTTGGGGATGACCTTGGCGCACATTGTGCCCAAGCCCGCGGCCCGCCGGCCCCATCGGTCCACGTTGCCTTTCAGCTACACCGAGGAGGAGAAGCACGTGGATTTAACGGAGGAGCAGAAAACCGCGGTGGCGGCGATCTGCGAAGGAATCGGAAAAGGCGCAAAATTTTTGCTTTTTGGCCCTCCGGCTTCGGGGAAGACCGAGGTGTACCTGGCTTCCGCCCGGGAAGCGATTAAAAACGGCGATGCTGCCCTTCTCCTTGAGCCGGAGATTTCTCTCCTTCCCCAGCTTTGGGCCCGGGCGGCCCGCGCCTTGGGTGAAGCACCCGCGGTGTACCACGGCGAGCTTTCCCCGGGCGAGCGTTTTCATGTGTGGTCTTCGGCTTTACGGGGCGAACTCTCTTGTGCGGTAGGGACGCGTTCCGCCGCATTCCTCCCCTTTCCCAATCTGGGGCTTATGGTGTTGGACGAGGAGGGAGAGCCCGGCTACAAGGAGGAACGCGCACCCCATTACCACGCGCGGAAAGTGTTGGAAGAGCGGGCCGCAGCGGAAGGGGCAGCCCTGGTTTTGGGCGCGGCGGCGCCCGCTGTGGAAACCTTTTTCAGGGCAGAACAAGGGGAAATTCGCCTTCTTTCCCTCACCCAGCGGGTCTCCGGAGCGCTGCCCGAGGTGAGAGCGGCCGAAAAGGACCCTGAGGAGGTCATTGGAACCGAGCTCCGCGAGGCCATGGCCCGCCACCTCCAGGTCGGCGGCCAGATTCTCCTCTTTTTGAATCGTCTTGGCTTTTTCACAGGGGCTTCCTGTCGAAGCTGCGGGGAGATCCTGCGCTGCCCAGATTGCGAGGTGGCGCTGGTCTTCCATCTTGCGGAGAAAACGTTTCGTTGCCCTGCTTGCGGAAAAGATTTTCCTGATCCGGCCTGCCGTCGCTGCGGCAGCACGCGTTTCCGCCTTTTTGGCGCGGGAACGGAGCGCGTGGAATACGAGGCGAAGAAGCTCTTTCCCCAAGCCCGGGTAGCGAGATTGGATGAGGAAACCGCCAGAGATCGTGATCGGATCCTTTCCGCTTTGGCCAAAGGCGAGATCGATATTTTGGTGGGGGCACAGATGGTGGGAAAGGGCCTGGATTTTCCAGGGATCACTTTGGTAGGTGTAATCGACGCGGATCAGCTCTTGGCTTCGCCTACTTTTTATGCCGCGGAGAGGGCTTTTCAGCTCCTTCTTTCCGCCATCGGCCGGGCCGGCCGCGGAAAAAGGCCTGGCGAAGTGGTGGTGCAGACCCATATGCCCGATCACTACGCCATTTCTTCGGCTTTGCGCGGCAATTACCTGGCGTTCTATCAGGAGGAGATCAAATTCCGAAAGCTTCTGCGCTATCCTCCCTTTTCGCGCCTACTTCGCATCCTCGTTTCCGGAAAGCGCGCGGAAACCCAAGCTAGGAAAATAGCAGAAACCTTACGGGAAAAGGGCCTTGAGGTTCTCGGACCAGTGAGGCTCCATCCTTTACGGGGTGAGCCCCGTTTTCAGATCCTTTTGCGCGGCGATCCGTCCCTTCCCCGCAAAGTCCGGGGGCTTTTCCCCAAACTTCCCCAAAACGTTCGCGTGGAACCTGATCCCCTTTGGCTTGGCTAAAACGGCCAAAAGCCCCGCTCGTGCCAGATCCTTTGTCGAAGCTCTTCGTCTAAACTCGCTAAGAGATCCAGGTGGGTTTGCTCCCATTTCGCCAGGTTTTCATAGAGCTTTGCCAGTTCCGGCGGCGCGCTTTTCGCTTTCTCCGCGTAGAAAGCCACGGCCTTTTCCTCCAGGGCCATGCCTGCATAGATCGCTGCGGCCTCAAAGCCCGCGGCCTCGATGTCTTTTTTGAGCTCCGGAGTGAGCACAGCCGAGGTCACATCCACCGGCTGCGAGGTCAGGCTCACTTTTCCCGTGCGCACGAATTCCACAAGAGCCTTGGCCAAATACTCCTTATGCCGCTCCTCTTCGCGAGCGAGGATGGAAAAGATTTCTTTGACCCCAGGATGTTGCGCGGAAAGCGCCGCGTGCTCGTAGAAAGCCTTCCCCCGCTCTTCTAAAAGAATTGCGCCCTTTAGGACATCCTCTGGCGTTTCCACTTTCTCCTCCTTTATGGCCATTTTACCCGCGCTGCTTATGACCGCGTCCTCTTGGGCTAAGACAATAAGGAGCTCTTGCCGTCGAGCCCGGGGAATTTGACAGCGCAGAACCTCTCCCCGCACCTCTCCGCATCCCAAGACTTCCCCTTCCAAGCAGAGGGCCACGAAACCTTGGGGAAGACCCGGTTTTCTCAAGGTGCGCCCTAAAAGCAGCTCCCGCAACTCCTCTCGGGTGAGCTCCACCCGGCGGTTTTTGACCCTCGGCCCCAAAAACATGAGCCCAAAACTCGTGGGCTTAAGCCCAACCTTTTGCACGCGAACGAGTCGAATGCCCACAGCATGGATTTTCACTCCCTTCGGCATTTCTTTGGCCGTGGTGAGCCAAAAGGCGTCGTGGCGGAAGAGGAGCTCTCCAGGAATTTCTTCTACTCCGAACTCTCGGAGTAATTTTTCCGCTTCAGAGGGGTCGGCGTAGAACGGCAATGAAACCTCCTTCGGAGTCGAAATGGTGGGGATAGATGCGCACAGCATTCCGCATTTTGGGGCCGTAGTCCTCGGCACCGAAACGGGTCAGGCCGCGCTCATGGGGCACGGGCGGTTCCCAGGGAAGGAGTTCCGCCAATCCGCGTTCCAAAACGTAGTGAATGACGCCCTCGTTCTCCTCGGGAGCGAGGGTGCACGTGGAATAAACCACGATTCCGCCGGGCCGGACAAGCTCCAGCGCCCGCACCAAGAGCTTCTTTTGCAACGCTGCGAGGCGCTGAATGACCCCCAGGGGCGCGCCTTTGCGCAAATGGGGAAAACGCCGGGCCACTCCCTCCGCGGAGCAGGGGGCGTCCACAAGCACCCGATCGAACTCAGCTTCTCCTGGAAAATCTTGGCCCGCGCATTCCGTCACCACCACGCACCGAACACCGAGCCGATAGACATTCGCAAGAAGTGCCTGGATCCTTTTGGCCGAAGAATCGTTGGCCACCAGAAGACCTTGGTCCTCCATGTACTGGGCGATCTGCGTGGTTTTTCCGCCTGGCGCAGCGCATAGATCCAAAACGCGCTCCCCAGGTTTGGGGGCCAAAGCCTTCGCCGGAAGAAGCTGGGTCGCCTCCTGGATGTAGTAATAGCCAAGCCAGTGTTCAAGGGTGTTCCCCGCAGAAATTTCACCCCGAACTTCAAAGCACGTTTCGTCCCAAGGAAGGGGCCGGAGATCAAAGCCTTTCCGCGCAAGTCGCCGGCGAAGCTCTCTTGGTTCGATACGCAAAGTATTCGTGCGGATCACTGTAGGGAGGGGGCGGAGAATGGCCTCCCAAAACGCTTCCCACTCAGGGATGATCTCGCGATACCGCTCCACAACAAAATTTTAGCGCCCAAAACTCATTTGTCGAAAGAATCTGAAGAAGCTAAACTCCCCACCCATGAAGCTGAAAGAGCTTCCCCGGAATGTCCTGGCCGTAAGTCTCACGAGTTTCCTCATGGACATTTCCTCGGAGATGGTTCTCAACCTCATCCCGCTCTTTTTGGCCAATGTCCTTGGCGCCGGTGGGACGGTCATTGGTGCGGTGGAAGGGGTCGCGGAATCCGTGGCCTCCCTCTTGCGGGTGGTTTCCGGGTACATTTCCGATCGTCTTCGGCGCCGCAAATGGCTTGCCGTTTTGGGCTATGGGATTTCCGCTCTGAGTAAGCCATTCTTTTATTTTGCGGGAAGCTGGTGGCATGTGGCTTTAGCACGCTGGGCCGATCGGGTAGGAAAAGGAATCCGCACCGCGCCGAGGGATGCCCTGGTAGCCGATTCCATTGACGCGAAGAATCGCGGTCTAGCTTTTGGTTTCCATCGCGCTGCCGATACGGCCGGTGCTTTCTTGGGAATCCTCGGCGCCCTTTTCGCCGTGGCTCTCACCCAAGGAGGCGCCCTTTCCCTTGACGCGCAGACCTTTCGCGTCATCGTTCTTGTGAGCATCGTTCCGGCAGTTTTAGCTGTCCTTTCTTTAGCTGGTTTGGCTAGGGAACCAAAAGCTCTGGCGCGGGCCGATCGTTTACCCCTTCGCTTTTCCGGCCTTGGCCGGCCTTTCTTCCTTTTCTTGCTGCTTGTGGGAATATTTGAGCTCGGGAACTCTGCGGATGCTTTTTTGGTTTTGCGTGCCCAGACGCTTGGGGCCTCTGTTCTCGAAATTTTGGGAATGCTTGCCCTCTTCAATCTCGTTTACTCGGCGATCTCCACCCCCGCCGGCGCTCTTTCCGATCGCATCCCCCGAAAACTCCTCATCCTCGGGGGCTGGATTTTTTATGGGCTTGTGTACTTTGGGATCGGTTTTGCCCGCTCAGGTTGGGCGATGTGGCTGGTGTATGCGGCCTACGGGTTGTACTACGGGGTGGCTTATGGAACCGCGCGGGCCCTGGTGGCTGATCTTGTTCCGCCGGAGCTCCGCGGCACTGCGTACGGTGCTTACGCCACCGTGGTGGGAATCATGGCCTTTCCCGCTTCTTTGCTTGCAGGGGTTCTTTGGGATGCCTTTGGTCCCCCTGCGCCCTTCTTTTTCGGTGGGAGCTTAGCCTTTCTCGCAAGCCTTGGTTTAGCTGTTTGGAAGCCCAAAGCGGCTTTAAAGTAATCCGCATTACTAGCTTTTGTCCGAAGGCCCCGTGTCCCAGTGCTCCTTTTTAGGGAGCGTGAGCCGCCTTTTTCCCTCTTTTCGCGCAGTAGGTTCTTTTGGCCATGGCGAGAACATTCATTTTGTTGGGCTTGATTGGGCTTCTGAGCTTTGGGCTCTATGGGAATCAGCCGCCCCGGGCGCA
>CAZQXP010000004.1:0-29688 GCA_964597525.1 uncultured Thermotogaceae bacterium | reverse complement strand
ATAGATCTGGCCGTCGGTGATGGAGATGAGGTTCGTGGGAATATAGGCGGTAATATCCCCGGCTTTCGTTTCCACAATGGGAAGGGCGGTTAAGGAACCGCCTCCGTATTCGTCGGAAAGCCGCGCGGCCCGCTCCAAAAGCCGAGAGTGCAGGTAAAAAATGTCCCCAGGATACGCTTCCCTTCCCGGAGGCCTCCGCAAAAGGAGGGAAATTTGGCGGTAGGCCACGGCATGCTTGGAGAGATCGTCGTAGACGATAAGGGCGTCCTCGCCGCGGTCGCGGAAATATTCGCCCATGGCGCAGCCCGCATAGGGCGCGATGTATTGAAGGGGTGCAGGATCCTCCGCCGCGGCGGCGACCACGATCGTGTACTCCATGGCTCCATAGCGCCGAAGGGCGTCCACCACTTTGGCGATAGTGGAGGATTTTTGGCCGATGGCCACATAAATGCAGTAAACGCCCTGGTCCTTTTGGTTGATGATGGTGTCGATGGCAATTGCCGTTTTTCCGGTGCGGCGGTCGCCGATGATGAGCTCCCGCTGGCCCCGGCCAATAGGGGTGAGGGCATCGATGCACTTGATTCCTGTCTGAAGCGGGGTATTCACGGGCTGGCGCATGATCACACCGGGCGCTTTGGCATCGGTTTTGCGAAATCCCTCGGGCTCAATGGGCGGGCCACCGTCCAACGGCCTTCCCAAGGGGTCCACAACCCGGCCGAGGAAACCTTTTCCCACAGGGGTTTCCAAAACTTTTCCTGTGCGTCGGACCTCGTCGCCTTCTTTGATCCCCTCATCGGGACCAAGGATGGCTACACCCACGGAGTCCTCGGTTAAGTCCAAAACCAAACCGTAGGTGCCGTCGGGGAAGAGGACGAGTTCGGAGGCCATAGCGGAGCGCAGGCCCCAAACGCGGGCAATGCCGTCGCCCACCTCCACCACCACGCCCACCTCCTCCATGTGGAGGTCGGCGCCGAGCTCTTGGATCTGCTTTTTCAGAACCGCGGCGATCTCGTCGTAGCGGGGCATCCTAGCCTCCTAAAAGGCGCTTGAGGCGAAGAAGACGGCCGCGCAGGGAGGCATCGAGCCTGCGGCCGGAAAGCACAAGCTCTGCTCCCGCGAGAAGCTCGGGGGCCACCTCCTCCTCCAAGGCCACTTCCCGTCCCAAGGCCTGAGAAAGACTTCTTTGGATTCTATCCCGGTCCTCCTGGGAAAGGGGCCTTGCGGTGCGCACAAGAACGAGCACCGGCCCACCAGCTTTCTCCAAAACCTGAAAGTAGGCACGCAACAGTTCCGGCAAAAGAAAAGCCCTTCCCCGCCGCAAGAGAAGGCGAAGGAGGTTTAGCGTGTACGGATGGAACTTTTCCTGGAGGGCCAGGATGACCGCTTCCTTTTGGGAAAGATCCAGTTTGGGGTGGGCGAGGAAATCCAAGAGCTCCGGCACGGCGTGGAGGAGCTCGTCCAGGGTGGCAAGGTCCTGGGCCACCCTTTCAGTGACGTTTGCCTCTTTGGCTGCTTCCCAAAGGGCTTGGGCGTAGCGCTGGGCCAGGTTTTCCTCGCGCATCTTAGGAGAGGAGGTTTGGGCCGAGGCGCGCGGTGAGTTCCTCCAAGAGGCGCTGATGATCTTCCGGACGCACTTCCCGGCCAAGGACCTGAGCGGCAGCGAGGACAACGAGTTCGGCATAGGCCTTGCGCAAGGCCCAAAGTGCCTCCTCTTGGGCTTTAGCTGCGGCTTTCTCCGCTTCTTTTAGGATCCGGCGGGCTTCCTCCCGGGCCTCTTCCCGGGCTTTTCGCAGGATTTCCTGGGCTTCCGCCTCCGCCCGGGCGATTAAGGCCCTGGCTTCCCGGTTCGCCGCCTGAAGTTCCTCCTCCGCCCGTTTCTTCAGGGCTTCGGCCTCAGCCTCCAGGGCTTTAGCCCGCCCTATCCTTTCCTCCTCGAGCTTCCTTCGCCCATCGAGCCAGCGCAAAAGCGGCTTAAAGAGAATGCGGCGGAGGAGCCAAACGAGGAGTAAAAAGGAGATGACGTTGAGTATGAGTGTCCAGTTCAGGCTTTTGATGATGGTTTCCCAACCGAGCATGGTTCACACCACAAACAGGATCATGATGGCCACGAGGAGCGAGTAGATCCCGGTGGTTTCAGCAATGGCGTCGGCGATGATCATGTTCCGAAGGAGGGTATTGGCCATTTCCGGCTGGCGGGCCATGCCTTCCAGGGCTTTTCCGCCGATGAATCCCTCGCCCACCGCCGGGCCCCAAGCGCCAAGTCCCATGCACAATCCTGCCGCAAGATACTTAAGACCCTGCACAAGTTCCGGCCCCATCTTGCCTCCTTTTATTCCGTGGCTACCTGAATATACGCCGCGGCAAGCAGCGTAAACACCAACGCCTGAATCGTTCCCGCGAAAACCCCGAAGAACGCGTTCAAAAGAAGACTTGCTGCCGTGCCCACTATTGGGAGAGCCAAAGTAGCCAACATCGGCCCAAGGAAACGGAGGAGAAGATCGATGAGCACAGGAATGGCTACCGCGCCCATAATGGCCCCGCCCAAGATGTTCCCGAAAAGACGGAAACCGTGGGAGAGGGTCCGGCCCATGTCGCCCACGAGGTTCATGGGAAGCATCACAGGGATGGGCTCCAAATATCCCTTCAGGTGGCGGAACACCCCTTTTGTGCGCATTCCGTAAACGTGGGTGAGGAGGTAAACGAGGAGGGCCAGGCCCAGGGTAACGTTGAGGTCCTGGGTGGGGGCCACCATCCCCGGGATGGGAAGGATCGCGGAGAGGTTGCAGGCGAAAACGAAGAGGAAAAGGGTGGCGATGAGGGGCAGCAAAGACCGGCGGAGTTTCCCGCTCGCTCCGCCCAAAATTTGGTTTTCCACAAAATCCACGAGGGCGATGAGGAGGGCGAGCCTTCGGGAGGGCGGAGCCTCGGGATCCGCGGGGATTTCCCGGCGAAGCCAAAGGGCCAAAGCCAAAAGCAAAAGGGAAATACCCAAGGAGGCTCCCAAAGTGGCGGGGTTTAGGGCCACGATGATGGGCCCGAGGGAAAAGCGCAAGACCAAATCCTTACCGACCCTCTCGAACATGGCGGAAAGCCCAAATCCAAAGGCTTAGGGGCCAAAGGAAAAGCCCCAGAGCGACGCCGATCGGGGGAAGGCCCAAAAGGATTCCCAAGATCGCCAAACCTGCCAAAAGGACCTGTTTTGCGAAGGCCAGAAGCCCAAGGAGCGCGGACTTATGGCCCAGGCGGACAAGGTAAACGTAACCCAAGCGCACAACGAAGACCAAAAGGAAACCGTATACGAAACCGGAAAGCCATTCCTGGCGCAAAAAAAGAAGGGCTAAAAACCCAAGGGCTCCCAGGACCAAACTTTCCTTTATTTGGGGCATGAATTCCTAGAGGGTCCGCATCTCCTCGGCCTTTTTCTCCGCGAGTTCCTCCACCTTTTTGGTGAAGTCCGCGGTCACCTGATCGAGTTCCTTTTGCAGCCGGAAAAAGTCGTCTTCAGAAAGTTTTCCTTCCTTTTTCTCCTGCTCCAGGCGCTCCTTGAGCTCGCGCCGGATGTTGCGGAGGGCAATTTTTGCTTCCTCGGCCTTTTTGGCCACAAGCTTCGCGAGTTCGTTCCGCCGCTCCTCGGAAAGGCGGGGGACCTTAATGCGGATGATTTGGCCATCGTTTTGGGGATTGAGGCCCAAATCCGCGGCGCGGATGGCCTTCTCAATGGCACCAATTTGGGATTTGTCAAAAGGCCGCACCACAAGGAGATCGGGATCCGGAGCGACGATATTGGCCAGATGCTTTAGGGGCGTGGGCGCTCCGTAATACTCCACGCGGATGTCCTCCAAAAGGGCGGGGTTGGCTCTTCCTGTATGGATTTTTCCTAGTTCCTGGCGGAGGATTTCGAGGGTCTTTCCCATGCGGTCTTTTGCCTCCCGCACCGCCGCATGTTCCATTTCTCCCTCCTTAGGAATCAATCCTAGCTTGCGCGGGTTTTTCCTGCAAACTTTGCGGATAATAACGCGTGCGCATCCCCGTGGAAAAGGTTTGGGCCGCGCATCCCACGGCCCAAGAGATCGTAGAGCGGCTTTCCGCGGCCGGACACCTCGCGGTTCTCGTGGGCGGGGTGGTCCGGGACGCCATTTTGGCGGAACTCGCTGGCCGGGAATTCCTGCCCCAGGACGTGGACATCGCCACCTCCGCTCCGCCGGAAGAGATCCACCGGCTTTTCTCCCACCGCAAGGTCCTCACCGTGGGTGAAGCGTTTGGGGTTGTGGTGGTGGTGGGCCCGGACGGCCGGCAGTACGAGGTGGCCACCTTCCGCGCGGAAGAGGGCTATTCCGATGGCCGAAGGCCGGACCAAGTGCGCTGGGCTTCCCTCACGGAGGATCTTCGCCGCCGGGATTTCACGGTGAACGGCCTCGCCGCTACCCCCACAGGGGAGGTGATCGATCTTGTAAGGGGCATCGAGGATCTTCGGGCCGGGTTGATCCGCACCATCGGCGATCCGGATCGCCGTTTTTCCGAGGATTTTCTGCGCATGCTTCGGGCGGTGCGTTTTGCGTGCCAACTGGATTTTCGCATCGAGGAAGAGACGGCCGCGGCCATCCGCCGCCACGCCGAGAAGATCCGGCGCATTTCCTTTGAGAGGATTCGCGACGAACTTTTGAAAATTTTGGCCACCCCACGCTCGGCCCAAGGCATCCGCCTCCTTTTGGAGCTCGATCTTCTTCCCCACATTCTTCCGGAGGTTTATGCCCTCAAGGGTGTGCCCCAGCCGGAGGAGTATCACCCCGAGGGCGACGTTTTGACCCACACCCTTCTTGCCCTGAGTGTGGCCGACGGGCTCTGGGATGACCCTATCTTGAAACTCGCCATCCTCTTCCACGATGTGGGCAAACCTCAAGCGCTTTGGCGCTCGGGCGGGGAGAACATGGCCGGGCATTGCCAAATCGGCGCGGAGATCGCGGAGGAGGCCCTCTTCAGGCTCCGCTTTTCCCGAAAGGAGATCGAGCGAGTGAAGTTCCTTGTCGCCGAGCACATGCGGGTGGCCCGGCTTCCCGAAATGGGTTTAGGAAAGCAGGTGAAGCTCCTTTGCCATGAGGAAAGCGAGGGCGAAGAGGATTTTTCCAGAAGATTCCCGGCGTTTGCCCAGCTTCTTAGGCTGGTGATCTGCGATGCGGAGGCCTCGGTCCACCGAAGTTCCGCTTGGCTTCCGGTCCTTTCCCAAGCGGTGCGGCTTTGGGTGCACCTAAGACGGGTTCAAGGGCTAAAAAGGGCGCGGGAACTCCTCTCGGGTGAGGATCTTTTGGCCATGGGCGAGCCTCCTGGACCAAGGCTCGGCCAAGTCCTTGGGGAAATTCACGAAAGGATCCTTGCTGGTGATATCACCACCCGGGAGGAAGCCCTCAAAGAAGCTGCAAAACTTCTCGGCCGCATGCCAAACGAATTTTCTCCTTGACAACGAGATCCATTGGATTATAATGGTTGGAGGAGGAAACGTATGGATCTGCACATCGTTGAGCGCTATCCCGTTGGGTCGGATGCGGTTCGGCAGTATGTGGAGAAAAAGGTTGGTGTCCTTTCCCGGTACTTCGATCGTATCACCCGCATGGACGTGGTTTTGGAGGCCAACGGTCCCGTGCATCGGGCTCAGATCACCGCCCATTTGGTGAACAAAAAGGTAGTGAAAGCCGTGGCCGAGCACGGAGACCTCCTCACCGCTGTGGATGAGGTGGTGGACAAGATGCAAAGGCAGCTCGTGGTGTTCAAGGAAAAGCTCCGGGTGGTGAGGAAAGCAGGGGATCCGGAGGTTACCCCGAAAGCCTCGGCCAAGCGGGTCGAGGTGGAGGAGGAAGAGGATTACGTGCGCAAGCCCCTCACGGTGGAGGAAGCGGTGGAGGAGCTGGAGGCGCGGGGGCGGGAGTTCCTCGTGTTCTTTGAGGCGGAAACCGAGGAGCCGGCGGTGTTGTACAAGAAAAAGGAAGGAAAGTATGGCCTGATTCGGCCGCGGCGTTAAGGAGGTGGCGATCCGCGCGGTCGTCCTTTTTTCCGGGAGTTTAGCGAGCTTACTCGCCGCAAAAATTGCGGAGAAGGCGGGCGTAACGGAGCTATCGTATGTGTTTTTCCGCTCGCCTTTTTTTGAGGGAGAGGAACGGGTCCTTTACGCTGCAAGTAAACTCGGGATCACCCTCCGCTGCGTGACCCTTAAGCGCGCGTTCTTGCGCCTTCCGGAGGTGGATGGCCAACTCTTTCCCTGTGGTCCATGTCGTCGCATTCTCCTTGCCCGGGCGGCCCGGCTCCTTCGGGTCAAAAAATTCGACCTCGTGATCACCGGCGAAGTGGTGGGGAAAGGGGGACTAGGGGTAGAGGAACTCCTTTCCCTGGATGAGGAACTGGGGTTAAGCGGCCGCGTCTTGCGTCCCCTTTCGGCAAAGCTCCTTCCTCCCACCTTGGCCGAGGAGATGGGGCTCCTTCGGCGCGACCTTTTGGGTGATCTCACGGCGGAAGGCCTAGAGGCCAGACTCCAGGCATGGGCCAAGGAGATGGGAATTAACGTGAAAGCAAACGGCCGGCATTGTCTTCTCAGCGAGCCTCTTTTTGCCCGGCGTTTCCAAATTTTCGGGAAAGAGGCAACCCTTACGGTGAATTTCCTGCGGCTCTTGGAGTTTCCGAACGTCGTGCGGCTTGGGCCTGGCCGGATTTTGGTGGTGGCCCTTACCCCCGCAGAACAGGTTCGCTTGGGTGATCTTTTCTTACCGGAGGATGTACGGCTGTATGTGCCTCTTCCCGGTTCGCCCTTGGGACTTTTGCGGGCACCTTGGGCGAAGATCCCGCCTGGAGAGCGGGAGGAGCTTTTGCGGCAAGCGGCGGCGCATCTTTTGGCCTTGGCCGGATTTTCTCCGGAGCGGCCTTATACCGTGTGCTTCCGGACTGAGGAAGCGGAGGAGACGGCCCGGCTCTCCGTGGCCCCTGAGCTCTTGCGCGGGCTGGCATCCTAGCTATAATTAAGTTTTTGATTCCGTGTGCGCACGCTTCCCCGCGAAATGTGAGCCCAAAAGGAGGTGGGTGATGCCCATTTACCGTTTTCGCTGCGATCGTTGTGGTACGGAGTTTCGGGAGCTTGTGCCTCATGGGAGTCCTGCGGTGCGCTGCCCCGGCTGCGGCGCGGACAAGGTAACCCGCCTCCTTTCCCAATTCGGGGTGATCTACAAAGGCAGCGGTTTTTATACCACGGATTACCGCCGGAAGAAAAACGGAGGCGGGTCGGAGAACAAGGGGTGATGCGCGGTGCCCATTTCCGGTGACGATATCGTAAAGATTCGGATTGGTTTGGCTTCCCCGGAGGAAATCCTCTCCTGGTCGAAAGGGGAGGTGACGAACTCCGAGACCATCAACTATCGGACCCACAAACCCGAACGCGGCGGGCTTTATGCCGAGGAGATTTTCGGCCCAGAAAACGACTACGAGTGCGCCTGTGGAAAATACCGCGGAAAAAGGTACGAGGGAATTACCTGCGACAAATGCGGGGTCCTCGTGACGGATTCCTCCGTGCGCCGGGTGAATATGGGGCATATTCGCCTGGCGAGCCCGGTGGTGCACTTTTGGTACCTCAAGGGAGTGGCCAGCCCCCTTTCCCGCCTTTTGGGGATCAAACGCCGCGATCTTCGCCGTATCGCTTACTACGAGACGGAAACGGCCCGCGAGGAACTGTTCATCGTTACCCAGTCCGCTTCCCCTAAAATCAAGGCTGGGGAAACCCTTTACGGCACAGAACTTCGCATCCTCCAAGGGGTGTTCACCTTCCAGGCGGAGAGGGCTTACTTGATCACGGAAAGCCCCCGGATCCTTGCTGAGGAAGCGGGCCGCGTGCGCTTTGAGGAAAGAAAACTGCAAAACGGTGAAACCTTCCGGGTTTTGGTGATCGGACACCACGAGTACCCTGTGACGCTGGACGCGGAGCTCTACGTGGAGGATGGAGATGAGGTGGCGGAAGGGGAGCTTCTTTGTGAGCGGCCGGCGAAGGAGATTTGTTCCCAAACGATGTTCGAGATGCTCCGGGCCCGCTATGAGGGTGTGGAAGGCCATCCCGTAGTGGAGGTGGTAGATAACCTCGCGCATCTTGTGGTGCGGGTTTCGGAGAATGTCCCCCTCAAAGTGGGCCAAATGCTCACCACGCTGGAGGTGCGGGCGTATGAGCGGGCCTATCCCGGCGGGTTCGAGGCAGCTACCGGCGCGGAAGGAATCAAAAAGCTTTTGGCCGCTTTGGATCTCGAGGCCCTAAGCGAAGAACTTTGGGAAGAGCTGGATCGGGCTGTAAGCCAAATGGACCGGCGGCGGATTCTCCATAGGCTCGAGGTAGTGGAGCAGCTCCGCCGCTCGAAAAACCGGCCCCAGGACATGGTCCTCGAGGTCATTCCTGTCCTTCCGCCGGCCCTCCGCCCCATGATCCAGCTTGAGGGCGGCAAATTTGCCACCACGGATCTCAACGACCTCTACCGGCGGATCATCAACCGCAATAACCGCCTGAAAAAGCTCATGGAGATGGGCGCTCCAGAGATCATCCTCCGCAACGAACGGAGGATGCTTCAGGAGGCGGTGGATGCCCTCATCCACAACGAGAAGAAGGACAACCCCATCAAAGGCCGGGACGGTCGGCCCTTAAAGAGCCTTTCCGAGCGGATTCAGGGAAAACAGGGCCGGCTCCGCCGCCACCTTCTGGGCCGCCGGGTGGACTATTCCGGCCGGGCGGTTATCGTGGTTAACCCCAAACTGAAACTCCATCAGTGCGGTATCCCCAAGAAGATGGCCCTGGAGCTCTTCAAGCCCTTCATCCTCGCCCATGTGGAGGGGCTTCCCTACGCGGATTACGACGAGGTGAAGAACCGCGCCCTCGCCGGCGAGCTCCCTGAGGTTTGGGATGTGCTTGAGAAACTGGTCAAGGAATACCCTGTCCTCTTGAACCGCGCTCCCACCTTGCACCGCCTTTCCATCCAGGCCTTCGAGCCGATTCTCGTGGACGGGGATGCCATTCAAATCCATCCCCATGTTTGCCCACCCTACAACGCCGACTTCGACGGCGACCAGATGGCCGTACACCTCCCGCTTTCCAAGGAAGCCGTTTGGGAAGCAAAAGAAATCATGCTTTCCGCCAAAAACATCCTTTCCCCTGCCCACGGACGGCCCTTGGCCATTCCCACCCAGGACCAGATCTTCGGCTTTTATTACCTGACCATCGTCAACGAGAACGGAAAAGGAAAGGGCAAAGCGTTCGAATCCCTGGAGGAGGCCCTGAAGGCCTGGGAGCTGGGACACCTGGATCTTCACGCCCCCGTGAAGATCCGGCTGGATGGGAAGATCATCGAGACCACCCTCGGCCGGGCTCTTTTGAACCAGGTTCTTCCCCCGGATCTTCGGGACTACAACCTTACCTGGGATTCCCGGCGCACCCGCCGCAAGATCGAGGAGTGCTACCTCCGCTACGGTTGGGAGCGCACCGCCCAGGTCCTGGACCAGCTCAAGGAACTGGGGTTCAAGTTCGCCACCCTCTCCGGCCTCACCATCTCCATCCCCGACTGTGAGATTCCTCCAGAGAAATGGGAAATCGTGCAGGAAGCCCAAGAGAAGGTGGACCGCATCCACTACATGTACATGCGGGGCCTCTGCACGGCGGAGCAGCGGTACCAGGCGGTGACGCGCGTGTGGCGGGAGACAGTGGACCGGGTGGAGAAGGCCACGATGCAGAACCTTTCAAGGAACCCGTTCAACCCGGTCTACGGAATTGTGGCTTCCGGCGCCCGCGGTTCCTCGGGGCAGGTGAAGCAGCTTGCGGGCATGCGCGGCCCCATGGCCGACCCTCAGGGCCGCGTGATCGAATGGCCCGTCATCTCCAACTTCCGCGAGGGCCTCTCCATCTTCGAGTACTTCATCTCCACCCACGGCGCGCGCAAAGGTACTGCGGATACGGCGCTCCGCACGGCCACCGCGGGGTACCTCACCCGAAGGCTTGTGGACGCCTGTGTCGACGTGATCGTGAAGGAATACGACTGCGGCACCAAGCAGGGCATCGAGGTGGATCCCCTCTACTTTGCGCCCAAGGGTGAAATCATGGAGGACATCCCCGAGCGGATTTATGGCCGGGTTACCGCGGAGCCCATCTATCACCCGGTGACCGGGGAGGTCCTTGTTCCCGCGGGCACCCTGATCGACAGGATCACTGCGGAGAAGGTGGGTCGCCTTGAGGCTGAGCTCGACCTTTCCGCGCCGGATGTGGAGGAGAGGGCACACCTTGCGAAATCCGTGCAGGAAGTTGTCCATCCCCAAACTTTCCAGGTTTTGGTGCGGGCGAATGAGGCCCTGACCCCGGAGCTCGTGCAGGAGCTGAGGGCCGCGGGCATCCAAAAGATCCGGGTGCGGCCGCGGTTCATTGTCCGCTCACCGGTGACGTGCCAGACGGCCGGCGGGGTTTGCCAGCTCTGCTACGGGATGGATTTAGCTTTCCATCGGCTCGTGGAGAAGGGCACAGCGGTGGGGATCATCGCCGCCCAGTCCATCGGCGAGCCGGGAACCCAGCTCACCATGAGGACCTTCCACACGGGCGGCGTGGCGGGGGTGGACATCACCCAGGGTCTACCCCGGGCGGAGGAGCTCTTTGAGGCGAGAAAAACCACGAAGGCGCCGCATGCCGCCGTGGCTCCCATCTCCGGCCGGGTGGTCAAAGTGGAGACCACACGGACCGGAAAAGACCTCGTCTCCATCGAATCCGATCCCCGCAGTGTTAGCGTTCCCGCCGCTCTTCTCCAGGTGGCCGAGGGCGAGGAGGTGGACAGTTCCAAGCTCTTCTCCCTCAAAAGCCCTCTGGATGGCCGGGCCTTTTTCTTCCGCGAAGGAAACCGGCGCTTCCTTGCTATCCTCGACGAGGATCTGGACAAGTTCTATCTTCTCCCCCCGGGCGTGGCCGTGAAGGTCAAGCACGGGGAGGAAGTGGAGGAAGGCCAAAGCCTTACGGAAGAATTCCACGTGGAGGCGGTGGTGGCGGAGGCGCCAGGCCGGGTGGAAGTGGTGGAGGACAAAAAGCACCGCTACCTTCTCCTCCACGGCCGCGACGGCCGCACCTATTCCTACGAGGTCCCCTACGGTGCGCAGATCCTGGTGAAAAGCGGGGAGGAGGTGGAGGAGGGGAAGAAGCTCACCACCAAATCCCGTCCGCTTACGATCAGCGCGGAGGCTGCGGGCACGGTGCTCCTTTCCGATCGCTCCCTCGCTATCGTGCACAAAGGAAGCCGCGGCCTCATTGTGCCCCTCACCCCCTCCCTGGAACCGCGGGTGGAGCACGGCGCCCCGGTCCGTGCTGGGCAGGAGATCCTGCGGCTCGCCCTTCCCGCCCTTTCGGAGACCGTTTTGGTCGAGGAAATTCGAAAGGACGGGGATCTCTGCACGGTACGCTTCCGGTTCCGCGCGCAGGTGGAGTGCAGCGAAGCCGCCATCGTCCGGGAGGGCGATAAAGTGGAGCGCGGGGATCCCGTCTCCAAAGGCGTGGTTCCTCCGCAATACCTCATGGAGGTGGCCGGCGTCCGCAAGGCCTTTGAGTACCTCCTCGAGGAGCTCCAGCGGGTGTACAAGACCCAAGGCGTGGACATTAACGACAAACACTTTGAGGTGGTGCTCCGCCAGATCCTCAACAATGTGCGCATCATCGATCCTGGAGAGTCCGATTTCCTCCTCAACGACATCGTTCCCTTGGAAATTTTCCAGCGGGAGGTGGAGCGGCTTGCGAAGGAGAACGAGAAGATTCGGGCAGCCCGGGAGGAGCTTGTGGGCGCGAAGATCCTTGCGCCCATCCTCCGGGGTGGGGCTACCGTGGCTGAGGCCGGTGAGACCTTGACCGCGGAGCTTTTGGAGCGGCTGGTGGCCCTGGGTGTGCGGCAAATCCGCGTGGAGGTCCATGGAGAGCCGCGCACCGTGCGCATCGCGGAATACCGGCTTCCTCAAGGTGAGCGCGAGCTCTTGCGGATCTCCCGGGTGGCGCTGGTGCGCAAATCCTGGCTGGCCGCGGCCTCCTTCGAGCGGACCACCAAAGTCTTGGCCGATGCCGCTCTGCGGGGCGAGGAGGACTACCTTGACAGCCTCAAGGCGTGTCTCATGGTAGGGAAGAAAATCCCGGTGGGCACAGGCTTCCCCCGCGAGGAATCCGTTGAGTCCCGGCCGGGAAAGAACTAAAATTGAGGTGATCGCGTATGCCGACGTTCAGCCAACTCGTGAAACACGGAAGGAAACCGAACCCGTGGAAGAGCAAGTCCGTGGCTCTGGAGGGTTGCCCCCAGAAGCGCGGGGTATGCCTGCGGGTGTTCACCCGCACCCCGAAGAAGCCGAACTCCGCCCTGCGCAAAGTGGCGCGGGTGCGGCTTTCCAACGGCCGGGAGATCACCGCCTACATTCCCGGGGAGGGGCACAACCTCCAGGAGCACTCCATTGTGCTTGTCCGCGGCGGCCGTGTGAAGGACCTGCCGGGCGTGAAGTACCACATCGTGCGCGGAGCGCTGGATTGCGCCGGAGTGGAGGGCCGCCGCCAAAGCCGCTCCCGCTACGGCGTGCGCAAGCCCAAGGAGGAGTGAAATGGCCACCTACGACATCGTCATCCCCGGAAGGGATGTGCCTCCCGACATCCGCTACGGCTCGAAACTTGTGGAGAAATTCATCAACTACATCATGTGGGATGGGAAGAAGTCCCTGGCCCGGCGCATCGTCTACGAGGCCTTCGATCTCATTGAGAAGCGGGGGGAGGGGCCGGCTCTGGAGACCTTCCTCAAGGCGGTGCAGAACTGCATGCCCAAAATGGAGGTGCGCTCCCGCAGGGTAGGCGGAGCCACCTATCAGGTTCCCTTCGATGTTCCTCCGCACCGTCAAACCATGCTGGCCCTGCGGTGGATTCGGGACGCGGCGCGGGAGAGGCCCGAGAAAACCATGGCGGAGAGGCTTGCGGCGGAGATCATCGAGGCCGCCAAGGGCCAGGGCCGCGCTGTGGCCCGCAAAGAGGAGGCCCACCGCATGGCCGAGGCGAACCGCGCCTTCGCCCACTACCGGTGGTAGCCCCTCTCCATGGCCGACCCCTACGACATACATAAAGTCCGCAATATCGGGATCATCGCCCACATCGATGCGGGAAAAACTACCCTCACCGAGCGCATCCTTTTTTATACGGGAAAGATCCACAAGATGGGGGAGGTCCATGAGGGCACCACCGAGATGGACTGGATGGACCAGGAGCGGGAGAGGGGCATCACCATCACCGCTGCCGCCACCACCGTCTTTTGGCGCGGCCACCAGATCAACATCGTGGATACCCCAGGACATGTGGACTTCACCGTGGAGGTGGAGCGCTCCCTCCGGGTTCTGGATGGGGCGATTGTCATCTTCTCTGGGGTAGAGGGCGTAGAATCCCAATCGGAAACGGTCTGGCGCCAAGCTGACCGCTACGGAGTTCCCCGCATTGCCTTCATCAATAAGCTCGACCGCTTCGAAGCCGATTTTTCTCGGGCTTTTTCGGATATCGGCGAAAAACTGGGCGCCGTAGCTATCCCCCTTGTCTTCCCATGGCGCGATTCCGAGGGAAACCTCCTTGGGATGATCGATCTTCTGCGCTTTCGGGCCATCAAGTGGGATTCGGCCACCCTGGGCCGCGAGTTCCACTTCTATCCTGTGCCCCAAGATCTCGAAGAGGAAGCCCGCGCGTGGCGGGAGAAGCTTTGGGAAATCCTGAGCGAGGCCTCCGATGAGATCGCCGAGCTTTACCTTTCCGGGAAGGAGATCCCGGAGGAGCTGGCCCTGCGGGTCCTGCGGGAGGTGACCCTAAAACGCCTTTGGGTTCCGGTTCTCGGCGGCTCCGCCTACGAGAAAATCGGGGTCCAGCCGGTCCTGGATGCCGTTGTGGACTTTCTCCCTTCGCCCTTAGATATCCCGCCGGCGCGGGGAACCGCTCTGGATGGAAAAACCCAGCTTGTAAGGAAACCCCTTCCGGAAGAGCCTTTTTCCGCCCTTGTTTTCAAAGTTTTCACCGACCCTTATGCGGACCGTCTCCTCTACACCCGGATCTATTCGGGAACCCTCAAAGAGGGGCAGATCGTGCTGAACGCCACCCAGGGTACAAAGGCCCGGGTGACCCGGCTTTTCCGTCTCCATGCCAACAAACGCACGGAAATGGAAGAGGCCCTGGCCGGGGACATTGTGGGCCTCATCCTTTCCGCGCCGGCCTACACAGGCAATACCCTCTGCGATCCAGAGCATCCCATCCTTTTTGAGCCCATCTCCTTCCCGGAGCCGGTGGTGTTTTTGGCGGTGGAGCCGCGCTCGGAAAAGGAGGAGCCGGCTCTGCGGGAGGCGTTGGCGAAACTGGCCCAAGAGGACCCTACCTTCCGGGTACAGGATGATGAGGCTACCGGGCAGATCCTTGTAGGCGGGATGGGCGAGCTTCACCTGGAGGTGTTACTCCGCCGCGTGCGGGAGGAGTTCAAGGTTCCCCACCGCGTAGGAAAGCCCATCGTGGTCTATAAGGAAACCCTGGCCCGTCCGGTGGAGATCACGGAGGAATTCGAGAAGGTGGTGGGCGGGAAGCCCCAATACGCTTGGATCCACATGCGGTTTGAACCTCTTCCCCGCGGCGGCGGTTTTGAGTTCCTCTCGGAGGTTCCGGAGGAGGTTTTGCCCAAAATCTTTGTGGAGGCGGTGCGCCGCGGGGTGGAAGGGGCGCTCGCGGCCAGTCCTGTTGCGGGCTTTCCCGTCACGGACCTCCGGGCCATCCTCCTTTCCGGGAAATTTAAGCCTCTGGAATCCACGGAAGCGGCGTTTGAGGCGGCGGGAACGCAGGCCCTTAGGCGCGCGCTGGAGGAGGGAGGGGTGTTGCTCCTGGAGCCGGTGGCCGAAGGCGATATAATCACGCCCAGCGAGTACCTGGGCGAGGTCGTTTCGGATCTAGGTCGCCGGCGGGGCGAGATCCGAGCCATCCAAACCCGGGGAACGGTGGACATCATCCGGTGCACCCTCCCCGTGGTGGAGACTTTCGGGTACGCAACGCAGTTGCGCTCCTTAACTCAGGGGCGCGCTTTTCATACCCTGCGGGCGGCCCGCTATGAGGTGGTCCCGGAAGACCTGGCTCGGGAAGTCTTGAGGAGCCGAGGTTATGGCTAGGGAAAAGATCAGAATTCGCATAAAAGGCTACGACCACGAACTTGTGGACGAGGCGGTGCGGAAGATCGTGGAGGCCGTGAAGCCCACCCGGGCGAAAATCAGCGGCCCCATCCCGCTTCCCACCGAGCGCCACCTTTATACTGTCCTCCGCTCGCCTCACGTGGACAAGAAATCCATGGAGCATTTTGAACTAAAAATTCACAAGAGGCTTTTGGATATCCGGGAGCCCACGGCTGCCACGATCAACGCCCTCATGGACGTGGAGCTTCCCGCGGGGATTGACGTGGAAATCAAGCTGTGAGGGAAGCTATGCCCTGGGTCATGCTCGGTCGAAAAGTGGGGATGACGCAATGGTTCGATGGTGAGGGCCGGGCCATGGCGGCCACAGTGGTGCAGGTGGAGCCCGCAGTGGTCGTCCAGATCAAGACCCCGGAGAAGGACGGCTATTCTGCCCTGCAGCTTGGCGCGGGCCAAATCAAGGAGAAAAAGGTTAAGAAGCCTCTCCTTGGGCACTTCCGCAAGGCTGGCGTTTCTCCCCGCCGTTTCCTTTTCGAGGTGCGGGTCCCGGATCCCCAGCAATACCAGGTAGGGCAGGAATTCGGGGTGGAGGTGTTCAAGGAAGGGGAGCTCGTGGACGTAACAGGGATTTCCAAGGGCCGGGGTTTTGCGGGAACGATTAAGCGCTGGGGTTTCCACACGCGGCCCGGATCCCACGGCCACAAGTGGATTCGCCGGCCGGGAACCGCAGGCCCCATGGGCCTACGCAAGGTGGTCAAAGGAAAACGCTATCCCGGCCACTACGGTGCAGAGCGCGTGACCGTGCGGAACCTCCAGGTTTTGGCGGTGGACAAGGAACATAGCCTTCTCGTTCTGAAGGGGTCCGTTCCCGGTCCGCGCTCGGGGATTCTCAGGATAAGGAAACATGATGCCCAAGGCTAAGCTCTATAAGTTCGACCATCCGGCGGCGGAGCCGGTGGAGGTGGAGCTTCCGCCGGAGATTTTTGGCGCGGAGGTCTCCATGGACCTCCTTTGGCGGGCGGTGCGGACCCATCTTTTCAACATGCGGCAGGGAACGGCCTCCACGAAGGATCGGGGCGAGGTTTCCGGTGGCGGCCGAAAGCCCTGGCCGCAAAAGCACACGGGCCGGGCCCGCCACGGCTCCATCCGCTCGCCCCTCTGGCGCCACGGCGGCGTCACTTTCGGCCCAAAACCCAGGGATTGGGACCTGGAGCTTCCCAAGAAGATGCGGCGCAAGGCGCTGATTTCGGCGCTCTCTGCCCGGGCACAAGAAGAAAGGATCGTGCTTATCGACCGCCTGGGCTTCGCCAAGCCCAAAACGAAAGAAGCGATTTCCCTCCTTTCCCGGCTGGGCCTTCCGGAAAAGACCCTGGTAGTGGTGGCGCCCGAGGAGTACCAGGTCCCCGTGTACAAATCCTTCTCCAACATCCCCGGTGTGGAGTGTTTCCGCGCGGATCTTCTTACGGCCTACGAGGTCCTGGAGCACGAGGGCCTTCTTCTCACCCAGGCGGCGGTGGAGGCCCTGATGAGGAGGTTATGCCATGCCCAAGTTAGCGCCTGAGGACATCATCCTCCGTCCCATCCTTTCTGAGAAAAGCTGGCGGGAAATGGAAGCGGGGAAGTACACGTTTGAGGTCCATCCCGATGCGACGAAGCCGGAGATCCGCGAGGCCGTGGAGGAGCTCTTTAAGGTGAAAGTGGAGAAAGTGTGGACGATGTATCGGCGGGGGAAGCCGCGCCGCACAAGGCTGGACCGCCGCCACGGCCGGACCAAACGGGAGAAGCGGGCGGTGGTAAAGCTCGCTCCCGGCCACAAAATCGAGATCGTGGGGTGATTGCGCATGGGGCTCAAAAAACTTAAACCGGTGACGCCTGGGCAAAGGCACGCGGTGCTCCCGGACTTTTCTGAACTCACCACGGATGAGCCGGAAAAGTCGCTTGTGGTTTGGCTCAAGCCCCACGCGGGCCGGAATAACCAGGGCCGCATCACCGTGCGGCACCGCGGCGGCGGCCATAAGCGCCTCTATCGCCTCATCGACTTTTACCGGGAAAAGAAGGGCGTTCCGGCGAAAGTGGTGTCCATCGAGTACGATCCCAACCGCTCTGCCTGGATCAGCCTCCTTCACTACGCGGATGGGGAAAAGCGCTACATCCTTTCGCCCTTGGAGCTCAAAGTGGGCGACACGGTGGTGGCGGGCGAGGATGTGGAGCCCAAACCCGGGAACGCTCTCCCCTTAAAGAAAATTCCATCGGGAACGCTCGTGCATAACGTAGAGCTTTATCCGGGCTCAGGCGGGAAGATCGCACGGGCTGCAGGAACGGCGGCTCAGGTATTGAGCAAAGAGGAGGACCGGGTTATCCTTCGCCTTCCTTCCGGGGAAATCCGGGCCTTCCATCCCGAGTGCATGGCCACGGTCGGCCAGGTTTCCAATCCCGATCATAAGAACGTGAAGTACGGGAAGGCCGGCCGGCGGCGGAATAAGGGATGGAGGCCGGCGGTAAGGGGTACGGCCATGGGCGCGGACGACCACCCCCATGGCGGCGGCGAGGGCCGCACCGGGGAAGGCCACCCGCCGAAAACCCCCTGGGGCAAACCCGCCCGCGGCGTGCCCACCCGGAAGCGCAAGCCCTCCGATAAATGGATCATCCAGCCCAGGAAGAGGAGGAAGTGATGGCGCGTTCCAGGAAAAAAGGGCCGTTTGTGGACCCCACGCTCCTGGAGAAGATCGAGAAATTCAAGCGGGGCCTTATTCAGGAGATCAAGACCTGGTCCCGCGCCTCTACCATCACCCCGGAGATGGTGGGGCTTACCATCTACGTCCACAACGGCCGGACGCATGTCCCGGTGCGGATCACGGAGGCCATGGTGGGGCACCGTTTGGGCGAGTTTGCGCCCACCCGCACCTTCCGGGCCCACGGTGGGGTGAAGAAGAAGGCCCCGCCGGCGCCGAAGTAGGGGGTTGGCGATGCGCGAGGCTGTGGCCAAAGCGCGGTTTGTGCGGGTCTCGCCCCTTAAGGCGAGGCTGGTCATCAACGAGATCCGGGGGAAACCCGTGGCCGAGGCCCGCCGCCTTTTGGCCCTCTCTCCCAAGAAGGCGGCCCGGATCATCAAAAAGGTCCTGGACTCGGCGGTGGCCAATGCCGTCCACAATTTCGAAATGGATGAGGATAAGCTCTGGGTGGTGCGGGCCTACGTGGATGAGGGCCCGCGCCTCAAGCGCCTCAATCCCCGGGCCTTTGGAAGGGCGGACATCATCCAAAGGAGGCTCTCCCATATCACCGTGGTGGTGGCGGAGAAGGAGGGATAGATGGGGCAGAAGACGCATCCGGTGGGGTTTAGGCTGGGGATCCTGAGAAAATGGCGCTCCACCTGGTTTTTCCCCAAAGAGAAGATCCCCACCTATGTGGCGGAGGATCGGCGGATCCGCGACCACATTGAAAAAACCTACCGCGGCGCGGGGATCGCGGAGGTGCTCATCGAGCGGGCCACGGACGCGCGGGCCAAGGTGATCATTCGGGCGGCCCGGCCGGGGATCATCATCGGCCGCGGCGGCTCGGAAATCATGGCCCTCCAGGAGCGGCTCTCCAAGATGACGGGCCGGGAAATCGTGGTCCACGTGATGGAGGTGGACAAGCCCGAACTGGAGGCGGCGCTGGTGGCCCAAGATGTGGCTTTCCAGATTGAAAACCGCGTCAACCCTTATCGGGCCATGAAGGAAGCGGTGCGGCGGGTGATGGCTGCCGGTGCCCAGGGCGTGAAGATCCGGGTCTCCGGTCGCTTGGGCGGCGCGGAATTGGCCCACTCCGTGGAGATCAAGGAAGGCAGGGTCCCCCTCCAGACCCTCCGGGCGGATGTGGACTACGCCTGCACCATCGCCTGGACCAAGTATGGGGTGATCGGGGTGAAGGCCTGGGTTTTCCGGGGTGAGATCTGGACGCTGCGAGAAAAGAAAGCGGAGGTGGCGTAAATGTCGCTTTTGGCTCCCAAACGCACCAAATACCGCAAGCAGCAAAAGGGCCGGCACATCAAAGGCAAGGCCAGCCGCGGGAATACCGTGGCCTTTGGGGATTTTGGCATTCAGGCCCTGGAGCCCTCATGGATTACAGCCCAACAGATCGAGGCAGCCCGCACGGTTTTGGCCCGCTCCACCCCGAAGGGGAAAGTGTGGGTGCGGATCTTCCCCGATAAACCCTACACGAAAAAGCCCGCGGAATCTCGCATGGGAAAGGGGAAGGGCGATGTGGTGGGTTGGGTGGCAGTGGTGAAGCCCGGGCAGATCCTGTTCGAGTTCTCCGGGGTCACCGAAGAGGAGGCCAAGGAAATTCACCGCAAAGTTTCCGCGAAACTCCCCATTGCCACGAAATTGGCCCGCCGGATCCAGCTGGGGGTGGCGGCATGAAAGCCCGGGATTTGCGGGAACTCACAAACGACGAGCTTATTCAGCGGGTTCAGGAGTGGAAGAGGAAGCTCTTGAACCTGCGGTTTCAATTGGCTACTGGGCAGCTCACGAACACCGCGGAGATCAAGAAGACCAAAAAGGATATCGCTCGGGCCCTCACCATCCTCCGGGAACGGGGGGTGAAGTATGGGTAAGCGCAAACAGCGCATCGGAGTGGTCGTAAGCGACAAGATGCAGAAGACCATCGTGGTGGTGGAGGAGAGGCTTGTGGAGCATCCCCTCTACCACAAGCACATTCGGCGCCGCACCAAGTACTACGTGCACGACGAGAAGGGGCAAGCGCGGGTTGGAGACTTGGTGCGGATTGAGGAGACCAGGCCGCTTTCCAAGCTCAAGCGCTGGCGGCTGGTGGAGATCATCCGTCGGGCAGGATAGCCATGGCCGTCCAACTGCGTACAAGGCTTGTGGTTGCCGATAACACCGGTGTGAAAGAGGTGGAGTGCATTAACGTTTTGGGTAAGAAGCGCAAGGCCGAAATCGGGGATATCATCGTGGCCACGGTGAAAAAAAGGCTCCCCACCTCCGAGTTTGAGAAGGGGGACATTGTGCGGGGGGTGGTGGTGCGGACGCGGGCGGCCTTCCGCCGCGCCGACGGAAGCACCATCCGCTTCGACGATAACGCCGTGGTCCTGGTGGATAAGAACCTTCAGCCCATCGGTACCCGGGTCTTCGGGCCGGTGGCCAGGGAACTCCGGGAAAAGGGGATGATGCGGATCATCTCCCTTGCGCCCGAGGTGGTGTAGGAGGAGAAGGTGGCCAAGGTGAAAAAGGGCGATCGGGTCAAGGTCATCGCTGGGGATGACCGGGGGAAGATCGGGAAGGTTCTCCGGGTTTTCCCCGACGAGAATCGTGTTTTGGTGGAGGGCGTCAACATCGTGACCAAGCACCAGCGGCCCACGGCCACCGTGCGGGAGCCGGGCATCATCAAAAAGGAGGCACCCATTCACATCTCCAACGTCATGGTCATCTGCCCGGAGTGCGGGGTGCCCACGCGCATCGGCTTCGCGTGGGTGGAGGGGCGCAAGCTCCGGCGCTGCAAACAATGCGGAGCCACCTTCCCATAAGGCTATGCTTCTCTACGAGCGCTTCAAGCGGGAAATCCGGCCGAAGCTCATGAAGGAGCTCGGCTACAAGAACATCATGCAGGTCCCCCGCATCGAAAAGGTCGTGATCAACATGGGGGTGGGAAAGCACGACGATCCCAAAGTTCTAGAGGGCGCGGTGAAGAACCTCGCCCAAATTTCCGGGCAAAAGCCCGTGGTAACCCGGGCCAAAAAGGCCATTTCCGACTTCAAGATCAAAAAGGGGGATGCCATCGGGTGCATGGTCACCCTGCGGGGCGTGCGGGCCTACGAGTTTTTGAACAAGCTTTTCCGCGTGGTCCTTCCCGGCATCCGGGACTTCAAAGGGGTGGATCCTGACGCTTTCGATGGCCGGGGAAACCTCAGCATTGGGATTCCCGATCAGATGGCTTTTCCGGAAGTGAGCTACGATGATGTCGTGCGGCCTCAGGGGATGGACGTGGTGATCGTGACCACGGCCAAAACCGACGAGGAGGCCTATAAACTTCTGGAAGCTTTAGGGTGTCCTTTCCGCAAGAAATAGGGGGGAAGATGGCGAGGAAATGCAAGATCGAAAAGATGAAGAAGCCGCCGAAATTCAAGGTGCGGCATCGCAATCGGTGCCAGCTCTGTGGCCGGCCCCGCGGGTATATTCGGGACTTTGGGCTTTGCCGCATGTGCTTTCGCAAGCTCGCCTTGGATGGGCAAATTCCTGGGGTAAAGAAGGCCTCATGGTGAGGAGGTAAGGATGACGGTGGATGATCCCATTGCCGACATGCTCACCCGTATTCGCAACGCCGTCGCGCGCCGGAAGGAGGAGGTGGTCCTCCCCTCTTCTCGGCTGAAGGAGGAGATGGCCCGGGTTTTGAAGGAAGAGGGGTACATTGCGGACTACGCGGTGGAGTCGGGGCAAAGCTATCCCATTTTGCGCATTAAACTTAAGTATTTGCGGGAAGGAACGAGGACCTGGCGTCCGGCCATCCGGGGGCTTCGCCGCATTTCCCGCACTTCCCGCCGGGTTTATGCAGGGGTGCGGGAGCTCCCGCGGCCCCGCCAGGGCTTGGGCATCGCCATCATCTCCACCTCCCAAGGGGTGATGAGCGATCGCGAGGCCCGCAAGCGGGGTATTGGTGGAGAGGTCATTTGCGAGGTCTGGTGAGGTGAGCGATGTCCAAAATCGGAAAAAGGCCCATTCCCATTCCGGCCGGGGTTAAGGTGGAGGTTTTGGAGAGGGAGGTGGTGGTGCAGGGCCCTCTTGGGACCCTCCGCTGCCCCTATGAGCCGGAATATGTGACGGTGAAAGTGGAGGATGGGGTGGTGCGGGTGGAGCGGAAAGGCGACCGCGCGCCCTTCCGCGCCCGTCATGGCCTCTACCGTGCCCTCATCGCCAACATGGTGCAAGGGGTGACGAAGAAATGGGAAAAGGAGCTGGAAATCCATGGCCTTGGGTACCGGGCCAAGCTCGAGGGCCGAACTTTGGTGATGGAGCTGGGCTTTTCCCACCCCGTGCGCTTTCCCATTCCCCAGGGCGTGGAGGTAGAGGTGCCGGAACCCACCCGCATCATCGTGCGGGGGATCGATAAATACCTCGTGGGGCAGGTGGCCGCGGAGATCCGCAAGATCAAGCCCCCTGAACCTTATCGGGGCACAGGCATCCGTTACAAGGGCGAGGAGATCGTAAAGAAGGTGGGCAAACTCGGAGCGAAGGCGTGATCGCTATGGCGAAGATCTCACGCAACGAGCAGCGGATCAAAAGGCACATGCGCATTCGGCAGAAGATCCGGGGCACGCCGGAGCGGCCAAGGCTTTGCGTTTTCAAGAGTCTAAGGCACATTTATGCCCAAATCATCGACGACACCCCGCGAGAAGGGAGCCGCACCTTGGTTTCCGCTTCCACTTTAGATCCGGAAATTCGGGATAAGATCAAGTCCGACAATGTGGAGGCGGCGCGCCTGGTGGGACAAATTTTGGCCCAGCGGGCGCTCGCCAAAGGGATCAAGAAAGTGGTGTTTGACCGGGGCGGTTATCCGTACCACGGGAAAGTGCGGGCCTTGGCGGAGGCGGCCCGGGAGGGAGGGCTGGAATTTTGATCGCGCAAGTCCCTGAGCAGCTCCAAAACGAGGTCATCGAGATCCGCCGGGTCGGCCGGGTCACCAAGGGCGGAAAGCGCATGCGCTTTCGGGTTGTGGTCGTGGTGGGAAACGGCGCCGGCCGGGTGGGCGTGGGCATGGGAAAATCCATCGAGATCCCCCAGGCTGTACAACAGGCGATCCGAAACGCCCTCAAGAACATGATCGAGGTCCCCATCGTGAACGGGACGATTCCCCATGAAGTGGTGGGCGAGTATGGCGCGGCGAAGGTGCTTCTGCGGCCGGCTTATCCCGGTACCGGCATCATTGCCGGCCGCACGGTGGGTGCGGTATGCCGCATGGCGGGGATCAAGGACATCCTCACCAAGGCCATGCGCTCCACAAACCCCCTGAACTTGGCCCGGGCGACCCTGGTGGCCCTTTCCCAGTTGGAAAGCCCGGAAATGGTAGCCAAGCGGCGGGGAAAGCCTCTCAAGGAGATCCTGGAGGTTGAGGATGACGATCAATCTTGACGACCTTCGTCCCACACCGGGCGCAAAGCGCCCTCCCAAGCGGGTGGGCCGGGGATACGGATCCGGCCACGGTGGGCACGAATCTGGCCGGGGAACGAAAGGCCAGGGCGCAAGAGCGGGCGTGCGCATGCGGCCCGGCTACGAGGGAGGCCAAACACCCCTTTGGATGCGCTTCCCTAAGCGCGGCTTCAATAACCCCTTGGCCAAGGAGTATGCTATCGTGAACGTGGGGATTTTGGAGAAGCACTTCTCCCCCGGCGAGGAGGTAACCCTGGAGAAGCTTATGGCCTTGGGGATCGTGAAGGACCCCAAAGATGGGCTTAAGGTCCTGGGCGAGGGGATGCTCACGAAGCCCCTGATTGTCCGGGCGAAGAAATTCAGCCGGACGGCAAAGGAAAAGATCGAAGCTGCCGGCGGCCGGGCCGAGGAGGTCTAGGTGCTCGGGCGGATTCACCAGGTTTTCGCTATTGAAGAGCTACGCAAGCGCATCCTTTACACCTTGGGAATGCTTCTTGTTTACCGGATCGGGGTGCACATCCCTGTTCCCGGAATCAAAACCGAAGCCTTGGGGCAAATCCTTTCCCAAGCCTTCGGCGCAGGTCTTCTGCAGTTCCTGAACCTCTTCACGGGCGGAGCCCTCCAAAACTTCTCCCTTTTTGCCTTGGGTGTCATCCCTTACATTAACGTCTCCATCATTCTCTCCCTCCTCATCCCCGTGATCCCTTCCCTGAAAAAGCTTCAGGAGGAAGGGCGGGAGGGGCGCAAAAAGCTCACTCAGTACACGCGTTGGGGCACGGTCCTCATGTCTCTTCTGCAGGCCTACGCCATGAGCTACATGGCCATTTCCTATGGCCTTGCGGACCCCACCCCGCAGTTTTTCCTCACTTCTCTTGTCGCCCTAACCGCGGGGAGCATTTTCCTCATGTGGATCGGCGAGCGCATTACAGAGAATGGTATTGGAAACGGAATTTCCATGCTCATCATGGCGGGAATTGTCGCGCGCTTTCCCGCAGAGATACAGCAGACCTATATCGAGATCTCCGCGGGCACTGTCCATCCCCTCTGGGCCGTGGGGCTTGTGGTGGTGTTCGTGGCCGTGGTGGCCCTCACGGTGATCATGCAGCAGGGGCAGCGAAAGATCCTTGTGCAGTACGCCAAGCGCACGACGGGAAGGCGGGTCTATGGTGGGCATTCCACCTATTTGCCCCTGCGGGTGAATATGGGCGGCGTCATTCCCATCATTTTCGCCTCCGCCATTCTCAGCCTTCCCAGCTCCATCGCGGCCTGGGTTCCCCAGCTTCGCTGGCTCCAGAGCTATGTGGAGCCGGGAAGCTTTGCATATCTCCTTGCCTATGTCGTCCTGACCATCTTCTTCACCTACTTCTACAGCTCCTTGGTGTTTGATCCGGAGGAGGTGGCGAAGAACTTGCGGGAGGCTGGGGGATTTGTGCCGGGAGTGCGGCCAGGTTCGCCCACCGCCCAGTATCTGCGAGATATCCTCAATCGCCTGAATTTGGTGGGTGCGTTCTTCCTTGCGGGGATTGCCGTTTTGCCCTACATCTTTCGCGCGGCCTCCGGAATCCGGGGATTTTGGCTTGGTGGCACGTCCCTCCTCATCCTCGTGGGCGTAGGCATCGACACGATCATGCAGATCGAGGCGCACCTCATCATGCGCCAGTATGAGTCCCTCATTAAAGGCACCCGCTTCTTAGGGAGGAGGGAATGAGGAATATCGTGCTCCTTGGCCCTCCCGGTGCAGGAAAAGGAACCCTCGCGAGCCGCTTGAGCCGCGAATTTGGGCTCCTTCACATTTCCACGGGTGACCTTCTGCGGGAAGAAGTGGCCAAAAACACGCCGCTTGGCCAGCTCGCCCAAGGCTATATGGCTCGCGGGGAGCTAGTTCCCGACGAGGTCATCCTGAGCATGGTCCGCAACGTGGTGGGGGAGAAAAAGGGTGTTCTCTTTGACGGTTTTCCCCGAACCCTTGCCCAGGCGGAAGGTCTTGAGCGCTTTGCCCCGGTGGATTTGGTGATTTTCTTGGAGGTGGATAAGGCGGAGGTGGTGCGGAGGCTCTCGGGCCGCCGGATCTGCCCGAAGTGCAATGCCGTTTATAACCTCGTGACCCAACCGCCTAAAAACGATGAGAGGTGCGACCTCTGCGGCGCGGCCCTCATCCAACGCGAGGACGATAAACCCGAGGTGGTGGCGCGACGCTTCGAGGTATATATGAAGGATTCCGCGCCCCTCGTGGATTACTACGAACGCAAAGGTCTTCTTCGCCGGATCCGCGCCGATGGCTCTCCGGAAGAGGTCTTTCAAAAAGTCGTGGAGGTCCTGCGCTGATGATCGCGCTAAAGACCGAACGGGAACTGGAAATAGTCGCAGAGAACGCCAAGCTTTTGCGGGAGATCCTTTTGGATTTGGCGGCGCGGGTGGAGCCGGGGATCACCACGGCGGAGCTCGACCGGCTGGCGGAGCGCTGGATCCGCGCTTCCGGTGCTATTCCCGCATTTAAAGGCTATCAGGGCTACCCTGCCACCCTTTGCGTCTCCATCAACGAGGAGATCGTGCACGGCATCCCCTCGGACCGCCGGATCCTACGGGAGGGCGACCTCGTTTCCCTGGATCTTGGGCTTCAGCGAGCCGGATATTTCGCGGACGCCGCGTTGACGGTGGCGGTAGGGAAACCCAAGCCGGAGGCGCTTTCCTTGGTGGAGGCGGCGCTGGCCGCCTTGCGGGCGGCGATCTCCGCGGTTAAAGTTGGGGCGCACGTTTCGGATCTGTCCTATTCCATTGAATCCACGGTCCGGCGCCGCGGTTTTTACCCGGTGCGGGAGTTCGTGGGTCATGGAATTGGCCGTTCCCTCCACGAGGATCCGCAGATCCCGAACTTTGGGCCGCCGGGGTTCGGCCCGCTCCTCCGGGAGGGAATGGTTCTTTGTCCGGAGCCGATGATTAAGGGAGACGATCTTCCCGTGAGGATTCTTTCCGACGGGTGGACGGCGGTGACCGGCGGCGGAACTTTGGCCGCCCACTTCGAGGAGATGGTGGCGGTCACCGCCGACGGCCCGTGGGTGCTCACGGATTGGGTCGGGGAGGAGATTTGGGGAAAAAGGAACTGATCAAAGCGAAAGGCGAGGTGATCGAGGTCCTTCCGGACTGTATGTACCGTGTCCGGTTGGAGACCGGACACGAAGCGATCTGCGTGGCCTCAGGACGTATGCGGAGAAATTTCATTCGGGTTGTGGTGGGCGACAAAGTGGTATGCGAGTTTTCTCCCTACGATCTTACACGCGGCCGCATCATCTATAGGGAGAGCTAGGAGGGGCTATGAAAGTGCGCAGCTCCGTGAAAAAGATATGCGACAAGTGCCAGGTCATCCGGCGCAAGGGGAGATTGTGGGTCATCTGCCGCAACCCCAAACACAAGCAGCGGCAGGGGTGATGCTATGGCGAGAATTGCGGGCGTAAACCTTCCGGCGAAAAAGAGGATCGAGATCGCCCTCACCTACATCTACGGGATTGGCCGCTCTCGGGCCAAAAAGATCCTAGAGAAAACGGGGATCGATCCATCCACCCGAGTCATGGATCTCACGGAGGATCAGGTGGCGGCCTTGCGGCAGGAGGTGGAGTCCTACACGGTGGAGGGCGATCTCCGGCGGCAGATTAGGGCCAATATCCAGCGCCTCATCGATATCGGATGCTATCGGGGAATTCGTCACAAAGTCGGGCTTCCTGTGCGTGGCCAGCGCACGCGCACGAACGCCCGCACGTGGAAAGGGCCGCGTCCGGATAAAGCCGGCCGGCGAAGCCGTAAGAAGGAGAAAGGGTAAAGGATGAGCCCTCAAACCACCGCAAAGAAAAAGAAGAACGTGAAGCTCGAGCGGGCCCGGGTGCACATTCACTCCACTTTCAATAACACCATCCTCACCCTCACGGATCTCGAAGGAAATACGTTGGCTTGGCAATCAGGCGGAACCGCAGGCTTCACGGGCTCGCGGAAGGGCACGCCTTATGCCGCCCAGCTTGCTTGTCAAGCGCTGATTCGCCAGATGAAGGAGATGGGTATCCGCTCGGTGATCGTCACTGTGAACGGTGCCGGGCCTGGCCGCCAGCCGGTTATCCAGACCCTGCGGGCGGCGGGAATCCAGGTGGAAGAGGTGAAGAACGTCACCCCCACCCCGCATAGCTAGGAGGAGCGATGGGCAAATACACCGGACCAAAGTGCCGTCTTTGTCGTAGGGAAGGGGTAAAGCTTTTCCTAAGGGGTGATCGCTGCTACTCCCCTAAGTGTGCGCTCGTGCGCCGGCCCACCCTTCCTGGCCAGCACGGCCGTTTCCGCCGCCGCTTGACCCTCTACGCCCTGCGCTTGCGGGAAAAGCAGAAGCTAAAGCGCATTTACGGGCTAAGGGAGGAGCAGTTCCGCCGCTATGTGGAGTGGGCCAAAGAGTTCAAGGGCGTTACAGGCGAGGCCTTGCTTAAATTTTTGGAGCGCCGCTTGGATAATGTGGTGTATCGCGCGGGATTTGCGGTCTCGCGCGCTCAAGCCCGACAACTCGTCTCCCACGGTCATTTCCTTGTGAACGGCCGGGTCACGGACATCCCTTCTTATCTTGTGGAGGAAGGGGACATCATTGAGGTGAAGCCCCAGTCCCGCGAGAAATTGCGGCCCATGATCAAGGAAATTGCCGACCGCCGGCCAGTGCCCAGTTGGCTTACTCGGGACTTGGAGGGGCTTCGCGTCCAAGTGAATGCCGAGCCCAACTTGGAGGAGCTCGAGCATTCCGTGGACACAAGCCTGATCGTGGAGTACTACTCCCGCTGACATGGCTGACTTCATATTTCCGGAAGAGGTGCGTTGGGAAGAGCACACCGACCGTTACGGTCGGCTGGTGATGGCCCCCTTGGAGCGGGGCTACGCTACCACTTTAGGGAATGCCCTGCGGCGGGTGCTCCTTTCCTCCATCCCCGGCGCGGCCGTGGTGCGCATCTACATCCCCGGGAAATTCCACGAATATGACGTGATCGACGGGGTGAGGGAGGATATCCTCAACATCATCCTCAATCTGAAGGGCCTGGCCATTCGCGCGGAGGATAGCGGTCTACATCGCCTTTACCTCAACGTGACAGGCCCTAAGGAGGTGCGGGCAAGCGATATTGAGCTTCCGCCAGGGCTCACCATCGTCAACCCCGACCACTACATCGCCACCCTCGAAGAGGATGGGAAGCTTGAGATGGAAATGGAGGTGGAGGTAGGTCGAGGGTTTAGGCCCGCAGAGGAGAATAAGCGTGAAGACGCCCCCATTGGCCTTATCCCTGTAGATGCGGATTTCTCGCCCGTGGAAAAGGTGAACTTCCTGGTGGAGGAAACCCGCGTGGGCGGCCGTTCCGGATACGAGCGGCTGATTTTGGAGGTTTGGACCAACGGCGCCATTACCCCCAAAGAAGCGGTGCAAAAGGCTGTGGAAATCCTGCAAAAGCACTTCTCCCTTATCACCAAGGTGGAAGAGGCGGTGGCCGCGGCAAGCAAACCCAGCGAATACCTCCAGCCCCTCACGGAGCTAGGTTTTGATGTGCGGATCTGTAACCTCCTTCGGGAAGCGGGGATCGTCACCCTCGGGGATCTTTTGGGAAAGACCCGGGAGGAGATCTCCGATATCCACGGGTTTGGGGAGAAAACACTAGCCAAGCTTGAACAGAGGCTTGAAGAGCTGGGGTACAGGTTGCGTTCGGAGAAGGAGGGCTAATGCGTCACCGCAAAAAAGTTCCCAAACTTTCGATGAAAGCAGACCGGCGGAGGCTCGTGCTTGCGGGACAAGCTCGGGACCTCATCCTTTACGGAAAGATCGACACCACACCGGCCCGGGCGCGGGCCACCCAGCGCTTGGTGGAGCGACTTGTGACTTGGGCCAAAGAAGATACCCAGGCCCACCGGCGCATGGCTTTTGCTGTCCTCAGGGATAAGGAAGCTACCGAGAAGCTTTTTTCGGAAATTGGTCCGAAGTACAAGGATCGGGAGGGCGGGTACACGCGAGTGTTGAAGCTTGGGCCGCGGCTCGGCGACGGTGCGGAAATGGCTCGCCTCACCTGGGTATGACCCGCCGCGCCGTTTCCCCTCCAGGAATCCATACAGTTGGGCCTTATTCCCCAGCGATTCTAGCTGGGGATTTTCTTTTTATCTCCGGGCAGATTCCTCTTGATCCGCAGACGGGGAATCTCCTCTCCGGGCCGATTGAGGCACAAACGCGGCGGTGTTTGGAGCAGATTAAAGAAATTTTGGCCGCCGCCGGTGGCACCCTGCGTGATCTTGTGAAAGTCACCATCTACCTTGTGGACATGCGGGATTTCGAGGCTGTGAACAAAACCTACGC
>CAZQXP010000003.1:16729-41821 GCA_964597525.1 uncultured Thermotogaceae bacterium | reverse complement strand
ACCCCGCTTCCGCCGTATTCTTTGGCGTCACTATTGAGAACCTCCCGCCAAAAGCCGGGATAGGGCACGCCCACCCGGTAGCCCTCCCGCACCACCGGCGTGAAATGCGCCACCACCAAAAGGCATTCTTTGGGATCCTTTCCTTTCCGAAGAAACGCTAACACCCCGGAGTCCGCATCGTCGGCGATCACCCACTGAAAGCCTTCAGGAGAACAATCCAGCTCGTGCAAAGCGGGCTCTTCCCGGTAAACCCGATTCAAATCCTTGACCCAAAGCCTTATCCCCTCGTGTTCGGGCTGGGAAAGAAGCCACCAATCGAGCGCGCGCTCGTGGTTCCATTCCCCTTCCTGGCCGAACTCCCCGCCCATGAAGAGAAGTTTTTTCCCCGGCACAGCATACATGTAGCCCAAAAGCAAGCGAAGATTCGCGAACTTCTGCCATCGATCCCCCGGCATTTTCCCAAAAAGGGAGCCTTTACCGTGCACAACCTCGTCGTGGGAGAGGGGGAGGATAAAGTTCTCCGACCACGCGTAAAGCCCGCGGAAGGTGAGGTTGCGATGGTGGTATTTGCGGTAGATTGGGTCCAGCCGAAAGTATTCCAACGTGTCATGCATCCAGCCCAGATCCCATTTGAACCCAAACCCAAGCCCGCCCGCGTAGGTGGGCCGAGAAACCCCCGGCCAAGCTGAAGATTCCTCAGCGTAGGTTTGGATATCGGGGAAACGGCGGTAGACCTCCTCGTTGAACCGCCGGAGAAAATGGATGGCATCGAGGTTTTCTCGGCCGCCCTGGGGATTGGGAACCCAGGCACCCTCCGGCCGGGAAAAATCAAGATAGAGCATGGAGGCCACGGCATCCACCCTGAGCCCATCGGCATGGTATTTCTCAAGCCAAAAGCACGCGCTGGAGAGAAGGAAACTGCGGACCTCGTGACGCCCGTAATTGAAGATGAGACTTCCCCAATCCGGATGCACGCCCTGCCGCGGATCCGCATGCTCGTAAAGGTGGGTCCCATCAAAAAATCCCAACCCGTGAGGATCGGAAGCGAAATGAGAAGGAACCCAGTCCAAAATCACCCCGACCCCTGCCTGATGCAGCCTGTCCACAAGGTACATGAAATCCTGGGGAGTGCCGTAGCGGCTGGTGGGCGCAAAGTAGCCGGTGATTTGGTATCCCCAGGAACCGTAAAAGGGATGCTCCATCACGGGCAAGAACTCCACGTGGGTGAACCCCATCTCCTTTACGTAGGGAATAAGCAAATCCGCGAGCTCCCGATACGAAAGAAGGCGGCCGTTTTCCCCTCTCCTCCAGGAGCCCAGGTGCACTTCATAAATGGAAATCGGGGCGTCAAGGGCGTTTTTCCTCCGCCGGGCATTCATCCACTCTCCATCGCCCCAGGAATAGGCAAGGTCCCACACCACGGACGCGGTCTTGGGCGGGATTTCCGCAAAAAATGCGAAAGGGTCGGCTTTCATGCCTTCCCAACCGTAACGGGAAACGATGTGGTATTTATAGAGAGCACCTGGGCCGATCGCGGGAACGAACCCCTCCCAAATTCCGGAAACGCCTCGCGGGGAAAGCGCGTTTTTCCCGGGAGTCCAGGCGTTGAAATCGCCCACCACGGAAACGGCCTCAGCGTTGGGAGCCCAAACGGCAAAGTAAACGCCCGCTTTTCCCCGCCAGCGTATAGGATGGGCGCCCAAAACTTCGTAAAGCCCGGAATGATTCCCCTCGTTGAAAAGCCAAAGGTCTTCATCGGAAAGAAGGGAAGGCCGGTCGCCCAGGTCCAGGACCTCTCGGCTCATGGCCCCAAAATCGTACCCTCAGGCTTGCCGGAGGGATACCCGCGGCCTAAGATGCAAATATGCTGAGTGAAAGCGAGAAGAACAAAATTCCCGAGCGCATAAGAGGGCTTGTGGATTTGGCGGAGAACCTGTGGTGGACGTGGCATCCCCAGGCTCGTCGGCTTTTCCGGACCCTCGACTACCAGGCCTGGCGGGATAGCACCCACAATCCCATTCTCATGCTCCGCACCATCCCGCCGGAGCGTTTCCAAGAAGCCTCCCAGGACCCCGAATTCCTTGCCCTCTACGATCAAGTGCTTGCGGAATTTCGGGAAGATCTAGCGCGAAAACCGATCGAACTTCCAGGTCCAGTTGCCTATTTTTGCGCGGAATTTGGGATTCACGTTTCCCTCCCCATCTATGCCGGAGGTCTGGGAATCCTCGCCGGCGACACCCTAAAAGAGGCGAGCGACATGGCCCTTCCCATGGTGGGCGTAGGCCTCGTTTACTCTCAAGGTTACGTAACCCAGAGGATCCGCGAGGATGGCTGGCCGGAGGACGTGCACAAAATGATGGACCACTCCGGCCATCCCCTGCGGCCAGTCTTTAAAAACGGCGAGCCCTTATACGTTGAGATCCCTGCGTTCGACCCGCCGGTGCGCGCTCAGGTGCTTTTGGCGCAAATCGGCCGCGTCCCCCTTTACCTTCTCACCACCGACGTGGAAGGGAATGCCCCTTGGGACCGGGCCATCTCCCAGCAACTCTATACCACCGATTTGGAACAGAGACTTCGCCAGGAGTGGGTGTTGGGAATTGGCGGGATGCGGGCCCTGGCCGCGCTGGGAATAAAGCCAGCTATCCTCCACCTGAACGAGGGGCATCCAGCCTTCGCCCTTTTGGAACGCCTGCGCGCGTTTGTGAACGAAGGCTTTTCTTTTGAGGAGGCCTTAAGGAAAACCCGGGAGACCACGGTTTTCACCACCCATACTCCGCTTCCGGCCGGGACGGATGTCTTTCCTTTTCACCTCGTGGATCGGTATCTGGCGCCCTACTGCGGGCTTTGCGGACTCCCCAAGGAAGCCATCCTTGAGCTGGGAACGCATCCGAAGGATCCCTCTGGGTTCAATATGACGGTATTTGCCCTTCGCCTCTCCCGCTACGTGAACGGCGTAAGCCAAAGGCATGCGGAGGTGGCCCGCCGCATCTGGGCCGGCGTGGTTTTTCAAGGCGAGGAGCCAAAGATTGAGGCCATCACCAACGGCGTGCATCTTTTCACGTGGATCGAACCCTTGCGGGTCCAGCGCCTTTTGGACAAGTACCTCGGCCGGGCCTGGCGCGAAAATCCCGACGATCCCAAGGTTTGGGAAAACGTGGAAAAAATCCCGGATGAGGAGCTATGGGCGGTGCATCAGGAGCGAAAGGAAGCCCTCATCGCCGAGCTCGCCGCCCGGGCTAGGAAACGCTGGCAAGAGGGCGCGCCTGCCGTCAACGTGTTGGCCTTCGGGAGCCTCCTCGATCCCAATGTCCTCACCTTGGGCTTTGCCCGCAGGTTCACGGCCTACAAACGTCCGGACCTCCTCCTTTTTGACGTCGAGCGGCTGAGGAAGTTGGTCACGGATCCCTTGCGGCCTGTACAGATCATCTTTGCGGGAAAGGCGCACCCAGCGGATATCGAGGGAAAACGGCTAATCCAAAAAGTTTTTCGGCTCGCCAAAGATCCGGCGTTTGCAGGCCGCATTGCATTTGTGGAGGAATACGACCAGCACCTGGCCCGTTTTCTTGTGGCCGGGGTGGACGTATGGGTGAACACGCCCCTTCCGCCCTTGGAGGCCAGCGGCACAAGCGGGATGAAAGCCTGCGCGAACGGCGTCCCCCATCTTTCCATCCTCGACGGCTGGTGGCCGGAGGGGTTCAATGGCCGAAACGGCTGGGCTTTCGGCGGGGAAGAGATCGAGGGAGACCGCACCGCCCAGGATGCCCAAGAACTCTACCGCCTCCTCGAGGAGAAAGTGATCCCCCTCTACTACGAGCGGGGGACAGACAATATTCCCCATGGTTTCGTGCGCATGATGAAGGAGGCGATAAAGTCCGTGGCACCCCGGTTTTGCACAAGACGCATGCTCAAGGAATATTTGGAAAAGTTTTACCTTCCCGCAGCAAAAGGAGGGTGAATGCGGCTCGTTCTCCTTTGGGTATTGGCGTTGAGTGCTTGGGCAGCGGAAGTGCAATTCCTGAAACCCGCGGGTTGGCTGGGCGATCTCGTGGTCACCGACCTCGGTGCCGTCGTGGGTACAGCTGAAAAGCTCCTGGTCTTGGACGAAACCGGGAAAATTCTACACGAGTTTCCTTTCCCGGGCGGGCAAATTCAGGCCCTTGCCTGGCAAAAGGAAAAAGGGATTTTGGCTGCAGGTGGATGGAATTGCTTGCGGCTTTGGAAATGGCCTTCCGGTGAAGTTCTCCTCGATATTAGCGATTTCGGAACCATGGTAAGAAGCCTCGCTTTTTCCCAGGATCTTCTTCTCTGCGGAGGTAGCGATGGCCGGGTCCTCGCCTTTGATTTTACGGGGAAACTCCTTTGGAGCGTGCAGGCCCACGCGAGCACCGTGTGGGGGATAGCGGCCTCCTCCAGCCTTTTCGCCACCGCCGGATCCGACCGCGCCGTCCTTTGGGAAATCCCAAGCCAAAAGGAGCGCTTTTCTTTCCCGGGAAGGGCCTGGGATGTGGTCTTTTCTCCGGATGGTTTTTCCCTGGCCGCCGGCATGGGAAAAATCCTGAAAATTTGGGACACGAGTCTGGGGCTTCCCCTTCTAGAGGTCTGGGCCCACGAGAGCTGTACCGTGGCCCTCGCCTTTTCTCCGGACGGGAAGTACGTCGCCACCGGTTCCCTGGACCAAACCGTAGCCCTTTGGGACGCGGAAACTGGGACTTTGCTCTGTAGAATTGCGGGATTCCCTGCGATCCTCCGCGCCGTGGCCTTCAGCCCGAACGGAAAGCTCCTTTGGGCCGGCGCAGAGGACGGCACCGTCGCCCTCGTCCTCATCCCTTAGCCCTTTGTCCTTTCCCGATTTCTCTGTAGACTTTGGTGATCCACCAAATTTTTGAGAAAAGTCCATAGGGGGCGCGATGTATCAAAGGCGGGTGCAGCAGACCGGTGGGGGAACGTACCTTGTGACCCTACCCAAAGAGTGGGCAACGGAGATGGGCGTGGGCCAGGGAAGCGTCCTGAACCTCGTTCCCACGCATTCGGGCGGGCTTTTGCTCCTTCCGCCCTCCGTGCGGGAACGCAACCGCTGCCAAATCCTGATGGAGGGAAAAACTCCGGTCCAACTTTTGCGGGACATCATTGCCCACTACATCGCCGGCTTCGAAGTCATTGAGGTGGTGGGAAAGAGAATCCGGCCGGAAGAGCGGCGCACCATTCGGGAGATCGCGCAATCCTTGGTGGGAATGGAGATCATCAGTGAAACCCAATCCGCAGTGGTCTTGGGCTGTATTGCCAACGTCCGCGATTTCCCCGTGGATGGAACGATCCAGCGTATTTTTGGGATCACCGCGGCCATGTGGGAGGATGCTCTCCAGGCCTTCTTGAACCGGGATGAGGAGCTCGCCAGGGACGTGGTCGAGCGCGATGGCGATGTGGATCGTTTAGTCCTCCTCGTTTCCCGACAATTCGGCCTCCTTTTGCGGGACCTTCTCTTGGAGGAAGAGGTGGGAAAATCCCGCCAGGAATTCTGGCATTACCAAAGCGTGGCGGACCAATTGGAGCGGGTGGCGGACCACGCGGTTAAGGTCTGCCGCGCCGCCCTGGCGTTGGTCTCGCCTCCCCTTCCCGGATTTGGGGAAAAGCTCCGGGCCTTGGCGGAGGTTTCACAGACCGTGATCACCCAGGCCATGAAGGCTTTTCAGGAACGCGACCCAAAGAGAGCGAACGCCGTGTTGGAGGGGAAGGAAAAGCCAGAGGGGATTCTTCCTTGGGTTCAGATAGCGACCCGGGACCAGCCGGAAAATGCTCTTTCCCTCTCCATCGCCGTGGATAGCCTCCTCCGCATCCGCGAGCACGGCTACAACATTGCAGAAATTGCCCTGGACATCTCCGTTCCCTCGACGTACGCCTCTAAACCCACGGGTTAGGAACCTGGCCCAATTCCTCCCCGGCCCTTATTATGGGTGCGCTGGGGAAAGGCCGGAGCTTTTTCCCGGCCGGAGGTGAAGAAGTGCGCGAGCTTGTGGTGGCCGGAATTGCGGTAGACGAGGAAAGCGGCGGGCCTGTATTGCTGTTGCGGGATCCCGCGGCAAAGGATCATTTCGTCCCCCTCAGGATCGGGGAAGCGGAGGCCATGTCCATCGTCCTGGGACTCCGGGGTGAGTCCACGCCCCGCCCCCTCACCCACGACCTTCTCCTAAGCGTCCTTATGGCCCTGGAGGCAACCCTGGAAGGGGTTTCCCTGGACAGGCTCGAAGAGGGGATCTGCTACGCTTCTTTGCATATCCGCCGGCCAAGTGGCGAAAGGGTCCAGGTGGATGCCCGGCCCTCGGATTCCGTGGCCTTGGCCATCCGTAGCGGCTCCCCCATTTTCATTGAGGAGGAAGTTTACGAGGAGCTTGTTCAGGAAATACCCGGTTTCATGCCGTGATTTTGGCGGTCGATATCGGGAATAGCCTCATCACCTTGGGCTTGCATGACGGCGAGGCCTGGCGGGCGCGCTTTCGCCTCCGGACTGTGTTTGAGAAAACAGCCGACGAATACGCCGTGCTCCTCCAAAACCTTTTCCACCTAAGGGGTTTTGATGGGGGGGTGTCCCGGGTGGTTTTAGCCAGCGCTGTTCCTCCCCTCGTTCCGGTGTTTCGGGAATTGGGAGAGGATTGGCTGGGAGCGGAGGTTTTGGTGGTGGGGCCGGGCGTACGCACAGGCCTCAGCATTCGCACCGATAACCCTGCAGAAGTGGGGCCGGATTTAGTGGCCAATGCCGTGGCCGCCTACGCCCGGTTTCGGGAAACCTGCATTGCTGTGGACTTCGGTACGGCCACGAGCTTTGTGGCTGTGGCGGAACCCGGGGTGCTTGTAGGTGTGGCCATCGCCCCTGGGCTGCGTACAGGCATGGAGGCCCTGGCCGAGCGCACCGCCCAGCTTCCCCGTGTTCCTTTGGGTCTCCCGAATTCGGCCCTGGGCCGGAATACCGTGAGCGCTATTCAAGCCGGAACGATCTTGGGTCATGCGGCTCTCGTGGACGGCCTTGTGCGGCGGATCCGCACCGAACTGGGAGGAAAAGCCAAAGCCGTGGCCACCGGAGAATGGGCCACTCTCCTTTCTCCTCTCCTTTCCGAGGTGGAGGCGGTGGACCCTTGGCTCACCCTCGAGGGCCTCCGCCTCATCTCTGCCCGCAACCCCTGAACGCTTGAAGTAAACCCGGCTTCCAGTTAAATTGGAAGCGGAGGTGACACTCCTTAAAGGAGGTGACACTCCGTGCGCAGAGTTTTCCTGCTTTTGGCCTTCTTGGGTCTTTCGGTTTGGGGAACGGAACTCCGGGTAGCGGTCTCCACCGAGCCTCCCTCCCTGGATCCCACCACGAACGCCGCAGCTATCATCCGTCTCCTTTTGCAACATAACCTCTACGAGAACCTCGTACAGGTCAACGAAAATGGCGAAATCGTTCCCATGCTTGCGCAAAGTTGGGAGATTTCCGAGGACGGGAAAGCCTATACCTTTTACCTCCGCGCAGGGGTTCTTTTCCACGACGGAACCCCGTGCGATGCCGAAGCCGTAAGGAGAAGTTTCCTCAGGGCCAAGGACAAGAACCGCGGGATCGTCCACTCCCACTACTTTGCCAATATCGCGGAGATCCAGGTTTTGGACGAGAAAACTGTGCGGTTCGTTTTGCAAAAGGAGGATGCGGCGTTCCTCACCCTGCTCGCTTTGGGTGACGCCGTGGTCGTTCCGGATCGGGATGATCTGGGAAGAAATCCGGTGGGAACCGGTCCATTCCGCTTTGAACGTTGGGATCCTGGATACCAACTTTGGCTCTCTCGAAATCCCGCCTATTGGCGGAAAGGCTCCCCGAAGGTGGATTCCGTAGTTTTTCGGTTCATCCCGGACCCGGCCGCACAGCTTGCCGCCCTGCGGGCCGGGGATGTGGACGTAATCGCTGAGGTAACCCCGGAAATCGCCCAGACGCTCGAGCGCGATGAAAATTTCACGGTGCTTTCTGCGCCCCAGGATCTTGTGCAGATCTTGGCTATCAACAAAACCCGCGCTCCTTTCCATCAGCCCGAGGTACGTCAGGCATTGGCCTATGCTATCGATCGCTCCCAGCTCATCCGCCTTGTTGCGTTGGGCTTCGCCTCTCCGGTGGGAAGTCATCTCGCTCCCAGCGCCCCCTACTATGCGGACATGACCTGGCTTTATCCGTACGATCCCGAGCGGGCCCGCGCGCTTTTGGCCCAAGCCGGATACCCCCAGGGCTTTTCCGCTACCTTGACCCTTCCCAGCAACTACACGTTCCACGTGCGCACCGGCGAGATCCTCGCGGCCCAGCTTGCCCAGGTGGGTATCCGCCTGAAATTGGAGCTCGTGGATTGGCCCACTTGGCTTGAGCGCGTCTATGGACAGGCAGATTTTGACCTCACGGTGATTGGGCACGTGGGGCGGCTGGACCCCGCTCTGACCCTCGCTTTCTACGGCGCGGACCGCCTGGACTATTACTTCCGCCGCGGATGGGAAAACCCAGAATTAAACGAGCTTCTTCGGCGAGGGGCTGTGACCTCTGACCCCAAGGCCCGGCAGAGCATCTACACCGTGGTCCAATACCTCATCGCCCGGGATGTGGTGAACGTCTTCCTCCAGGCTCCGCATCGGATCGTCGCTTTTCGCCGAAATGTCTCTGGCCTTCGCCTCTCCATCCTCTACGTCCTGCCCTTGGACGAGGCGGAAAAGCTGTAGAGGAAAAGAGGTCGGAGACGGGGATCGAGGAAATCCCGGAGGAAGTCGCCCAAAACGTTGAACCCCAAAACGGAAAACGTGAGGATGAGGCCGGGGAAAAGCGCGGGATAAAGGGAGTGATAAAGCCAACTTTGCGCCTCCCAAAGCATCCTCCCCCAGGTGGGATGGGGAGGCTGCACGCCTAATCCCAAGTACGAAAGGGAGGCCTCCGCAAGAAGGGCTGTGCTCAGGGAAAACGTGGTCTGAACGAGAAGGGGAGAGGCAAGGTTAGGGAAAAGGTGACGGAAGAGGATGCGGGCGCTCCCCGCCCCGATGGCGCGGGCCGCGAGAATATACTCCCTCTCCCGCAGCTCCAAAGTTCCCGCGTGGGCGAGGCGAAAGAAATAGGGGAAATTGAACAAGGCTAAGGCCACAATGACCCCCAAAAGCCCGCGGCCCAAGACCACCGCGAGGAGCAGGGCCAAAAGGACCGGAGGGAAAGCGAGAACCCCATCGGAAACGCGGAGGAGAATTTCTCCCCAAAAGCCCCGGAAATATCCAGCTAGAAGACCCAAAAGGACACCGAGAGCGCCTCCGGCGCCCACGCTGAGGAGGCTCACGGCGAAGCTGGCGCGGCCGCCCACCATGACCCGGGAAAGAAGATCCCGGCCAAACCAATCCGTTCCCATGGGATGGGAAAAACAGGGCGAAAGAAACGGTTCGGCCACCAGCAATTCCGGGGGGAAAGGTTGCCAAAAGAGCCCCAAGAGGACGAGAGCGACCCCGGGAAGAAGCAGAAAAGCGCCGAGGATAAGGCGGATCACACTGAGCGGATCCGGGGATCCAAAAGGCCGTAAGCCCAGTCCGCCGCAGTGCTTGCGGCCACCACCGCAGCCGTGACAAGCGCGGAAATCCCCAAAAGCAAAGGAATATCCCGGCCGAAGGCCGCTTCCACCGCGTAATAGCCAAGTCCGGGCAAGGAAAAAACCCGCTCGATAACAAGCGCACCCGCGAGGAGCCTTCCGAAGGTGAGGCTAAGCCCGGCCGCTAAAGGGATGAGGGCATTGCGCAGGGCATGCCTCAGGAAAACCGCCCTTTCCGGAAGGCCCTTGGCCCTAGCAGTGCGCACAAAATCGGAAAAGAGGAGGTCCGCTAGCACAGCGCGGCTCAGGCGCGCGAAGTACGCCGCCCGCGGAAGGGCCAAGGCCAGGGCCGGCAAAATGAGGTAGCGCAAAGCCCCTGGGGTTTCCCACCCAGGAAAGCCTCCGGAAGGGAGAAAACCGAGTCTCTCCGCAAATAAACCCACCAGCAAAATGCCCAACCAGAATTCAGGGATGGCTAAGAACGTCTGATTCGCGAGAGAAAGGAAGAGATCGAAAATGCTCCCCAGTCGGGCTGCGGAAAGGACACCCCACAGAACCCCAAAGAAAAAAGAAAAGAGGGCCACTGCGCCCGCCAGGGGAAAGGTGAGGGCTAGCCCGCGTCGGAGGAGCTCAGCTACCGAAACTTGGTTATAGCGGAAAGAAAAACCGAGATCGCCGTGCAGGGCTTGAAAAAACCAGGAGAAAAAGCGGAAAAACCAGGGTTTGTCTAGCCCCAGCGCTTGGCGCACCTCTTGGTAGCGTTCCGGCGAGGCCTCAGGTCCGAGCACAAGGCGGGCGGCATCGCCGGGAAGGGCCGTAAGAACTAAAGAAACGGCCATGGTCACCAGGAGGACCGTGGCCACCATGGCCGCTGTGCGCGTAAGAAAGAACCTGAGCACAAAAAGGGGGCCTCAGCCCTCCGCCACCTCCACCCCAACTTTGCGCAGCGCGGCCTGGGCCGCCGCTAGCCGCGCCACCGGAATCCGCCAGGGCGAAGCGGAAACATAATCGAGCCCGATTTCGTGGCAGAAGTGGACCGAGCGGGACTCACCACCGTGCTCGCCGCAAATCCCCACGGAAAGATCCGGCCTGGTCTTGCGACCTTTCTCCACAGCGATGCGCATAAGCTCGCCCACGCCCTTCCGATCCAGGGTCTCGAACGGATCCTCCGGGAGGATCCGGCGCTCAAGGTACTCCCGGATGAATTTGCCCGCGTCATCGCGGGAGTAACCGAAGGTCATTTGGGTGAGGTCGTTGGTGCCAAACGAGAAGAACTCGGCCTCGCGGGCGATCTCGTCGGCGGTGATGGCCGCCCTGGGCACCTCCACCATTGTCCCAACCTTGAAGTGGATCTCCACGCCCTCCTCGGCCATCACCCTCCGGGCAATTTCCACCACCCGCTCCCGCATGATCCTCATCTCGTTCACATGGCCCACGAGGGGGATCATCACTTCGGGTTTTGGATTTAAGCCCTCCTTCTTGAGTTTCGCTGCCGCCCGGAAGATCGCCTCCACCTGCATGTCGTAAAGATCGGGATGGGTGATGCCCAGCCTTACCCCGCGGTGCCCAAGCATGGGGTTGAATTCCTGGAGGGACTCGATGTAGGCCCTAAGCTCCTCGAACTTCATCCCCAGCCGCTCCGCGAGGGACCGGATGTCCTTCTCCTCTTTGGGGAGGAACTCGTGCATGGGCGGGTCCAAAAGCCGGATGATCACGGGTTTGCCGTCCATGACCCGGAGGATCCCCTCGAAATCGGACACTTGCATTTTCGCGAGTTCCTGGAGGGCCCGTTTTCGCGCCTCAGGATTGGGAGCGACGAGCGCTTCCTGCATGAAGGGAATGCGCCCTTCGCCGAAGAACATGTGTTCTGTACGGCAAAGGCCAATTCCTTCGGCACCGAACGCAAGGGCGATCGCGGCCTGATCGGGCTGATCGGCGTTGGCCCGAACCCCAAGCTTCCTCCGCGCATCCGCCCAGGCCATGAGCTTTGCAAAGAGCCGGTAAATCGGGGCTTCCTCGGGCTTGAGGGTTTTCGTGATAAGGACCTGGACCACTTCGCTAGGCTGGGTCGGAATCTTTCCAAGGAGAACCTCGCCGGTGGTGCCATCGATGGAGAGCCAGTCGCCCTCTTTGAGGGTCACACCTGCCACACGGACCTCACGTCGCTCGTAGTCAAGTTGAAGGGCCTCGCAGCCCACCACCGCTACTTTTCCGATTTGGCGGGCGACGACGGCGGCGTGGGAGGTGAGGCCGCCGCGGGCAGTGAGAATCCCCTGGGCTGCGGCCATGCCCCGGATATCGTCCGGTGAAGTCTCGTGCCGCACGAGGATCACCGGCCCTTCTTTCGCCATTTCCTCGGCTTTGGCCGCGGAAAGGGCGATCCTTCCGGAGGCCGCGCCCGGCCCGGCCGCCAATCCCCGCGCTAAAACCTTGGCTTTCGCCTTCTCCTTGGGATCGAAAATGGGCTGGAGAAGCTGAGAAAGCTGCTCTGCCGGATCGATGCGCAAAATGGCCTCGTCCTCGGTGATGAGGCCCTCCTCCGCCATCTCCACGGCGATCCTTACCGCGGCGAATCCCGTGCGCTTCCCCGAGCGGGTCTGCAAAATGTAGAGCTTCCCTTCCTCGATGGTGAACTCCACGTCCTGCATGTCCCGGTAGTGCCGCTCCAAAAGATCGCGGATGCGCAGGAGCTCCCGGTAGACCTCAGGCATGGCCTCTTCGAGGGAAATTTGGGAGGGATCGGTCTTTGCGCTCTTGGAAATTGGGTTTGGGGTGCGGATCCCAGCCACCACGTCCTCGCCCTGCGCGTTGAGAAGGAATTCCCCATAGAGCCGGTTTTCGCCGGTGGCGGGATCCCGGGTGAAGCAAACCCCTGTGCCGGAGCGGTTCCCAAGGTTTCCGAAAACCATGGCCTGGACGTTGACAGCTGTGCCCATCTCTTCGGGAATGCGGTACAGCCGGCGATAGACCCTCGCCCGCTCGTTCATCCAGGAACGCACCACCGCCTCAATTGCGCCCCAAAGCTGCTCCCAAGGGTCTTGAGGAAAAACCTTTCCCGCCCGGCGGATGATGTCCTTGTAGCGGGCCACAAGCTCGCGGAAATCCTCGGCGGTGAGGTCAAGGTCTGAGGAGGCTTTCCGTTCGCGCTTGAGTTCCTCCATCGCCTCGCCAAAGGGATCAACCTCGTCTTTGATCCCCAAAACGACGGATCCGTACATGGAAAGGAGCCGGCGGTAGGCATCGTAGGCAAACCGAGGGGAAGTGCGGGAGGCCAATCCTTCCACGGATTGATCGTTTAGGCCCAAATTGAGGATGGTGTCCATCATGCCGGGCATGGAGACAGGCGCGCCGGAGCGCACGGAGACCAAAAGGGGATTCTCCGCATCGCCAAATTTGCGGCCCGTGGCTTCCTCCAGAAAGCGCATGCCCTGGCGGACTTGCTCGGTCAAGCCCTCCGGGTATTTGCCGCCGTTTTGGTAGTAGTAGCGGCAAACCTCTGTGGTGATGGTGAATCCCGGCGGGACGGGGATGCCAAGGGCGGCCATCTCCGCCAAATTCGCGCCCTTCCCGCCAAGGAGATCCTTCATCTTTGCGCTTCCCTCGGTCTTTCCCGCACCGAAAAGATATACGTATTTCGCCATCCTCACCCCCTAACAAGGGCCCGGGCGAAATCCTGGGCGCGGAAAGGGACCAAATCGTCCATCTCCTTTCCCACCCCCAGCCAGAGGATGGGAAGGCCGAGCTTCCGCACCACAGGAAGCACGGCGCCGCCCCGGGCGGTTCCATCGAGTTTGGTCACCACCATCCCCGTGAGCTCCACCGCTTCATGGAAGAGCTCGGCTTGGGAAACGGCGTTCTGTCCCACCGTGGCATCCACCACCAGGATGCGCTCATCCGGCGGCCGGCCCAAAAGTTTTTCCACCACCCGCCGGATCTTTCCAAGCTCCTCCATAAGCGGCTTTTTCGTCTGGAGCCGGCCGGCGGTATCAACCAAAACCACATCATAGCCGGAGACTTTGGCATGCGCCAGGGCATCGTGCACCACCGCCCCTGGATCCGCGCCGGGCTTCTGCGCCACCACCTCCAACCCCACGGCAAGACCGAGCTCCCGAAGCTGGTCAATGGCCGCAGCCCGGAACGTATCCGCCGCGACCAAAAGAGGCTTCCTTCCTTCCATCGAAAGCCATTTCCCCACTTTGGCCACGGTCGTCGTCTTTCCAGATCCGTTCACGCCAACAAAAAGAAGAACGGAAAGCCCCGGAGGAAGAGAAAAAGCGCGCTCGGCCTTCCTTAGTTCCTCGGCGATGATCCGCTCCACCGCATCCAAAAGCTCATCCCAACCAAAGCGCGCGGGAAGTTTCTCTTCGAGGACCTGGAGGATGCGTCTCGTCTCTTCCGGCCCAACATCCGCGGAAAGGAGGGCCTCCTCGAGCTTTTCCAAAAGCTCCCCGCTCTTTTGGCCCTGGAAGACCGCACCGATTTGGCCCAAGAGCCCTTCCCGGGTGCGGGAAAGACCAGCCCGGATGCGCTCCCAAAAACGAGCCTCCGCCATTTACATCTCCTCGGGAGCCGACACCCCAAGAATGGATAAACCCCGAAAGAGGACGAGCTTCAGGCCGGCAAGGAGGGCCAAGCGGGCAGGGGTGGCCTTGCCCTGCCCCAAAATGCGCACCCGCGCGTAGTACTCGTGGAAAATCCCGGCCAAGCTCTCCAAGTACTCACAAAGAAGGTGCGGGGAAAAATCGAAGGCGGAGAGCCGAAGGACATCGGGGAATCGGTCGAGCTCGCGGATGAGGCGCAGCTCATCGGGATCGCAAAGGGGAGAAAGATCCAGGGAAAGGAAATCCTCGGGCATCTCCCCCCGGGCCCGGGCCTCCCGGAAAACGGAGGCAATGCGGGTGTGGGCGTATTGCACGTAGTAAACGGGGTTCTCCAGGCTCTGTTTTTTCGCAAGCTCGAAATCGAAAACGAGATGGCTTTCAGGCTTGCGCATGACCATAAAGTAGCGGGTAGCATCGCGGCCAACCTCGTCCACAAGGTCTTTGAGGCGGAGAAAGCGACCCGCTCGAGTGGACATCTTCTCAATCCCTTCAGCACCCTTGAGGGTCACAAATTGGTGCAAGCAGTAGCTTAGGAAATTTTCGGGGAGCCCTAGAAGGCGCAGGGCGAGCTTCACCTGCTGTTGCTCCTCCACGTGGTCCGCGCCCTGGACGTCCACCACCCAGTCGAATCCGCGCCGGAACTTATCGAGGTGGTAGGCGATGTCCACCATGAGGTAAGTAGGGGTGCCATCGGAGCGAATGAGGACGGGATCGCGGGAAAGCCCATGGGCTTTGGAGGAAAGCCAAATAGCTCCATCCTTTTCGTAAACGGCCCCTTTTTCCCGAAGGGCACGCAGCACTTCATCTACGAGCCCCTTACGGATAATGTCCCCTTCCCGCGTCCACACGTCAAAGCGCACACCAATGGCCTCAAGATCCTCCTCGATGAGGCGGAGCATGCGGGGAACCACTTCTGCCCGGAAGACGGCTTTGGTCTCAGCATTCCACTCGGGATAAGCGTTTCCGAATTTTTGCGCGAGCTCCTCTCCGATGGGGATGAGGTAATCGCCCTGGTAGCCTCCTTCGGGAATGGGCTGGGGATCTCCCAGGGCTTGGCGGTAGCGGGCCCAAAGGGACTGAGCCAAAAGCTCGATCTGGCGCCCCTCATCGTTGAGGTAATACTCGCGGGTCACTTGGAAGCCGAGTTCGGAGAAGAGGTTGGCCAAGACATCGCCCAGGGCGGCTTGCCGGCCGTGCCCGATGGTGAGGGGGCCGGTGGGGTTTGAGGAAACGAACTCCACCTGGAGACGCCGGCCCTTCCCCTCCTCGGCCTGCCCGTACCTCAGCCCTTGGGCCAGGATTTCCCGGAGGATCCGGTGGAGCGTCTCCGGCCGGAGAAAAAAGTTGAGAAAACCTTGGACCGCTTGGACTTCCCGAAAAGCGGGATGGGGGGAAAGCTTTTGGGCGATTTCCTGGGCCAGGGCTTGCGGGGACCGGCCAGCCCCCTTTCCTAAAAGGAAACAAACGCGGGTGGAAAGATCGCCGTAATCCGCGCGGCTCGGCCGATCTACCGGGATTTCCTCGGGCGGGGAAAGGCCCAGGCGGTCCAGGGCATCCCGTACGGCTTCCTGGACCAGCGCCTCCAGTCGCATTTATTTTTCGATCACGAAGCGAATACCGGTTTTGATCTCGCCCCCGATTTCCACGTCGATGAAGCCCGGGGTCACTTTGATCTCCGCTTCGCCCTCGCGTTCCACAAGCCTGCGGGCAATGGCGATGGCCTTGACGGCTTGGTTTACGGCGCCGGCCCCGATGGCATGGGCCTCCACGATCCCATCCTCCTCCAACGCGCCGGCAATGGCTCCCGCTACCGCTTTGGGATTGGAAGTGGCCGCTACTTTGAGGATCTGCATATCTCCTCCTTGTTTGGCGAAGAACTTCGGTCCCGGGATTCTAGCGGCCAAGGCCAGCGGGGGCAACAGGGATTGGAGGAGAGGCCAAAATAAACTACGATCGAGCGATGGCCCGGTGGATTTTGCATGTGGACATGGACGCTTTTTACGCGGCGGTGGAGGAGCTCGACCACCCGGAATTCAGGGGAAAGCCGGTGATTGTGGCCGGCCCCGCGCCGCGAGGGGTGGTGGCCACCGCTTCCTATGAGGCGCGGAAATTTGGGGTCCGCTCGGGAATGCCCACCGTCAAGGCCCAGCAGCTTTGCCCACAGGGCATTTTCCTTCCGCCAAGGTTCGAGCGCTACGAGGAGAAAGCCCGGGAGATCCGGGCCATCCTCCAACTCTATAGCCCCCTTGTGGAGCCCATCTCCCTCGACGAGGCCTTTGTGGATCTCACGGGAACGGAGCTTCTCCACGGTCCGCCGGAAAAAGTGGCGGAAGAGATTCATCAGCGCATCCCCAAGGAAACCGGGCTTTCCTGTTCCGTGGGCCTTGGGCCAAACAAGCTTCTCGCAAAGATGGCCTCGGACTCCGCAAAACCCGGGGGGTTAAGGATTGTGCGTCCCGAAGAAGTCCAAAGCTTTCTCGACCCTCTGCCCGTAGAAGAGCTCTGGGGCATAGGCCCAAAGACGGCGGCGCGGCTTTGGGAAAAAGGAGTCCGCACCGTGCGGGATTTGCGGGAAGTCCCCCTTTCCCTCCTTCGTTCCTGGTTTGGGCAAAAGGGCGGGGAAGCCCTGTGGCGCTTGGCCCGGGGAATCGATGAGGATCCGGTGGTTCCCGTAAGGGAAGCCAAATCCATCTCCCACGAGATCACGTATCCCGCGGATCTTTTCGATCCTGCGGAAATTGCCGCAGAGGTGCGGCGCTTGGCTTTCCTTGTGGCCGATCGGCTGCGCGAGGAGAAGCTTTTGGCCCAAACGGTGCAAATTAAGGTGCGCTTTTCCGATTTCACCACGCTCACCCGGCAGACAAAGCTTCCCGAGCCCACGGATCATCCGGTCCTTTTGGCTACGGAGGCCACCGGGCTTCTGTCCCGGGTGAAGATCCCCGCGGATCAAGGGGTTCGGCTTCTCGGGGTGGGCGCCGCGGATCTCTTCCCCGCCCATTTCCAACCCCTTCACCTTTTCGTCGATGCCAAGCTCGGGGAAGCCCTTCACAGGATTCGGGAGAAGTTCGGGCCGGAATTCCCGAAGTTCTCCGGGGCTAGTCCGAGATGAACTTTTGTGCTACGATTTTTTCGCCATGTTGCGCTATCTTCTTTTGCTCTTTTGGGTGATGCCAGCCCTGGCCATCAACATCTGCCAATACCAAGCGCCCACGACAAACCTCTTGAGGGCCACAGCAGGGTTCAATTACCGGTATTTGGAGGACCCGGCCACGCCCGGCCCGGATATCAACACCGGAAAATTTTCGTTAAGTGGGGAATGGCTTGTGGACTCCCCTCTTCAGGGCGTTGGCCTCTCTTTCCAGGCTGAAGTGAGCCTTTACAACCTCGCCCTCGCCGCGCTTTTCACCCAGATTTCCGGAACTTACCGGCAGTATCCCTTTTCCGATCTTTCGTATTTTGTGTTCGGTGGGGTAGAGGGTCTTCTGGATTCGCGATTTGTCAGGCCTGGAGTGGAATTACGGGCGGGTGTGGGATACGGTCGGTTTACGGACGTTACGCCTTTGGTGCGGGCCCTGCGTATTGAGGAAAAACTCCTCCAACGCGGAGTGTTGCTTGTCGCTCTTCGGGAAACGACCCTCTTTCGCTTGGCCCAAGAGATCGGACGACGCCAGCTCTATCCCTCCCTCTCCGATCTTGCGGCGGCGCTTGCACAAATCATCTCCATTGAGACCCGAACTACTTTGGATCCCCGCAGCATCCTCCTCATCGAGGAAGTACTTCAGGAATCCGGATTGGAACGCTATTGCGGCTGGACCGTGCAATTCGGTTTGGGCTACGCCTTAAGCCGGCCCCAAGCGGGCTCCCTCCTTTCCTTTAACCTTGCCCTGCAAGGGGCGGTGACACCCGATCCTCGCTCGCAAATCCTCTTTAAAACCGATCTTTCCGCACCCTACCAGGTCTTCGAGGAGTATACGCTCAACTTGAGCGCGGTTTACAGTTACCGGCTGAACGAGACCACGACCTTTTCCGCCCAGTATTTGCTGCGGCAGATAAAACCCCGCGGACAGGCTCCCGCGGGAACCCAAAACGCCTCGTTCCAACTGGGCTTCAAAGTGGGTGGAGCTAGCGTGACGATCCAGGTGGGGTTTTCGAAACTCGCAGAAGCGCCGGGCTGGACCCAGGATTTCCTTGTCTCCGCAGGATGGCAAATCTGGTAAGAAAAATTTTTGTGCTCCCGATCCGCTTCTACCAGCGTTTCCTTTCCCCTTTTCTCCCCAAGCGATGCCGATTTTATCCCTCTTGTTCCCAGTACGCGCTCGAGGCGATTCTGCGCTATGGCATTTTCCGCGGGGCCTTTTTGGCCCTGCGGCGACTTTTGCGCTGCGGGCCCTGGCACCCCGGCGGCTACGACCCCTTGCCCTGACGGAATTCCTCCTGGACTTCCCGGAAAAGCTCGGGATCCGTCCAAAGCTCTAAGCACGTGGCAGCCACGGCCTTTGCCGCCGCGATCATTGCCGTTTTGGCCGCCTCGCTTTTTGCGGCCTCCGCGAACTCCCGGGAGTGCCCGGGAATTTCGCCCGAACAAATGCGGATATAAGGATGAATAGCCGGAACTTCCCAGGAAACATCGCCCATATCCGTGGAGCCCATGCCGCCTTTCGGCTCCTCCGGCGGATAGCCCAGCTCCGCAAGGTAACGGCCGAAGATGCGGGCCATGGTCTTATTCGGCCGGATGGCCTTGTACTCGTGCCCCACTTTCGTGAACACAAGACGCGCGCCTGTAGCCAAGGCTGCACCCTCCGCACATTTCCGGAGCTTTTCCACAAGCTCATCCCGATAGGTGTTTTCGGGAGCGCGCACGTAAAAGAGGGCCGCGGCATATTCGGGAACGATGTTAGGTTTCACACCTCCGTGAGTGATGATCCCGTGGATGCGGGAACCCTCCTTAATGTGTTGGCGGAGGGCATTGAGGGCCACGAAGGTTTGGATTACCGCGTCCAGGGCATTGATCCCCTTTTCCGGCTCGGAAGAGGCATGGGCGGCCTTCCCATGGAATTCAATTTTCACCTCAGTGATGGCAAGGGAACCGCGATCCACCAAGGTTTGGTCCGCGGGATGAACCATCATGGCCGCATCCACATCCCTAAAAACGCCTGCTTGGATGAGCTTGATTTTTCCGCCGCCGCCCTCCTCCGCGGGTGTCCCGATAACCAAAAGGGCTCCCGGTAACTTCTCCTTGAAGGGCGCGAGGCCCAGGGCTGCGCCCACGGCGATGGCGGCGATCAAGTTGTGGCCGCAGGCATGGCCAAGTTCCGGAAGGGCATCGTATTCCGCAAGGATAGCGATCCGCGGACCGGGCTTCTCCGCAGGGTGCACGGCCCGGAAAGCGGTGGGAAGCCCACCCACTCCGCGCTCCACGCGAAAGCCCCTTTTTTCCAGGGCTTCCGAAAGCCACGTCGAGGCTTGGTATTCCTCAAATCCGAGTTCCGGGTGGGCGTGGATGCGCAGGGCCAAGTCCCAAAGCTCTTCGGAAAGCTTGTCAATCTCCTTCCAGATCTCCGCTCTCATCGTCCTGCCCCCACGGGAACTTGCGCGGAAATCCACTCCAGGGCGGCCTTAAGGTCGAGGTCTTCCTCATCCCCTCTTTCGGGAACAACGATGTCTGGAGGGAGGCCCACGTCGTGGACCTGGCGGCCTTTGGGCGTGAGGTACTCGCCGGTGGTGAGCTTGATGACACCACCATCGGGAAGTTGGAGGACGATCTCCTGGATCAACCCTTTTCCGAATGTTTTGCGGCCGATGAGGACACCCACGCCGTGGTCCTGGATGGCGCCGGCCACAATTTCCGCACCCGAAGCGGTGCCCTCATTCACGAGGACGGCTAAAGGGAGGTTGGGGAGATTGTTTCCGCGAGAGTTATAGACGCGCTCCCCAAAAGAGGGTCCGCGGGTGCGCACGATGACCCCGCGGTCAATGAAAAGGCTGGCCACTTCCACCGCCGAGGAAAGAAGCCCACCGGGATTGTTGCGCAAATCCAAAACGATTCCCCGAAGTTCCGCCAAAGGGAAGGAAGAAAGGGCCTGGCGGAGCAGGCTCGGCGCCTCTTCATCCAGGCGCAAAACCCGAACATAGGCCACTTTTTCCTCCTCGAGGTACTTGGACCGCACCGCTTCCACTTTGATTCTGGCACGGATAATGGTGAGGGTTTCCACTTTGCCGTCGGGATGGCGCACTTTGAGGGTAACGGGAGTACCCTCGGGGCCGCGGATACGCATGGAGGCCTGCTCCAAAGTCCAGCCTTCGGTGGACTCGCCGTCCACCTCGAGGATCACATCGCCGGGCCGGATGCCCGCGGCCTCCGCCGGTGTCCCCGGAAGGGGCGTCACTACCGTGATCCACCCGTTTTTGATGGTGATCTCCATCCCCACCCCGGTGTACTCGCCCGCTAGGCTCTTTTGCCACTGCTCGTATTCCTCGGGTGTGAAGTAGGTAGAGTAGGGATCGCCCAAGCTCTCCACCATTCCGCGGATGGCGCCCTGAAGAAGCTGGGCATCCGTCACCCGATCGGCCCAAAGGTAGTAGTGGCGAATGACGTCAACAACTTGGCTCAGAGGCTGGAAGATGGAAGTTTGGCTCGCCCCAAAACCGATGATTCCCAAAAGGACAATGGCCGCAAGGATTTTGCGCATCTATCTCACCCCGATGGCCCGGGCAAGATTAAGGAAGACCGGGTCCACCGGCTTTGGACTTTGAGGAAGGGCCTCCCTTAGGGGCACGGCCACGATTTCATGCCCCCGCAGGCCCACCATGACCCCAAACTTCCCCTGGAGGGCGAACTCCACCGCCGCTACGCCAAAACGGGTGGCCAAAAGGCGATCAAAGGGGGTGGCCACGCCACCGCGCTGGAGATGCCCCAAGACCACCACCCGGCACTCCATGCCCCGCTCGCGCAGCCGGTCCGCAAGCCAATAGCCAATCCCACCAAGCTGCACGTGACCGAAGGCATCCACCCTTCCCTCTTGGGCCACCTGTTTTCCTCCGAGCTCCAGGGGGCGCGCGCCCTCGGCCACCACGATGATGGAGAAGGTGCGGCCGCGGGCAAGCCTCGCCTCAATGCCCCGCACCACGTCGTCCACGGAGAAGGGCTCCTCCGGGACGAGGATCACATCGCCTCCGCCGGCGATTCCCCCAAGAAGGGCAATCCAACCGGAATCTCGGCCCATCACCTCCACGATGAACACCCGGTGGTGGGATTGGGCCGTGGTGTGGAGCCGATCCAGCGCCTCGGTGACCACCGCCAAAGCCGAGTGGAACCCCAAACAGTAGTCGGTTCCCGCCACATCGTTATCGATGGTCTGGGGAATGCCCACCACCTTCACCCCGTAGTTCTCGTAGAGGCGCCAGGCCACACCCAGCGTATCATCACCGCCAATGGGGATGAGGGCGTCGATTCCCCGGCTTTTCAGGTTCTGGAGAATCCTCTCCACCTTCTCTGTAGGCTCCCATACGGTCTCTCCATCCTTCTGAACCTTGCGGAAGGGATTGGTGCGGGAAGTGCCGAGGATCGTTCCGCCCTGGGGAAGAATCCCGGAAACGGAGTCCAACGTAAGAGGGATGGCATCATTCTCGAGGGGGCCGCGCCAGCCATCCTTGAAGCCAAGGACTTCGAGGCCCTCTTTGGCCGCGCGGCGGACGATGGCGCGGATACAGGCGTTGATGCCCGAAGAATCGCCGCCTCCCGTGAGGATTCCGATTCTTTTGAGCTCAGGCATAGATGGACCTCCCTCCTGATCCGACTTGGTCGATCATTTCCTCGGCCACCCTCTGGATGGCCGCTTGGATCTCTTTCCCCAAAACGCGGGGATCGAAAACCTTTTTGTTGGGCGACCATTTAGCGCCCTGGGCCTCAAAGGTGATGGGGTCAAAAAGAACCCCGTCTGGAGGAAGGATTTCGTTCCGCTGGGTGATGTAGAAAGTCGCGGCGGTGCGGGCGTAGACGTACTGGTAGGTCGTGTCCTTGTTGACCTTACAAATTCCTGCGGCCACCAAGGCCCGCACCTGCTCCGCCGTAAGGCCGGAGGCGCCGTGGAGCACAAGGGGACGCTCCAACCCCGCTTCCTTGAGGCGCTCGTCGATCCTTTGCGCCAAATCCACCCGGAGCTTCAGCTCTTTTCCCGCGGAAACCCCGTGCTGGGTCCCCACAGAGATGGCAAGGAGATCCACGCCTGTTCTTTCCACGTACTCCACAGCCTCGTCAGGATCCGTATAAAAGGCCTCCTCGGAGACGATCCCCTCCTCCGCACCCTTAATACGGCCCAGTTCCCCTTCCACCAAAACGCCATAGGGCCGAGCCAACTCCACCACTTTTTTCGTGATGGCCACGTTTTCCTCAAAGGGCCGATCCGAAGCATCGATCATCACCGAGGAGCAAAGGCCCTCCTGGAGAGCGGGAACAATGAAGGAGTCGATGGCATCAGGCGTGACGTGATCAAGGTTCACAAAGACACCGATAGGGTAGGAAGCGGTAAGAGCCTTAACGTAGGAAACGAGGGCGCGCAGGCCGGCCAAAGCGTTCCCTCCCCCGGCAAACTTCGCGGCGCCCTGGGAAATCTGCAAAAGGAGATCGCTCTTTTTCGCCACGTGAGCGGCAAGCACCCCCAAAAGCACGTTGGTCTCCGCAAAGTTGTTCGCTAAAAGGGCGAACTTTTCCCGCTTTGCTTTGGCATAGACCTGGGCCAGCTCTTTACCCCCAAGAAACGGCATTGTTCCCTCCTTAAACCTTCGAATGATACGCGGAGACTAAAGGGTTTCGAGGTAGGCCGGCGGGGCCTTCCCCAGCTCTTTCCAAACCTGAGCGAGATGGGCTCGGAAAAGGCCCGCGAAATGCGAGAAAAGGGGCGTATGGTTTCTAGAACTCCGCCACCAAAACCAGTCGCTCCCCTCGCAAATGTACAAATGCTCGAAAGCTTTGGCCTTAGCTTGAGGATCTGAAGAGGCTTGCGCAGCGTCCCTGGCCTCCGCCAAAGCGATCCAGGCCCGGTTCTGGAGGGGTTCGCCGATCCAGGTGCGAAAATCCGCATCAATCCAGGAGCCGGACCATATCGTGGAAAGTTCACCCCCTGGGCCGTAGCGGGAAAGATACGCGCTGAGCGTAATGGGCTGGAAATGCTCTTGGATAGCGCGGTAGAGCCCTAAAAGGAACGGCCGGCCATTCCGCTCGTAATAGTCCCAGGCGTTCTCACCATCCATGGCAATGACCACTAGGGGCGGAGCTTTCTCCTTCCATCCCGAGCAATTCCCGTACACGCGGGCGAGAAAATCTTCTATGGCTTTTTCCCAGGGCCACTTTCCGTACTCAAAACTAAGGAGGTTGGAAAGGAGTGTATCCCGGAAGAAGACGAAAATTTCGTGGGAGCCAAGCCGCAAACGCCACGGCCTGTAGAGCTCAGCGAAAGAGGGCGGACGGCCCAAAGTTTTCCCGAGAATGGCGCTATCCGTGACAACCCAGCGGACCCCAAGCCCTGCCAAAAGCTCCAAGGCTTCCGGGCTGACCGCTCCCTCCGCCGGCCACATTCCCTCGGGTTTTTGCCCAAAGATCGCCCGGTGATGGCGGAGCGCCTGTTCCGCCTGCATTTGGGCGTCCTCCGGCGCGCGGAAAGGCGGGATTTCATCGAAGGGCTGCGCCCTTTTGGCCACAGCGCTATCAAAAAGAAGGGGGAGGATGGGATGGTAAAACGGCGTTGTGGAAAGCTCAATTTGTTCGGATTCCGCAAGCCGCCGATAAAGAGGGAGCACCGCGGCTATTAATTTTTTATGCCAGGCTTGAACCGTTTCCAGAGCGTGAAGGCCAAGCTTTTCCGCGGCGAGAAGCTCCTGGAGCTCCGCTTCCTCCTCGAGCGCGGTTTGCGCTGTCCAGGACAGGAGAAACCAGGCCCAAAATTCCTCGGATGAGGAGAATTCCGGCGGCTTGGAAAAGCCCCGCCGAGAAAGGGGCATGGGAATTAACCCAGATTTCAACTCCTCGAATGCTGAGGGCGGTCCCTCGGGCGTATAGGGATCGGAAACTTTTCCTTCCGAAAGGAGGCGGAGCTGCTCGGTGAGGACAGGCGTGAAATTCACGTTGCAGGGAAAGCCCGTGGAAATGAGATGCTGAGCCATGTCGTAGTAATCCTTGCTTGCGCGGAGGCGGGCCCAGGGCAAAGCCCCTTCCCCTCCGGGAAGGATGTACCAGGGCTGATGCATGTGCCAAAGGAAAGCCACGTGAATTTTCGGTTTCATAGGGAAAGGCCGAACAATTTGCGGGCGTTTTGAAACGTGGTCTCCGCCACCTCTGCCAAAGGCCGGCCCAAAAGGGAAGCCAGGGCCTCCGCGACGTATTTCACCTTGAGGGGATCGTTGCGCTGTCCCCGAAATCCCTGGGGCGGCAAATAGGGGCAGTCCGTCTCCAAAAGGACACGGCTAAGCGGAATTTTTCGCAAAGCCTCGCGAAGTTTTTCGTTTTTCGGGTAAGTGAGGGGGCCGCCGATCCCCAAAAATAGCCCCAGGCCCAAAGCTTCCTGGGCCTTGAAAAGATCGCCGGAAAAAGCGTGGACCACGCCGCGCACCGGCCCTTCCTCCCGGAGGATCGCCATGAACTCCGGCCAAGCCGCGCGCTCATGCAGAATCACGGGAAGATCCAGGGACTTCGCGAGTCTCAATTGGGCGCGGAATACTCGAATTTGGTCCTCTTTTGGGGAAAGGTTGCGGTAGAAATCCAAGCCACATTCGCCTAAAGCCACCGCGCCCTGCCGGAGAAGCTCCGCCAAGCGGTCCAAAACCTCTGCGGAAGCTGTTTTTGCCTCGTGAGGGTGGATCCCACAGGCGGCAAAGATGTGCGGGTTTTCTCGGCTTAGGCGCAGGGAAGCCTCGGAGCTCGCAAGATCCACCCC
>CAZQXP010000003.1:0-16629 GCA_964597525.1 uncultured Thermotogaceae bacterium | reverse complement strand
AGGATTTCCGCGGCGCGGCCGTGCACAAAGACCGCAAGGCACGAGGCTTCCGCCGCGCTTATCCCACCTGCCCAAAGGCCACCGATCATTCCCGCAAGAACATCACCAGAACCCCCGTGGGCCAAAGCTGTATTTCCCGTGGTGTTGAGGAAAACGCGGCCGTCAGGAAGGCCAATGGCCGTGGGCGGACCTTTCAAGACCACCACAGCCTGCCAATCCCGCGCGGCCTTTCGCGCCCATTCGATTTTGTCCGCCACAATCTCCTCCGCTGGCACATCCACAAGGCGCGAGAATTCCCCGGGATGGGGGGTCAACACTAGCTCCCCGTGTTTCTTGGAAAGAAGCTTCTTATCCTGAGAAAGGGCAAAAAGGGCGTCCGCATCTAAAACGAGCTTCGCGACGTTTTCCGTAAGAAGCGCACGGACCATTTCCGCAGGCCCCGGGCTTCGTCCCAGCCCGGGACCCACCACAATCACGTCCATTCCTTGTCCCAAACGAAGGGCCTCTTCCGCCGCTTCAGGAGCGAACGTGCCGTCCGGAGAGGCCGGCCCGGGATGGACCAAAGCCTCCGGAAGGAGGCTTGCCACAATCGGAAAAACAGGCTCCGGAGTGAGAACGTGCACGAGCCCTGCGCCGGCGCGGTACACCGCTTCCGCACAGAGGGCAGCAGCACCGGCCATCCCCACCGCACCCGCCACCACCAACACCCGTCCGAAGGTTCCCTTGTGGCCAAACCGCGGCCTTGGGGGAAGGAGGGAGGCACAATAATCCTCGGTAAGGACGACCGCCCGGGGAGAAATTTCCCGGAAAACTTGGGGCGGATAGGCCACCTCCACAAGACGCACCTCGCCGCACAGTTCCGCCGCGGGAGGAAGGAGGTGGCAAGGCTTGAGACCGCCCATGGCCAGGGTGAGCTGCGCCCGCACCGCTGGACCCGGAATTTTTCCGCTGTCCGCAGAAAGCCCGGAAGGAAGATCTATGGCCACAACAGGGCCGGAAAAATCTGTGAGAATCTCGATGGCCCTTCTGGGAAGCCCTTGGGCTGGGCCTTCTACTCCCACCCCTAAAATCCCGTCCACTACGATTTCCGCCCAGGAAAGCCGCTCTTCCAGTTTCGAAAGCTCGCTTTCAGTGCGAACAACATCCACATTTCCCGGAAAAGAGGCGGAAAAGGCCTGAAGTTGGGTGGCCGCCGATCCTGTGGGCTCGCCGAGGACCAGGGCTTTCACCTCCGCGCCCCATAGCCCCAAATACCGCAGGCAACAGAGGGCATCCCCGCCGTTTCCGCCTTTGCCGCAGACGCCGAGGAACTTCCGGCCCCGCAGGTCCAAAAGCCACTTTTTAATTTCCTCCGCAGCGTTTCGGCCCGCGGACTCCATAAGAAGCAAAGAAGGAACCCCTAACGCCTCGGATTTCTTGTCCAATTCCCGAATTTCCTGCGCAGAAAAAACGGGAAACACGGCGCTCATTGTAGACTAGGATCGCGGGCCCGCCAAACCTCGAGCACCTCTTCGCCCACTTCCTCCGCGGTTTTCCCGGTGACATCAAGCCAAACTGTGTCCTTTTCCGCGCGGAAAAAGGCGAGCTGCCGGCGGGCATAGTCTTTGGTGTGCCGAAGGATCAAGCGCTTCGCCTCCGAAAGGTCGTATTCCCCGCGGAAATAGCCGAAAAGCTCCCGATACCCGATGGTGCGGAGGATGGGGGCATCTTCGGGAAGCTTCATTTCCCAGAGCTTCTTCGCCTCCTCCACGAGACCCTGCGCGAACATCCGCTCGACCCTTTCCTCAATGCGGCGGTAGAGCTCCTCGCGAGAGCAGCGGAGCCCCACTTTCACCAAAGGCCAGGGAAAAGGCTCCTCCTTTCCCCACTGCGCGGAAATGGGCCTTCCTGTGAGGCGAAAGACCTCCAAAGCCCGGATCATGCGCACGCGGTCCCTGGGATGAATTTTCCGGGCGCTTTCTGGATCAACCTTTAGGAGCTCCGCACGGAGTTCCTCCGCGGAAAGGCGGGAAAGCTCCGCGCGGATTTGGGGATCGGCCGAGGGCCCGGGAAAAAGGCCTCGCGTGATCGCGCGGATGTATAACGTACTTCCGCCCACAATGATTGCCCGCTTTCCTCTCTCGAAGATCTCCTGAACAATTTTCTCGCAATCCTTGCGAAACTGAGCGGCGTCGTAGCGAGCTTCCGGCGGAAGAATGCCCACAAGATGATGGGGAATGCGCGCAAGGATTTCCGGAGGCGGCCGATCCGCGCCCACGGAAAGATCCCGAAAGATGGTGCGGGCATCCGCGGAAATCACTTCCGCACCCGTTTTCTCCGCGACGAAGGCCGCCACCCGGGTTTTCCCCACCGCGGTGGGGCCGAAAAGGAGGAGAACCGTCATTCCTCGGAAAGAAGCAAGCTATAAAGGTAGCGGAGGGAGCGCTGCCGCGCCGGATATTTCAGCTTTTCCAGGGCTTTGAGCTCAAGTTGCCGAACCCTTTCCCGCGTGATATCGAAATGGGTGGCTACTTCTTTCAGGGTGCGGGGATGCCCGTCGCGCAGACCGTAACGGAGCTCGAGGATTTCCCGTTCCCTTGGCTCAAGCTCCTGAAGCGCGCGGATAAGGTCCTCCCGGAGCCGCGCTTTGATGGCCTCCTTCAAAGGCGAGGGCGAGCTCTCGTCGGGGATAAAGTCGCCCAATGTCTCCTCATCCTCCTCGGAAAGAGGGCGCTCCAAAGAGGTAGTAGGCATGAGGGCCATTTCTAATTTTTTGACCTTTTCCACGCTCGTGTTTAAAAGCTCAGCAAGCTCCTCATAAGTCGGGGGAACGCCATGGTCACGCACGTACTCCTGTTTGAGGCGGTGGAGCTCCTGGATGGCTTCCATGGTGTGAGTGGGAACGCGGATGGTGCGGGCTTGATCGGCAATGGCCCGGGTGATGGCCTGGCGAATCCACCAAGTGGCGTACGTGGAAAATTTAAAACCTCGCCGCCAATCGAATTTGTCGATGGCCCGCATAAGGCCGATGTTCCCCTCTTGGATGAGGTCCAAAAAAGAAAGGCCGCGGTGCATGTACCTTTTGGCGATGGAGACCACCAAGCGCAAATTGGCCGCGGCCATCTTCTCCCGCGCCCTCCTTCCCTCCCGCACGAGCTCCTCGAGCTTTTCCTTCTCCTCGGGCGAAAGGTTTTTCTCTTTCCTAAGCCGCTCGGCGGCTTCCTTTCCCGCCTCAATCTTTTGGGCGAGCTCCACTTCCTCCTCTTTGGTGAGAAGGGGGATGCGGCTTATTTCCTGGATATAGGTGCGGATGGGGTCGGGGGAGCGCTCTTCTTCCTCGGGTTCGGCCTCGGCCATCTCCACAAGAAAAGGAATAAGACCCACCAAATCCTCTTCAGAATCCCCTTCCAAACGCTCGGGGCCTTCCAACTCCTTTTCCATCATCGCCTCCTCAGAAGTTCCAGGCGCTCCCGACAAAGCCTCTGAAATTCGAGGGTGAGGCGACGCACCGCCTCCGCATCCGCCCGGCGCTCCGCCTCCCGCAACGCGATCTGCACCTCCTCCATCCGTCGGGTCAGCCGAGGAAGGTAGAGAAAACGGCAGATGGCCTCCTCCATGGCCCGGCGCTCATCGGAAAACTTGATGTCCAAAAGGAGAAGCCGGGAAACGCGGGAAGCCGCATCCGGAGCAAGGCCCTGCACAAGATCGGCCGGAGATAAATCCCCTCCATAGCTCCGCTTTTCCGCAAATCTGCGTACCACTTCCCGATAAGCCGGCGAAAAGAGCTTCTCCTCTTGAATAAGTTCGTTTACCAAATCCTCCGGAAGCTTCCCTTCCAAAAGGAACTTCACCACGAGATCCTCCGGCGTAAGGGCAGAAGGATCTGCGGAGGTCCGCGGCACAGGCCGGGCCACACCTTTGAGCGCCTCCTGGACTTCTTCCGGTGGGAGGCCCAAAAGCTCGGAAAATCCGCGGACAATTTCGATTTTCAGCACCGAGCTTTTGATCTCGGGCCAAAAAGCCTGGGCCTCCCGAAGGAGGGCCTCCTTCCCCTCCAGGGTGGAAAGATCATGGCGGCTGGCAAGAGCACTCAAGAAGAACTCGTGGAAGGGCTGAGCTCTAGCGAGGACTTCCTCCACCGCGCTTCCTCCGAATTTACGCACAAAGGAATCGGGATCTTCGTCAGGAGGGAAAGAGGCCACCCGCACGCGCAAATTCGCGCTGTGAAGGATGAACATACCTCGCAGGGCGGAGGCTTCGCCCGCGGCATCCCGGTCGTAGGCGATCACGACCTCCTCGGTGTAGCGGGAAAGGAGCCGGGCCTGCTCCGCGGTAAGAGAGGTGCCCATGGAGGCCACGGCTTCCGTAATCCCCGCGGCGTGGAGGCTGATCACGTCGGTATACCCCTCCACCACCACGGCCCGGCCTTTTTTCCTGATCCCATCTTTCGCCAGGTCCAAGCCGTAGAGAACGGTCCCCTTCACGAAAAGCGGGGTATTCGGGGTGTTGAGGTATTTCGGCTCGCCCTCAAAGCCCCTTCCCGCAAAGGCCACAACCCTTCCTTGCTCATCGCGAATGGGAAAGACCACGCGGTCGCGCAGGAGATCCCGCGGGCCGCGTTCGCCCATCACCAAAAGCCCAAGCTCCAAAAGCGTTTGGACGCCAAAGCGGCTTAAAGCGCGCAAAAGCGCGTCTCCCGAAGGCGGGGCATACCCCAGCCCCCACTTTTCCCAAAGCGCTTCTCCAATCCCCCGGGAAAGGAGGTAGGCCCGGGCTTTTTCTCCCCCTTCCGCCCGGAGCTCCCGCTGGAAAAAGCGCAGGGCCTCAAGGTTCACCTGGTAAAGGCGGCTTTTCCCTTCTCCCGTGCCTTTGAGCTCCACCCCCAGCTCTTGGGCGAGCTTGGCCAAAGCTTCCTGGAAGGAGAGGCGCTCAATACGCATGAGGAAAGAGATCGCGTCCCCGCCTGCTCCGCAGCCAAAACAGTGCCAAAGCCCCTTTTCCGGCGAGACCATAAGGGAAGGAGTGTCGTCGGGATGGAATGGACAGCGGGCCTTGTAATTTTTCCCGGCCGGTTTAAGAACGACGTACCGGCCGATGAGATCCACGATGTTCACCCGGGCTTTTATTTCCTCAAGCGCGCCCATGGGCTAGCTCCCGCAAAAATTGGTTTCTCTCCCGTTCTTGAGCGAGTTCCGTGGCTGGGCCGTGCCCGGGGAAAACCCGCCAGCCCTCGCCCAAGGAAAGAAGACGCGATAGGGAGCGGGAAAGCTCCTCCCAGGAACCGCCGGGAAGGTCGGTTCGGCCCACGGAGCCCGCAAAAAGCACATCGCCCACGAAAATCGTCTTCCCCTTCTCCCAAAGGAAAGCCAAAGAGCCCGGGGAATGGCCGGGAAGGTGCCAGACCAAAAGTTCCTCTTGCCCCAAAGGGAGGCGGTCCCCGTCCGCAAGAGGACGATCGAGAGGCGGAGGTGTGCGGCCCATGGCCCAAAACGTGGTTTTCTCTTCGGGGTGATAAAGAATGGCCGCACCCGTTTTGGCCTGGAAAACCTCAGCATAGTCCGCGTGATCGAAGTGGCCGTGGGTGAGGAGGATGTAGCGGAGCTTGGTTTGGGAAAGGGCAAGTTCCAAGGCGGGAGAAGTGCCCCCGGGATCGATGAGGGCCGCCTCTCCTCCCTCCAAAAGGAGGTAACAATTGGTGAAAAGCGGCCCAACCACGAAGCGTTTGATCTCCATTATTCCCTTCCCACCGTGCGGGCGCAGGTGAGAACGGCCACCTCCCCAAAACCCGCCTCCTGAAGGGCGCGGACCCCCTCGGCCACGGTAGCGCCCGTGGTGAGGACATCGTCCACAAGAAGCACGGTTTCTCCGCGACCGCGGCGCGTGGCCCGAAAAAGCCCATGCATGGCGTTCATCCTTTCCTCCCGCGGACGGCCCACCTGCTCGGGCGTATGGCGCAGTTTCCGCAAGAGAGGCCTTGCAGGAAGGCGCAAGGCCCGCGCCACCTCCCTTCCCAAAATTTCCGCGCCGTGGAAGCCCCGCTCCCGCAACCTCTTCGGATCCGGCGGAACCCAGGTGACGAGCTTGATCTCCCCTTGAACGAGCTTCGCCATTTCCCGTGCTAAAAGTCGTGCAGCCATCCTTTCGCCCTGATACTTCAAGATGAGCACCAACTCCCGCAAAACCCCTTCATAGGGGCCGAGGGACCGGGCCCACGTGTAGGGCCGGGCCTCCACAGCGCATTCCGGACACAGATCCAAGCCCGGCCCGATGCCTACCCCACAGACCTCACAAACACTTTCCCAGCGCGGAAGCTCTTCCCAACAACTTTCACAGACCGCTACGAGCTCATCTATCTCGCGGCCGCAAAGAAGGCAATGGGGCGGAAAAACAAGGCCAATCCACCCCGAAAGCCATTTAGCGGCCAGCGATGTACTGGGCCACATCCAAAAGCCGGCAGCAGTAGCCCCACTCGTTGTCGTAGAAGGAGAGAACCTTCACCACGTCCAAGGCTTGAGAGAGGACCATGGTATAGGCGAGGGCCACCACCGCGGAGTGGTCCTCGCCCAAAACGTCGGAGGACACGATGGGATCGCGGGTGACCGCCATGACCTCGCCGAGCGGCCCCTTCGCCGCTTCCTCGAAGGCCCGGTTCACATTCTCTACCGCCTCTTTGGGCGTGGAACCCGCGGGCTTCTTCAATTTGGCCACAAAATCCGAAACGGACCCGCAGGGCACGGGAACGCGCATGGCAATTCCGTCCATCTTCCCTTTGAGCTCGGGGAAGATCGTGGGAATGGAGCGGGCCGCGCCGGTGGAGGTGGGAACAATATTGGCCGCTGCCGCCCTCGCCCGCGCCAAATCCCGATGGGGAGCATCCACAAGCCGCTGATCCGCGGTGTAGGCATGGATCGTGGTCAAAAAGCCGTGCTCAATTCCAAAAGCCTCGTGCAGAACTTTCACCACGGGGCCAAGGGAGTTGGTGGTGCAGGAGGCAGCGGAAACAATTTGGTGCTTGTTTGGGTCAAAGTGGTGCTCGTTGATGCGCCAAAGGATCTGGGGAACATCTGCGGATTCCTCGCCTTTGGGTGGAGCAGAGATAAGGACGCGCTTGGCGCCAGCCTTAAGGTGCCCGGCGGCCAACGCTGGATCCGTGAAGGCACCGCTCGACTCGATCACCACATCGATCCCCAAATCCTTCCAGGGAAGGGCCGCTGGATCCTTCTCCGCAAGGAACCGGACCTCCCGACCATCCACCAAAAGAGCGTTATCTTTCGCAGAGATGGAAAAAGGAGCGCGGCCGTAAACCGTATCGTACTTCACAAGATGTGCTGCCACCTGGGGGGAAAGGAAGGGATCGTTGATGGCCACGAGTTCCAAGGGCCAGCCGCGCTTTACCAGAATCCGCAGGGTTACCCGCCCAATGCGGCCAAAACCGTTGATCGCAATCCTCGCTTTTGCCATCCTTACTCCTTTCGGCACAAGTTTACGAAAAACTCGTGAATCCTAAGATCCTCGGTGAGCTCCGGATGAAAGGTGGCGCCCAAAATCGCGCCCTGTTTTACAAAAACCGGCTCATCCCCCAAGCGACCGAGGACTTCCACTTCCGGGCCCACGCGCTTTATCGCCGGCGCGCGGATAAACACGGCCGGAACTTCACCCAAACCGTCCACCGAGACCGTGGCCTCAAAGGAGTCCACTTGTCTTCCCGTGGCGTTCCGCTCCACGGCCACATCCAAAACCCCGAAGTACCTCTCCGGCCAATTCGTAATTTCCTTGGCAAGAAGAATGAGGCCGGCGCAAGTTCCGAAGGCCGGAAGGCCCTGGGAAAGTTCAGCCCGCAGGGGCTCGGAAAGACCAGAGCGGGAAAGGAGCCGCCATTGGGCCGTGGACTCGCCTCCAGGAAACACAAGCCCCGCCAAACCCGAAAGGTCCTGAGGCCGCAGGACCGGCACGACCTCCACGCCTAGCTTCGCGAGGCACAAAATATGCTCCCGCGCCGCACCTTGAACGGCCAAAACCCCGATTTTCATCGGTACTGCATGAGGGCGTGCTCGGGGATCTTCTCGATCTCGATGCCGGGCATGGCCTCGCCCAAATCCTCGGAGACCTTGGCCAAAAGCTCAGGATCGTCGTAGTGGGTGCAGGCCAAGACGATGGCCCTCGCGCGCTTTTCGGGGTTCGCGCTCTTGAAGATCCCGCTTCCCACAAAGACCCCGTCTGCGCCAAGCATCCTCATGAGGGCCGCATCCGCTGGGGTAGCGATCCCACCAGCCGCAAAGTTCACCACGGGAAGTCGGCCCAATTCCTGGATCATCTCCAGGATCTCCACGGGCGCGCCGATCTCTTTCGCATAAGTGACAAGTTCCGCCCGGGACATCTCCTTGAGGCGGCGGATTTGGTCGTTGAGGATACGCATATGGCGCACGGCCTCCACCACGTTTCCCGTTCCAGCCTCGCCTTTGGTGCGGAGCATGGCCGCGCCCTCCGCCAGCCTCCGGCAGGCCTCCCCCAAATCGCGGCAGCCACACACAAACGGCACCTTGAATTGCCATTTATCAATGTGGTGGAAAGGATCCGCAGGGGTAAGGACCTCACTTTCGTCGATGAAATCCACACCCAAAGCTTCGAGGATTTTGGCCTCGGCGATATGGCCGATACGGCATTTAGCCATCACCGGGATGGAGACAGCGTTCATGATCTCCTTGATCTTTTTGGGATCGGCCATGCGGGCTACACCGCCCTGGGCCCGGATATCCGCGGGAACCCGCTCCAAGGCCATCACTGCTACCGCGCCCGCCTCCTCCGCGATTTGGGCCTGCTCGGGCGTAGTGACATCCATGATCACCCCGCCCTTGAACATCTCGGCGAACCCCGTTTTGACCCGGTAGGTTCCCTTCTGCATCCTTCCCCACCTCCAAAAGCCGGCGAGAGGATTCGAACCTCTGACCCGCCGCTTACGAAGCGGCTGCTCTGCCACTGAGCTACGCCGGCTCAGGGAAAAGCTTACTTTCCCTCTCTATCTTCGCAAGGGCTAAAGCAAGCTCAGCGCCGTACCCGCCAGGATCCTCCCCGCTGACCGCCCACCATCCAATCCCCATAAAGCTCGTTGGCATAGGGATTGTACGAACCCACAAGGGTCACAATGACCGTGGTGGTGGGCCACTGGAATTGAAACTGGAATTGGCCGCCCGAATAGGTGCCATTCCCAGGCGAAGCAAGTCCACCAATATACACGGTCCCGGTCACGCTTACTCCCACCTGGGAAAGCTGGAGCTCAAATTGAATGGTGGTGCCGGTATTGTCGGAAATAGTGCCGACCCAGCGGCCGGAAATGCTCCCGCTTTGTTGGCCTTCGCTCACGGTGACCGTGTACATGGCGCTCGCGCTTTTTCCACAGTTATCGGTGACGGTAACACCAATAGTCTGGGTTCCGGCGGAAGTGAACGTGTAGGTCACGGTGGCTCCGGTAGCTCCGAAACTCCAGGTGTAGGTATAGGGAGCTGTGCCTCCCGTTGCGGTGGCGGTAAAGGTCACAGGCTGCCCCACCGTGGCGGAGGTGGGGCCGCTGATCACGACCGTAGGCGTACCACTGAAAAGACAGCACCCCGCAAGAAGTCCAGCCAAACCCGGCAAAAAAGCGCCCACTGCCAACCCCTTCTTCCACATAGTTTCCTCCCTTGGGCGCCGCCCCAAGTACGGCTGAAACCCTCCCCTTTTTAGATCGCCAGGCGCGGACTCCTTGGGGACCCGACGACCTAAAGTTTCGGCAAAGGATAACACCTCCAAACCGGCCGGCAAGAAAAAACCGTGGAAACGCGAAATTTTGAGCGCAAACGGTAAAATCCCAAAGATGGAGGGGCTAGAGCTCTATAAGGCCAAAGAAGAAGCGGAAGAATTGGTGGGCGCGCGGCTGGCCAAAGTTCACCAGATAGGGGACCTTTTCTTTTTGCGCTTTTTTGACCCTCCGGGAGCGCTGGTCCTGGATCCATCAGGAAAAGCGTTTCACCGCACAGAACTTCGGCCGCCCGCGCCGCCAAGACCCCCTTCCTTTTGCCAGCTTCTGCGCACATTAGAAGGCCAGCCCCTGTTAGCTCTCGAGCAGGCTGGATTTGACCGTGTTTTGCGCCTCCGCTTTCCCGAAGCGGACCTAGTCCTTGACCTTCGTCCCCGCTCGGGAAACCTTTTCTTTTTCCCAAAAGCAGGGGAACCTCGGGCCCTAAGGGAAGGGCAATTTAAGCCGGCTGACTTCGGACCGGGAGATCCCCTCCTGGGAATAGGCCCGGAACTCCGCAAGGGTTTGACGGCCAAACTCGGCCGCGCCCCAAACGAGGAAGAGCTCCGAAGCTTTGCTCAGGAGCTCTTGAGTTCGCCGCCAAAAGGCTTTCTTTGGCGCAAAAATGGCGAACTTATGGCTACGTTTTTCCCAAGACTCGATTGGGGCGAGCCCTTCAAAGAATTCCCGACCTTCTGGGAAGCGCTGGATTGGGTGCGAGAGGAGCGAATTTTTAGGGCTTTGGCCAAAGCGAGGATTGAAGAACTTGAGCGGGAGCTTGCGCGAAAAAAGAGGGCGTTGGAAGCGCTGGCCGCGGCGGAAAAGGAAGCCCAAGCTTGGCTTTCCCTCAAAGAAAAGGCGGACCTCATCCTGGCGAGGCTTTCGGATATCCCCAAAGGGGCGGCCAAAGCGGTGATAGAGGGATTCGACGGAAAACCCGTGGAGATTGAACTTGATCCTTCCTTGCCGCCTGCGCTCTATGCGCAGACGCTTTACAAAAGGGCGCAAAAGCTTCGGCGTACCGCGGAAGAAGTTCCCAAGCGCCGCAGTGCCCTTTTAGCGGAAATGGAAAAAATCTCCGAGGAAATCCGGCTTTTCCAAGAGCGGCCGGATCTTGCTCCCTATTTTGCGGAAGAAGAGGAAAAAGAAAAGCGAGAAGAGCCGCGACCTCAACCACGCTCTTTTCACATCGGCGATTTTACGGTTTTGGTGGGGCGCTCCGCCAAAGAAAACGAGGAGATCCTCAGGCGCGCGAGCCCCAACGACATTTGGCTTCATGCCCGGGGCGTTCCCGGAGCCCATGTCCTCATCAAAAACGGCGGCCGCACCGTTCCCGAGGAGGTGCTCCTTCGCGCCGCGGAACTGGCCGCCTGGTTTTCCAAAGCCAGGGGTGCGCGGAAAGTGGAAGTAAGTTACACTGAGGCGCGTTATCTCCGTAAACCGAAAGGAAGCCCTGCCGGCATGGTAACGCTTTTGCGGGAAAAAGTGCTTGTGGTTTCTGGGGAGGAAGGGCCGTGAGTTGGGTTTTGCAAGTTCTCTTCTCCGTTTTGGCCCTTCTTTTCTGCATCATTCCCCACGAGGTGGCCCATGGATGGGTGGCCCTCTGGCTTGGCGACCCCACGGCCAAGCGGGCGGGAAGGCTTTCCCTCAACCCCCTTCGCCATTTGGACCCCATAGGATCCGTGCTTTTGCCGCTGGGGCTCATTCTTATTCGCCGCCTCACCGGTGTGCCCCTTGTCGTCTTCGGCTGGGCTAAACCTGTTCCCATAAACCCCTACTATTTCCGCGATCCCTGGAAGGGAATGGTGTGGGTGGGCCTTGCCGGTCCTGGTACGAACTTCATCCTTGCCGCCCTGGCCGCGGGCCTCGCCCGCCTCCTTCTTCTTTTGGGGGTCCGCAACTCTTGGGTATTCATGTTTTTGGCCCTCTACGTGGTCATTTCCCTTTTGATCGCCTTCTTCAACCTCATTCCTCTTCCGCCCCTGGATGGCTCCCGCGTCCTCACCTATTTTCTGCCCCTGCGCTGGAAATTGCAGCTCATGCGTTTGGAGCAATTCGGGATCATTGTGGTCGTAGTTCTTTTGGCTCTGGGAGTCTTGGATGTGGTCCTGAGAGGAGCAGAAGCGGTGGCGGTGCGCATGCTCGGCGTGGATGTGGCCAGGCTTTCCAGGCTTTGGTGGTAAGCCGCTATAATGCCTTCCGACGTGGAGAACATCCAAGTAAAGCGCGAAGGAACATCGGTCAGCATTGAAATAAGGGTCCCCAAGGACGCAATCCGCAAAAAGGAAGAGGAGGTCCTGCGCCTTCTGGGCCAAGAGCTGAAGATCCCTGGATTTCGGCCGGGGAAGGCTCCAAGACATCTCCTTTTGCGCCGCTACGGCGAGGAGAATTTTTGGGAGGAAGTTCGAGAGAACCTCATCCAGGACTGGCTCAATCGCGCGCTTAAGGAGCTGGACCTTCATCCCCTCACCACGCCCAAGGTGAAAACCTTGGAGTTCGTGAAAGGCGAGGCCCTTTCCTTCCAGGCGGAGTTCGAGGTCCTTCCGGAATTCACCATTCCCGAGGATTTGAAAATTTCCGTGGAGGAACCGCCGCCTGCAGAAGTACGGGAGGAGGAAGTGGAAGGGGTTTTGAATGATCTTCGCCGGGAGGCGGCTACTCTGGTCCCCAAGGACACCGCGGCCGACGAGGGCGATATCGTTCACATCAAACGCGGAGAGCACATCTGGGAGGGCCAGGCCACCGCATCCAAACCTATCGGCAAGCAGCTCCTTGGTGTCAAAGCAGGAACAAAAGTTGTGCTTAGCGACGAGGAAGGGAACGCCGAGGAGTTCGAAGTGGTGGGTGTATACCGCCTTGTGCTTCCAAGCCCCGAGGAAACTGCCCGGCACTACGGAAAGAGCTCCTGGGAGGAACTGAAAGAAGAGGTGCGAAAGGAACTTTTAGCCCGGGCGGAGGCGCGCCGCCGCGATGAGCTTCGGCGCCGGGCCATTGACGCCCTCGCCGAGTCCCTAAACATCCCTGTACCGCCAGGGTTCCTTGCGGAAACCGTGGAAGAGGAGATGAAGCACTTCCCCAAAACGGAGGAGGTGCGGGCCAAGGTGGAGAAAGCCGTGGCCCTCCGGCTCCGCCGGGAAATCCTCATCCATCGCCTCGCGGAGGAGAAAAACCTCGAGCCCGATCCTGAGGAAGTGCGTAAGTTGGCAGCCCAAGAAGGCGAGGAGGAAGAGGTGATCCACAACCGCCTCCTTTTCGAGCGCACCGCGGATTGGATCCTGGCTAATTTAAGGAGGGAGGAATGAGGTTGCAGTACTTTGAAGAAGAAGAGCTACGCATGATGCGCTATTGGGAGCGGGCATTTGCCCGCCTTTTTAAGGACCGGATCATCTTCCTTTCCGGCGAGATCGTCTCCAGCGCCGGAGGCGGCATCTATTCAGGAGCCGCCGACAACATCATCGCCCAGCTTCTGTGCCTGGAGGCCGAGGACCCCGAAAAGGACATCCAGCTTTACATCAACAGTCCCGGAGGGGATCTTCAGGCCGCGCTTGCGATCTACGATGCCATGCAGTACGTGCGGTGCCCGGTGCGCACGATCTGTGTGGGGATTGCCGCCTCCGCGGCGGCCTTGATCCTCGCCGGCGGGGCCAAAGGAAAACGCTATGCCCTCCCCAACTCCCGCATCATGATCCACCAGCCTTGGGGCATGGTGGGCGGGCAAGCCGTGGACATCAAAATCGAGGCCGATGAAATCCTGAAACTCCGGGACAAAGTAAACGAAATCCTCGCCTACCATACGGGCCAGCCCAAGGAAAAAATCGAGCGCGACACGGACCGGAACTTTTGGATGAGCGCGGAGGAAGCGAAGGCCTACGGGATCGTGGACGAGGTAATCCAGCCCCGCAAAAAATAAATGCGCCCGGCAGGATTTGAACCTGCGGCCTCCGGCTCCGCAGGCCGGCACTCTATCCGCTGAGCTACGGGCGCTGGCGGAGGGACGGGGACTCGAACCCCGAAGGCCAAAAGGCCCTACCGGTTTTCGAGACCGGCTCCTTGCCGTTCGGACATCCCTCCCGGCTCAACGATTATCCGGGCCGGCCAAGGCCCGGTCAACAACGCTCGCCAAAATAATTCCCCCAACGACCAAAGCTGCCCCAAGAATTTGTAAAGGGGAAAGGGTCTCGCCCAAAAGGATCCACCCAAAAAAGCCGGCGAAAACCGGCTCCATGGCCAAAATCACCGCGGTTTTCGTAGCCCCGGCGCGGCCCTCTGCCCAAGCCAAAACGTAGTAGGCCAAGGCGGAGGCAAAGATCCCGGTGATGAGAAGGGAAACCCAGACCTTCCCAGAAAGAGGCCAGCGAACCTCCCCAAAAGCCGCGGCGCCCAAAAGGGAAAGGAGAAACACCGCGGAAAGCTGCCCCAAAAGAAGGGCACTTGCCTTTTCCCCTTTCGCGTAGCGGGCCAAAAGGGCGATGTACAAGGCAAAAGAGATGGCGCAGAGCACGGTAAGGAAATCACCAAAGCCCGTGGGACCCAGGGGCTCATTTCCCGTCAAAGCGAGGAGGGCAACTCCGGCGGTGGCCAATACCACGCCCGCCCACCCCCCAACTCTCACCCGCTCGCCCAAAAGCCGAGCGAAAACGGGGACCAGGACCACGGAAAACCCCGTGATCAGCCCAGATTTTTGGGCAGTAGTGTAACGAAGGCCCCAGGTCTGGAAAAAATAGCCAGCGAAAAGAAAAACCCCAAGCAAAGCCGCCGGACGCCACGCGGATTTTCTCCTAGGCCAAAAGGGCAGGGCAAAAACCGAAGCCAGAAAAAACCGCACAGCCAAAAACCAAAAAGGCCCTACTTCCCCAACGGCATCTTTAACCAAAACGAAAGTCCAGCCCCAAATCGCGGTGATGAGGAGAAGGGAAAAGGTGGCCATCAAGCGACGATGAAATGGATTACATCCCCGTCCTGAACAACATAATCCCGGCCAGCCCGGATGATCTTTCCCGCCTCGCGCAAGGCTTTCTCCGAGCGAAAGGCCTCCAAATCTTCCAAACGCATGATTTCCGCAAGAACAAAACGGTCACGGAAATCCGTGTGGATCACGGCGCCCGCGTCCGGCGCTTTCGTGCCCGCGGGAATGGTCCAGGCCCGCACCTCCGGCCCGACGAAGGTGTAAAAGGTGATCACGGAAAGAAGGCGATAGGCCTCGCGCACCAGCCTCTCGATGGCCAAACCCTCAAGCCCGTATTCCCGAAGGAATTCCCGACGCTCTTCCTCCGAAAGCTCGGAAAGCTCCATCTCCAGCCGGCCCCGGATGACCACGCACCCAGCTCCCCTCTCTTGGGCGATCTTCGCCACTTCCTCCGAATACTTGTTTTCGCCCTCGTCGCCCACGTTGGCCACGAACAAAACCGGCTTTAGGGTCAGAGGGGAAAGCCCCTTGAGCTTCTCCTTGTCTTCAGGGGAGAGGTTTTGGCTGCGCAAGGGGATGCCCTGTTTGATCCCGTCAATCAGGCGCTCCAAAAGGGAAAACTCCTCTTTGGCCTCCTTTTCGCCCAGGCGGGCGAGTTTAGCGACCCGCTCCCTTCGGCCTTCCAAGGTCTCAAGATCCTTGAGGAGAAGTTCCGTTTCCACGATTTCGATATCGCGCCTTACGTTGATCTCGCCCATGGGGTGCGCGACATCTTGGTCCTCAAAACACCGGACCACGTGGAGAATGGCCTCCACAGCACGGATGTCCGCGAGGAACTGGTTTCCGAGCCCCTCGCCTCGGGAGGCGCCCTCCACAAGGCCGGCGATATCCACCACCTCGATGGTGGTGGGCACCTTTTTCTTTTCGGGAAAGAGGGCGTGGAGGCGGTCCAAACGCGGATCGGGAACAGGAGCGACGCCCTTCTGGGCTTGGAGGGTAGAGAAGGGATAGGGCTCCACTCGGGCCCCGGCGGCGGTGAGGGCGTTAAAAATTGTGGATTTTCCAGCATTGGGAAGGCCCACAAGGCCAAAGGTTCGGCTCACGCGAGGACCTCCTTCACAAGCTTCACCACTTCCGCAGGCGTGCGCGCCACAGGGACGCCGAGCTTCTCCAAGCGCTGGGCTTTTGCTTGTGCCGTGTCCTCGCCGCCGGTGACGATGGCGCCCGCATGGCCCATGCGCTTTCCGGGCGGCGCGGAAAAACCGGCGATATAGGCCACAAGGGGCTTGCTCATGTGTTCTTTCGCGTACTCCGCGGCCTCCTCCTCCGCAGCGCCCCCGATTTCGCCCACCAGGACCACCACCTTCGTTTCCGGATCCTCCTCGAAGAGGGGAAGAAGCTCGGTGAAGGTCGTGCCCACAATGGGGTCGCCGCCGATTCCCACCACGGTGGACTGGCCAAGCCCCGCCCGGGAAAGGTGGGAAGCGATCTCGTACGTAAGCGTTCCGGAGCGGGACACCATTCCCACAGGGCCGGGCATAAACGGCGCGTGGGGGATAACCCCGATTTTTGCCTTTCCTGGAGAAATAAGGCCTGGGCAATTAGGGCCGATGAGCCGGGTTTTATATTGACGCAAAAGGTGATAGGTGCGGAGCATGGCATGAAGGGGGATGCCCTCGGTGATGCACACGACCAGAGGAATTCCAGCGGCGGCCGCTTCAAGCATGGCTTCGGGGGCGAACGCCGCGGGCACAAAAATCACAGAGGCGTCAATTTCGTGGTGGGAAAGGGCCTCCTCTACGCTATCGTAGACCGGGATCCCGTCGAGGCTTTGCCCGCCTTTCCCCGGGGTTACCCCGGCTACCACCTTGGTTCCGTAGGCCACCATCTGCCGGGTATGGAAGGAGCCTTCCGTCCCGGTGATGCCCTGAACCAAAACCTTTGTTTTTTCGTCAACGAGTATGGCCACAGA
>CAZQXP010000002.1:0-45755 GCA_964597525.1 uncultured Thermotogaceae bacterium | reverse complement strand
TCCTGGGTGACCTCCAGGGTGCCCAAGTATTCGCCGTTCCTTCCCCAAACGGGGAAATACCGGATGTACACGAACTTTCCCTGGAAGTTGATCCAGAACTCCGCCACTTCCCGCTTTTTCTCCCGAAACTCCCGCAGGATCCGCTCCACCACGGGCAAGCTCTTTTGAGGGTGGCAATTTTGGACCTTTCTTCCGATCACCGCGGGCGTGCGCACAAAGATCCGGTCTTTCGTGGAGTTGAAATAGCGCACAGTGTCGTCCTTATCCACGAAAGTGATGTCCACGGGAAGCGTATTGAGAATGGCCTCAAGCTCCTCAGGGGTGAGATCGCCTGTAGGGAAGCGCAAGCGGATTTCGGCCGCCGGCGTGGGAGCCAAATCCGCCCTGGCCTGAGGTGCGGACGCCGATGCAGACGGGACAGGAGGAGTAAAGCAGCAGTACCCAATTTCATCGAATTGAGCGCGCAAGGAGGGCCACTCTCCCTCCGGCACCACCCGCAACGCTGTAGGAAAGAGGATGCGATTTTCCTTGAAGAAGTGGGAGGCGAGCATTTCCGCTAGGGCCACGGCCAACTCTTTTAGGCGCGCCCCTTCGGCCGTCTGGATCTCCTTCTTGAGGGCGCGGATTTCCTGGTGCTCGCTCCACATCACCCTAGGCGGCTCCACGATCCCGTGCTTTTCCAGGACAGGGAAAAGGACGTTCTCCTCCCGAAGGTAATGCTTTTCTGATTCCCGCAGATGTTCGCGGATGTGCTCGATTTCTTCCTGGTTATTTGTGTTCACAGCGCGGTTTAGGTTTTCTGAGATGCGGAGAAGTTCGCGGTGCTCGGCCATGAGGATCCCGATGGGATGCCAGGCGGGGGCCAGAGGCTCTTCTTTTTCCAGGGATTCACGGAAAAGCTCAAGGTGGAGATCGCATAGTTTGCGGATTTCTTCAGGGCTAATTCCCTCGGCGACGAGTTCGCCCTCGATTTGGGCGATTTCCAAGGGGGTGATATTTCCTACTGCCCGGCGGAACTCCTCCCTGAGGGCGGGCAAAGGTTCTCCCGCATGAAGCCGGCGCAAAATTTCCTTTAGTGCTTCCTTACGATGGGAACTTATGAGCTCGCTCATCCTTCCTCCTTTGGGGTACGGCGCGCCACCTCTGCCAGGGAGGTTTCTTCGAGAAAGGAAATGATGCGTTCGCGCAGGGGATCCCAGACGGGGAAGAGGGGGCACTGGGGGTCGCCTGGGCAAGGTTCCGGATCGAAGGGGCAATCCTGGAGGGCTCTTGGGCCCTCCACAGCAAGGATGATGTCCCGTAGGGAGATTTCCTCCGCGGGTTTGGCCAAAGAGATGCCGCCGCCGCGGCCGCGGGCGCTCACCAAAAGGCCGTGGCGCACCAAAAGGGAAACGACTTTTCCCAGGTAAGCGGAAGGGATGCCCGTGGCCGCGGAGAGGGAGGGGATGGAGACAGGTCCAGCCCGGCGAGCGAGCTCGCCGAGGGCGATCACCGCATACTTCGTGGAGAGGGTGAGGCGCACCGTTTACCCCGATATTCGGATCTTCTTGTCGCCTTTAACTTAACCCAAAGGAGGGGAAAAGTCAAAGGCCCGTGCGGGGCTCCCGTCGGGGAAGGGGCCTCCGGGCGCACCCGGGCGGCCGGCTCGGGCCAAGGGATCCCCTATCACCCGCAGGGTACGGCTTACCGTTGCTCCCTTCCGGGCCTGGCGGGGTTCACCGGCCTGCGTCGCAGGGGGCTCGGCCGTCATCGCCTCCACGTTCCCCAGGCCGCTTCCGCCACCCCACCTCTCGGGGAACCCATGGGCTCCACGTAAAGCGGGTTTTGGATTCAGGGGACCGCTAACCCCCCACCCTGCACGGGCCTGGCGGAGGGGGCGGGATTTGAACCCGCGGCACCCTTTTGGGGTGCACCTGCTCTCCAGGCAGGTGGTTTCGGCCGCTCGCCCACCCCTCCGTGACTGGAGCTTACAACTAAACCCAGTCCCCCTCAACCAAACTTGAAAGTGGACTTTCCGCCAAGCGGGCTACCCGAAAAAAGGACGCAGCAAAAGCCAAGCCAAAGCACCCACGAGGCCGGAAAGGGTAGGGGTGAGCACCCAGCCCAAGAGGATGGCGAGGACCTGCCGCAGGTTCACCGCGGAAACCCCCTTCACGAGGCCAACCCCAACCACCGCGCCCACAATGGCCTGCGATGAGGACACGGGAACGCCCAAAAACGTGAAAAGCTGCAAAACCGCGGCCTGGGAGGCCAAAGCAAGGAGAGCTGGCCATGTTCCCACCTGCACGAGCTTTTGCCCCACGGTCTCCATCACCGGCCGGGAATAGGTGAGAACTCCCAAAGCGATGCTTCCTCCGCCGATGAGGCCCGCCATGGCAGGGGAGAGAACGCCCGCTCCAACGAAAACGCCAGTTACGTTGGCCACGTTATTCGCGCCCAGGGCATAAGCTCCCCAAATCCCCATGAGGATGAGGCCGAAGCGGGCCAAACGGTCCAGGGCCTCAAGCCCAAGCCCCATTCGAAAAAGGAAGGGGGTGAAAAGGCGAAGAAGGAGGAAGGCGAGGATGAGCGCGCCCAAAGGAGAAGCCACCCAAGAAATAACGATGCGACCAAATACTCCCCAATCCACATTTTTTCCGGTGACCAAGGCCACGCCCACAATGGCCCCTACGGCCGCTTGGGAGGTGGACACAGGGAGGCCGCGCCAAGTCATCACGGTTACGGTAAAGCCGGCGGCCAAGGCCACACAGAACGCGCCGCCGAGGCCGTGTCCGGCCAAGGCGCTATACGTTCCCATCCCGGCTTGTCCCGAGAGGGAGGCGCCCAGGATGACGAAAAGGGAGGTGAGGAAGATCGCGGTGCGGAAACGCAAAGCGCCCACGGTGACCGCAAGGCCGCACACGTTGGCCGCGTCGTTGGCGCCCAAAGCCCAGCCCATAAAGAGGGCAGGAATAATGGCCCACATACTTTATGGTCGACTTTATACTCTTTGGTGGGCTGTGTGTAAAGGGGCAAAAAGAAACTGCGCCCGGCAGGACTCGAACCTGCGGCCTGCCGCTTAGGAAGCGGCCGCTCTGTCCTACTGAGCTACGGGCGCAGCAAACACCATCTTACCGCGGAATCAGGGCTGGGAAAAGATGAGCTCAGGTTGCGTACACGTCGTTCCCCGAAGCTTTCCCCTGAGGTAACGCACCTCCACTTCCGTCCCCGGCTCCGTTTTCCGGTAAACCTCCTCACTCACCATGAACCGCTGCGTCCGGGTTTCTCCGTTTTCGACGAGTTCCACAATGAGGTAGTAAACCTCCTCGCTGACCCGTACCACCTTCGTTTCCGGCTTCGAGCCAGGACAACGGGGGCAGCCGCCTACCACGACTGTTTGTTCCCGTTCCACCGTCCCCACCGTTTTTCCCACCACTTTTCCATGAAGATACACAAGTTCAGTCTGGGCGCAGTCGGTCACGGTGAGGTAGCCCATGACCACAATGGCTCCTAAAAGCGCGATCAACAGAAAAAGTTGAAAGGGCCCCATAGCTCAAAGAGGATAACGCCGAGGCCCTATCCCTGCCAAGAGGGAGGGTAAACTTTGGGCTGATGGAAATTCTTGAGGGCTTGACCCCGGAACAGAAGGAGGCCGTGACCCACGGTTCCGGCCCTCTTCTCGTTTTGGCGGGAGTGGGGACAGGCAAAACCACGGTCATCGCGCGCCGCATCGCGTATCTCATCGCCCAAGGTTTTGTTAAGCGTCCAAGCCAGCTCCTCGTTTTCACCTTCTCCAACCAAGCGGCAGAGGAAATGCTCGACCGCGCTTTCGAGTGGATCCGCTATGCCGCCTTGGACGCGTGGGTGGCCACTTATCATTCCGTGTGCGAGAGGATTCTCAGGGAAAACGCGCCTTTGGCCGGCCTTCCCCCGGATTTCAAGATCCTCGACGAGTGGAGCCAGCGCGTGTTTCTCCTCGATCACCTCACGGAGTTGCCGCTTCGGAAATTGCGGCCCCAGGCCCTTCGCCGCCCTCTTTCTTTCCTTTCTCCGGTCTTGGACTTCATCAGCCGGGCCAAGGATGAGGCCATCCCGCCCGAAGAGTACCGGCGGTGGTGGGAAACCCACGAGAGTTCCCTCTCCCCAGATGAGCGGGAATTGCATCGGGAACTCTGGGAAATTTACGCGGCCTATCAGGAGCTTCTCCTACGGGAAGGGATGGTGGACTTCGGGGATCTCATTTTGCGCACCGTGGACCTTTTCCAGCGCCACCCTGGGCTTCTTTCGGAATACCATGAGCGTTTTCCCTTCGTTTTGGCCGACGAGTTCCAGGACACAAGCCGGGCGGAATTGCGCCTGGTGACCCTTTTGGCCGGGCACGGAAATGTCACGGTGGTGGGCGATGACGACCAGGCCATCTACGGATTCCGCGGGGTACCTTGGGATAACCTCCTGGCTTTCCTCCGGGCTTTTCCCCAAAGCAAGGTGGTGGTGCTCACCCAAAATTTCCGGTCCACCCAACGCATTTTGGACTGCGCCATGCGGCTCATTCGCCAAAATGCCTATCGCTTGGAAGCCCTCTCCATCCGGGGGGAGATTCCTCAAGCGATCACAAAAGAGCTGCGCTCCGCTTTTGGGGAGGGTTCCCCTCCTTTGCACCGGCATTTCCCCACCGTCTCCGAGGAAGCGGAATATGTGGCGCAAAAAATTAAAGAGCTGCACAGCGAAGGCATCCCGTACAGGGAGATAGCTGTACTTTATCGGAACCGCTACCGGCCTGAGCCGTATTTGCGGGCCCTTTCCGAGGCAGGGGTTCCCTGGGTCCTCGTAGGCGGTTATCGTGCCGGTCTTTTCGATCAAGAGGAGATCAAGCTCATCCTTTCCTTTTTGCGGGCCCTTGCGGATCCCCAGGATGACCAATCCCTCTACCACCTTTTGGGCTCGCCCATCTACCGCCTGAACGGCGATGAGCTTGCCGAGCTTACCGCCCTCTCCCAGCGGACCCATCGGCCCCTGCGGGCGCTTCTTTCGGAGGCCGTCGAAAAGGGTGAGCTTTCCGCGGAAGGCCTCGCCACGGCAAAACGGGCCCTCGAGGATCTTCAAGCCTGCGAGGACTTGGCGAGAAGCTCGCCCACTGGCCAAGTGCTTTATCACTTTTTGGTGGAGCGCACAGGGTATCTTTCTCGCCTTGCTCAAGAAATTTCGCCCCGCTCGCGGCGGGCTTTGGAGCATATCGCCGCTTTCTTTGAGGAGGTGGTGCGGCGCTTCGAAGAGGTGGCTCGATACGACCGCGTCCCATGGTTTGTGCGCTATGTGGAGGAGCTTCGGGAGCTCGGTTGGAATCCCATGGTGGGCGAGGCCGAGCCCGGGGTGGATGCTGTCCAGGTGATGACCTTCCACCAGGCGAAGGGCCGGGAATTCGAGGCCGTTTTCCTCACCGGTCTTGTGGAGGATTTCTTCCCCGGCCGGCGGCAAAGGCCGCCTTTTGCCCTCCCTCGGGATCTCGTCCTGGAAGATCTCCCACCGGATGTGGCCCATTTAGAGGAACAGCGCCGTCTTTTCTACGTGGGCATGACCCGGGCCAAGCGCTACCTTTTCCTCCTTTCTTCCGATGATTACCGCCTTCCTGGCGAAGAGCCGCGCCGAAGGCCCGCCAAAATTTCCCGGTTTGTGGTGGAGGCCTTGGGCGAAGATGCCCTAGGTCCCCGGGCTCCGGAAACTCCGCCCCTTTTTCGGATCACGCGCGCAGCCAAGGCGCCGGAACCCGTTTTGCCCGAAAAAAGCCCGGGAGCCTTACAACTTTCCTTTAGACAAGTGGACGACTGGCTCACCTGCCCCCTCAAATACAAATACATCCATGTGCTGCGTGTGCCCATTCGGCTCCACCCTACAGTGATTCTGGGTAACGCCGTGCACCAGGCCATTCAGGCCTATCACTTGGCGAAAAGGCAGGGCCGGAGCCTCCCGCTTTCCGAGGTTATCGCCGTATTTGACCGGGCTTGGCGCTCCGAGGGTTTTCTTTCTGCTGCCCACGAAGAGGAGCTTCACCGCTACGGAGAAGAGGCCCTCCAAAATTTCTACGCCTTCGAGGAAGCGGAAGGGAGCCGGCCCACTTTTGTGGAGCAGTACTTTGCCTTCGAGGAAAACGGGGTGAAGGTGATCGGCTATTGGGACCGGGTGGATCGCCGCCGCGACGGCGCCCTCATCATCGACTACAAAACTTCCGAAGCCAAAGTGGAGTCTGCGGATCACCGGGTCCAGGAGTCCCTGCAGATGGCCATCTATGCTCTGGCCTTCGAGCGAACCTTTGGAGAAAGACCCAAAGAACTCCAACTTCGCTTTCTCACCCCTGAGGTGGTGGTGGGAAAGGCGGAGCCCAGCGATCGCCTCCTCAAAGGGGCGCGGGAAGCGATCATGGAAGCAGCGGAGGGCATCCGTCGCGAGGACTTTGCGCCCAAACCTTCCTATGCGGCTTGTCGGCAGTGCGCCTACCGCGCGATTTGCCCTTCTGCCCTGCCTGTATAAAGCGGAACGCGTACAATTCCGGCTTGTGAGGAGGAAGGGTTGAAGCGGGAACCCTGCGGAGAGCTGCGGGAAAAGGATGTGGGCCGCAAAGTGATCTTGGCCGGATGGGTGGATGCCGTCCGCGATTTCGGGAGTCTCACCTTCGTGGACTTGCGCGATTCCTCGGGGATTGTGCAGCTTGTTTTTCGGGGTGAGCCCAAAGCCCGGGAGCTTTCCCGCGAGGATGTGATCCGGGTGGTGGGCACGGTGGTCCGCCGGGAAAACCCTAATCCCGGTTTACCTACTGGAAACGTGGAAGTAGCCGTGGAAACCCTGGAGATCCTCGCCAAGTCCAAGCCCCTCCCCTTCCTCCCCGAGGAGGAAGTTAAGGCGAGTGAGGAGACGCGGCTCCGCTACCGCTTTTTGGACCTAAGGCGGCCGCGGATGCAACGGAATCTGCGGCTCCGGCACAAAGTTTGTCTTGCTATTCGCCAGTATCTCGACGCCCATGGATTCATCGAGGTGGAAACCCCCATGCTCACCCGCTCCACGCCCGAGGGCGCCCGCGACTTCCTTGTGCCCAGCCGCCTTGAGCCGGGAAAGTTCTATGCTCTTCCCCAATCCCCGCAGCTTTTTAAGCAAATCCTTGTGTGCTCCGGGGTTGAGCGCTATTTCCAAATCGTCCGGTGCTTCCGCGACGAGGACCTGCGCGCCGACCGCCAGCCCGAATTCACCCAGTTGGATATGGAGATGGCGTTCCTTGAGGACCCGGAGGAGCTTTTTGCGCTCCTTGAGGGTTTGGTGGCCCATGTGTTTCGGGAAACAATTGAGGTCGAAATTTCCCGGCCTTTCCCGCGCCTGCCTTATGATGAGGCCATGGATCGCTATGGCACCGATAAGCCTGATTTGCGTTTTGGGATGGAGATCGTGGACCTCTCCTCTGTTTTTGCCGGGGCGGGCTTCAGAGTGTTTGCGGAGGCGCTGGAACATGGGGGAGTGGTGCGGGGCCTTCCTGTTCCCGGAGGAGCAAGTCTTTCCCGTTCGGAGCTCGGAAAGCTTGAAGAGGCGGTGAAAAAGGCGGGTTTAGGGGGGATGGTTTGGCTCAAGGTGGCCGATGGCATTCAGTCCCCTCTCAGCAAGTACGTTTCAGGCGAAGTTTTAAGGGAAGCTGCCCACCGCGCCGGCCTAAATTCTGGGGATCTTCTTCTCCTCTGTGCCGGCCCCAAGAAACTCGTGTCCCAGGCCTTAGGTGAACTTCGGCTCCAAATCGCGAAAGAACGCGGGCTTATCCCCGAGAACAGATGGGCCTTCGCGTGGATCGTAGATTTCCCTCTCTTTAAGCTTTCCGAAGAGGGTCGGATCGAATCCGAGCACCACCCCTTTACATCGCCTAAAGATGAGGATCTTCCCTTTTTGGAAAGCGATCCTCTTCGGGTGCGCGCCAAATGCTACGACCTTGTACTGAACGGCGTGGAACTCGCTTCCGGTTCCATTCGTATCCATCGCCGGGACCTTCAGGAGAGGGTTTTTAAGATTTTGGGGATTGGTCCGGAGGAGGCGGAGCGGAGGTTTGGCTTTTTCCTCCGGGCCTTGGAATATGGCGCGCCTCCCCACGGCGGGATCGCCTTTGGTCTGGATCGCTGGGTGATGATGCTCGCCGGAGAGAACTCTATTCGGGAAGTGATTGCTTTTCCTAAAACGGCTACGGGCTCCTGCCCTCTTACGGGCGCGCCGGCCGAAGTGGATGAGGAGCAACTCCGGGAGCTCCACATCAAGCTGGACCTCTAATGGCAAGAATTCGGCTGGTTCTTCTTGGTGTTTTAATCGTTTTGGGGCTGATGTTTTTGGTGGGAGCGCTCCGGGGCACCGAGTTCCGCGGTGGAAAACCTTTCCCAAGCGTTGACTCCGGCAGTGTAGGCCCTACGCTCCCTTCCCCTGCCCTGTCCACGGACTGGTTTTTGGACTTTTTCCGGCTCTTTATTTTTGCAGGCGTGATTTTGGCGGCCGTTGGTCTCGTCTTTTCCAAGCGCTTCCGGAAGCAGTTCCTGTACTTCCTTTTTGTCCTGGGGATCATGGCCCTCCTTTTCCACTACCTTCCCTTGCGAACGGAAATCCCAGAGAGGGTGGAAGTGCCTGTCCCATCTCCCTCTCAAGGAGAGTCGGCTGCTCAGGCGGAACCAGTACCTCAGGCGCCCAAATGGGCCCCTTATTTTGCCGCTTTGGTTGCAGCCCTCATTTTGGCGATCGCTCTTGGTCTGCGCCTAAGCGATGCTTTGGAACGGCGAAGAAAAAGGGAGGCCATCCGTGAGGCCGTGCAAGAGGCGTTCGACGAGCTTTGCAGCGGAGCCCCTGTTTACGACGTCGTCCTTCGATGCTGGATGCGAATGGTGGAGATCCTTTCTAAAAAGTCTGGAGCGAGGGATCAGCCGAGCCTCACCGCCCGCGAATTTTCGGAAAATCTGAGGAAACTTGGGTTTCAGCATGAGGCCATAGAAATTTTGACTGAGCTTTTCGAGGAGGTGCGCTACGGGCGCAAGGAAAGTGAGTCACGGAGAGCGAAGGCCATGGCGGCCTTGGCCGCGCTGGAGCAGGCTTACTCCTAGGGCGCGGCGTCTTCTCCTCATTTTAGGCTTAGCTTTGCTCTTTTTCCTTCTTTTCGTTTCACTGCCGGAAGTAGTTCGGGATATCCTTGTAGACCCCGCCTTGCGCGTTTTTCTCATCTTGGACTCCCTTCCCCAGGGTCTTGTCTGGCTTTTGGCCCTTCTGGTTTTGAGCTTTTTGGCGCTCAAATTTTTCCGGGTCTTTGGGTCTGAGGCCCCGCGAAAGGAGAAGCCAGGTCCCTCTTCCTCCCTTTTCCTGCGGGACCTCGTTTTTCTCCTTCGGCGGGCCCGCTATTCGCCTTGGGCGCGGCGCGCGGTGCGCTCGCGGCTTGCGCGGATTGCCGTGGCCCTCCGCACCGAGCGGGAACTCGTTTCGCCCGAAGAAGTTTGGGAAGAAATCCTGAATGGACGCTGGCCCAAAGACCCCGTCCTTTCCAGTTTTCTTCGCGGTGAAGGAAGCGGAAATTTCTTTAAAGAGCTCGAAGAAGCTCTGGATTCGCTTTATCGTTACGCTAAAGGGGGCGAGCTGTGACCATTGAAGAGGTGCGCAACCGCGCGGAAGCCGTTTTGGAAGAGGTGGAAAAGGTCATCGTAGGGAAGCACGAACCCCTTTCATTAATTTTGGCAGCCATCCTTGCGGGAGGTCACGTTTTGATTGAGGACTACCCAGGCCTGGCGAAGACCCTTGCGGCCCGATGTCTGGCCCAGGCTTTGGGGCTTTCCTTCCGGCGCATCCAATTCACTCCCGATCTTCTTCCCGCGGACATCGTGGGAACGCACATCTTCCGCCGGGATGAGGGAAAATTTGAATTCCAACCCGGGCCGATCTTTACCCAAATTCTCCTTGCCGATGAGATCAACCGCGCTACCCCCAAAACCCAATCCGCTCTCCTTGAGGCCATGCAGGAAAACCAGGTCACGGTGGAGGGGACGACGTATCCTTTGCCCCAGCCTTTCGTGGTTTTGGCGACCCAAAACCCCATCGAATACGAGGGGACCTTTCCCCTTCCCGAGGCCCAGGTCGATCGTTTCCTTATCCGTGTGCGTTTTGGATATCCCAATCGGGACGAGGAGGTGGAGATCCTCCGGCGGCGCATCGCCCGCGGTTCTGAGGAAGTTCACGTTCGCACGGTATCCTCGGCGGAAGAAGTGCTGGCCATGCGGGCGGCGGTGGAGAGGGTTTACGTGGACCCCGATCTCCTTCGGTACATGGCGGATCTTGTGGTGCGAACGAGGCGCCACGCTGCTTTGAGTCTGGGCGCGAGCCCTCGCGGCACCTTGGCCCTTTTGCGCATGAGCCGGGCCTGGGCCGCCCTCCACGGCCGGGATTTTGTCACCCCGGATGATGTCAAAGCTGTGGCCATCCCTGCCCTCAGCCACCGGCTCATCCTCTCTCCCGAGCTTTGGACGAAGGAGACCCGGGCCGAGGATATCGTGGCGGAAATCCTTTCCCAGACGGCTGTTCCCAAGCTTCCCGCATGATTTGGAGCAAGGCCCGGGTGGAGTTTTTGGTCTTCCTTTTCCTTTTGGGAACTGGATTGGCCCTGCGGCACCCCGGCCTCTTGATTTTGGCCGTTCCCCTTGCTTGGCATCTCGCCCTCGGGGTGGCCTTTGCTCCAGGGAATCCTGCCCCAAAGTTGCGGTGCGAGCGGGGCGTTCAACCGCGGAGGGCTCAGGAGGGGGAAGAGGTGCAAATTTCTCTTGCCGTAAAGAACGAGGGAAAGGAAACCCTCGAGGTATTCGTGACGGACAAGCTTCTTCCTGGCTTAACGTTGGTGGACGGCCGCCCTTGGGGAAGGGGCCTTTTGAGGCCCGGGGAGAGCTTGGAGTTTTCTTACACCGCCCGAGCCTCGCGGGGCATTCACCGTTTTTCCGCCGTGGCGGTGGAGGTGAGGGGTCCTTTGGGCCTTTTGCCCTGGCGAGGGGAGATCCCCTGCCCGGCGGAGGTCGTGGTACTTCCGCGGTATGAGGAGCTTTCGCGGCTGGAGCTTCCCGCGCGGCGCACGTTGCCCATTCCGGGAACCACCCGGGCCCGCCGCGGCGGTTCGGGCTTGGAATTCTATGGCATCCGGGAATTTCGCCCCGGAGATGAGACAAAAAGGATCGCATGGAAAGCCTTCGCCCGCCGGGGGATTCCCGTGGTGGTGGAATACGAGGAGGAACGGGCTGCGGACGTGGCCATCGTTTTGGACGTGCGGGCCAAGGCCTATCGGGGCGCGGCTCCAGAGCTTTTCGACCACGCTGTTAGAGCCGCTGCGGCCCTGGCACACTACCTCCTTCGTCAAGGACACCGGGTGGGCCTTCTCAAGTACGGCGCTTATTTGGACTGGGTTTTCCCAGGCTACGGCAAAAGGCACAAGGAAAAGATCCTCCGAGAATTGGCCGAGGCCCAGCTCGGGGAATCCGAGGTTTTCGAGGAGCTCGCGCGCCTCCCCACGCGGCTTATCCCCGCAGGCTCCCTCATCGTCCTCATCTCTCCTCTTCTCCTTGGCGACGAGGAGGTTTTGGGGAGACTCGTGGCCCGCGGATACCGGGTATGCGTGGTCGTTCCGGACCCCACCTCTGTTCTCTTGCGGGGGATGGAAGACAGCCCCGAAGCGGAGCTGGGCCGGCGCATTCTGGCTCTGGAACGATGGGTTCTTCTCCGCAGAGTTCGAAGGACAGGGGCCACGGTGGTGGAGTGGGATGTGCGGCAGCCCTTGGCGCCGCTCGTGCGGAGAACAAGGCCAGGTTTTAGGGTATGGCGCTGATTTTCGCTTGGTCCGCAGCTTTTTTGGCTTGGGCTGGGAACGCCTTCCCTACTGCCGTTTTTTGGCTTGTCCTCCTCCTTCCTCCGCTTCTCTGTGCCTTGGGATACTTCTTGCACCGCCATGCCTTTTGGGTTCTCGGATTTCTTGGTCTTGTCGGGTTAGCTATGGAACTGGCTGTCAGTGGAAAACTTCTTTTTGGCCTTGGAACGCTGGCCCTGGCTCTTTTTTCCTGGGATTTTGCGGGATTTTCCCGCTACTTCCCCTCTGAAAAAAGGGAGATGCGGCGCATCAGGCTTCGGGCATGGGGTTGGTCCGCGGGGGCTATCGGCAGCGGGCTTGCCTTGGCGGTGGGCACTTCGTTTCTCCGTTTTTCCCTAAACTTCTGGATTGTGCTTGCCGGGCTCGTGCTCATCTGGCTCGTCCTTTGGCTTTGGCTTAGGGAACTGCAAAAACTCTACGGTGCCGCGGCCAAAGGGAAGCGATCCTTGTCCGGACCGATGAAGTAAGGTTCGTCCACGATCCCATCGCCATTTTTGTCCAGAGCCTCAAAACCTTCCCAGAAATTGCCGATCGCACCGTCATCAAAAGCATTTCCGCCTGCGGAATAGGCATGGACATGGTTCCCTAAAAAGGCATTCCCAGCCACGAGGTTCCCCACGCTCCCCAGCTCCAAAAGAAGCCCAAGCCCGCACTTTTGGATTTTTGAGCCCTTGAGGGTCGCGCGGGTGGTGCCTTGAAACCAAATACCCACCTCGGCTTTCTCCACCTCTACCTCGGTGAGAGTGATCCCTTCAGAGAACATGAGGCGGATCCCGTTTTGGCACTCACTGACGCGCGTTTTTCTTATGGTGATCGTTCTTCCCCCACCGATGAGGATGCCCGCGGCCGAACCGCGGACCACCACGTTCTCGATGGTGATGTATTGGGCGTTCAGGATGCGAATGGCCGCCACGGAGGCGCCGTAGACCTCAAGGTTGCGAAGGATCAAGGGCCGGGAAAGATTGGCTACCAGGATCCCAAAGGGCTCGCCTGCGGCATCAATGCGGAACCCCTCCAGGATGAAGGGCGAATCCACTGTGCCGAATCCCTGGGCGATCCCGTAGAGATCAGCCTCCGTATGGATGAGGATCGGGCCGCGGGTGATCATTTCAGCCCACCCTCCGGAGGCGAGCATGAACATCAAAGCCAAAGCCCTAACCATCCCGCGCATTGGCATCACCTCAAGGGCAAGGCTACAAAAACAGGTTTTTTCGAGCCATGGCCGGTGTCCCTTGGCAAGGTAATATAGGCTACTTTGGGAGGAGAAGCGGCCATGGACACCGTAGAGGCCTTCGTGGAGATTCCCAAAGGAAGTCGCAACAAATATGAGTTTGACAAAGGTCTTCAACGCATCCGATTGGATCGGGTGTTGTACTCGCCCTTGCATTATCCTGCGGATTACGGGTTCATTCTGAACACTATGGCCGAGGACGGCGACCCCTTAGATGTTCTCATCGTCACGTATGAGCCCACCTTTCCTGGGTGCGTTGTTCCTGTCCGTCCCGTAGGCGTGTTGGATATGCAAGACGAACACGGCCGTGACCAGAAAATTCTCGCCGTCCCCGCCGTGGACCCTCGCTTTCAGGAAGTACGGGATCTTTCAGGGCTTCCTCGCCACCTTCTTCTCGAGATCGAGCACTTCTTCACGGTTTACAAAACTTTGGAGGAAAAGCCCACGGAAATCCTTGGCTGGCATGGGAGCGAGGAGGCCTGGCGGCTGATTCGCCAAGCCCAAAGGCGTCACGCCCAGGCGAGGGGCTCTGCGCCTGGTCAGACGGGCCTGAGCTAGGTAACGCGCGTCCCCCTTTGGGCACCCGCCCTTCCTTGGTGAGCTTCCAAAGAGGGCCATAACCTTGGGCCAAAGAAGGCAAAGCAAGGGGGCGATGGAAAGATGCGCAAGGTACTTCTGGTGTTAGCGGCATTGGGAATGGTTTCCTTTTGGGGGTTAACTCCTGGCCTTGCCGATGCGGGGCTTGTGGGTGGGAGCTTCGTGGACGTTCCCAGGAACCATCCCGCTTACTCCGCGGTGCAGGACCTCCTTTCTCGAGGCGTACTTGTTCCCACCGCCGGGGGCCAGTTCATGGGCGACCAACCCCTTTTGCGCTACGACGCCGCCGTCTGGCTCTATCGGGCGATAAAAAACATCGAGGGGAAAATTTCCGGAACAGATCTCACTCCGCGGCTCACCACCCTCGAAAACCAGGTTAGAAGCCTCTCCTCAGATCTCAATCGGCTAAGTTCTGATCTTTCTACCCTTTCCGCGCGGGTTAACGCCCTGCAGCAAAGCATCGGCCAGGGCGGGGAGGTGGCGCAAAAGGCGCAGCTGGGGGTGGTGCTGGGCCTCACCGGTGTGATCTTGGGCCTGGCTGCTTTGGCTTGGCTCATCTTTTTCTGATTGGAGCAAGCCTGGTGAAGTGAACTCCCTTCCCTTTTGGGGGAAGGGAGTTTTTATTTGCGCGAAGGAGGGTGTGTCCGAATCGGCAAAGGCTCGCGGCAGCGCGGACATACGTTTCCCTGAAGATATGAAGCGACCAGTGTGACCCCTTCGCGCTCCACAAGCAAAGCGCGACAAGCCGGGCAGTAGGTATGCTGCCCCGGATGTCCCGGTACGTTTCCAATGTACACGAAGTGCAAACCCGCTTCTTCACCGATCCTCTTTGCTCGTTCCAGCGTCGAAATGGGCGTGGGCGGCGCGCGAAATTGGTGGGCAGGGAAGTAGCGCGTCACATGCCAAGGGGTGCGGGGCCCAAGTTCGTCGACGATGCGTTCCGCAAGATAGCGCAGGTCTTCATCCTTATCGTTGACCCCCGGGATCACCAAGGTAGTCACTTCTACGTGCACCCCTCTTTCTTTGAAGCGGCGAGTATTTTGGATAACGATCTCTAAATCCGCTTGACAGAAGCGGCGAACCGCTTCAGGCCCTCCTTTCCAATCCACATTTACTCCATCAAGGCCGGCAGCGAGGAGAACCTCCAGGGCCTCCTCGCTCATGTAGCCATTGGTGACGAGATTTGTGTGCAGGCCTGCGCGCTGTGCCAAAGGGAAGAGCTCCACGGCCCATTCCAAAAGGAGGGTCGGCTCGTTGAAACTCAGGGAAACGCCCTGGCAGCGGTTTTCCTTGGCCAAACTCACGAATTCTTCGGGCGTCATAAAACCGTATCCTTCCGACGCACTCGGAAGCTTTTTCGAAATTTCCCAATTTTGGCACCAAGGGCAGGAGAAATTACAGGACCACGTACCACAGGTGAGAGCAATGTCTCCGGGGAAAAGGTGATAAAAGGGCTTTTTCTCCATGGGGTTCGGAGAGATGGCGGAGAGGAGCCCGTAAACGAGGGTGAAGATCCGGCCCTCTCGGTTTTCCCTTGTGCTGCAGAAGCCGCGTTCTCCTGGGGAAAGCAAACAGCGCCGCGCGCACGTCAGGCACCGGGCCTTTCCGCCGGGAAGTTTTTCCCAAAGGAGGGCCTCGCGGACCCAGGGCTCCATAAATCCTCCCGGGGATAGATTACCCTGCCGGCCTCGATGCGGGCGAACGGCGGAAGTTCGTGTTCCGTAACCTTGCCGAAGTCCAGAATGTGGAGGACGCGGTGTCCATGGGCCAAAAGCCAATCCGAAAGGAGGCGGCGATGGCAGCGCCACCAGAACCTCTCTGCACATAACACCGCGATTCTCCTTTCGCGGGCAAGTTCAAGAAGTTTTTTCACCCCATTTTGAAATTCCTCGGTAAGCATGTGGTCCGCAAAGTTACGAAAGCCGTGGCTATCCCAGGCCGTGTTGGGGGAAGCCTCTCCTAGCCCCTTTTTGCGGTACCCGCCGAGCTCCTTTCCCAGCCACACATACCTGATCCCCTCTTTCTCCAGTGCGGCTTTCAAGTTTTCCTGGGAAAAGTGGGGATAGCGGCGCGAGGAAGGGAACGCGCGGATATCAGCCACAACCTCGATTCCGTAGGCCCGAAGGAGGTTGAGAAACTCCGGCCAGGGACGGCTCGAGTGGCCCAAGGTATAAATCTCCACGAGCAAACCTTAACCTTTTGGTTGGCAAAGTGCAGGGGAAAGGGTAGGATTTTAAGGGTCGGAGCGTAGCGCAGCCTGGCAGCGCGCTGGCATGGGGGGCCAGAGGTCACCGGTTCAAATCCGGTCGCTCCGACCAGCTACTTTTTAGGTAGGGTGAACTCCTCCAGGATCCCAAGCTCAGGGATGATTTCGCCGGCGCGGAGCCTTGCCACCTTCATTACCCGAACGGTAAGCCCGCTTTCGTCTGCCCGCACCACTACGTAAAAATAGTGTTCGTTATCGCCAAAGACCGAGCCCTCGACGCGGGTTGGCGAGAGGGAATAAAGATTTGCCCCGCCTCCGCCTACAACGAGGTAAGTCACGCCGTCCCGCACGATCCGCTCGTAGTTATGGGCGTGTCCATTGAAAACAAGATCCACACCAAGCTCAGCAAATACTGGATGCCAAAGCTTTTGTAGCCCCTCGGATCCCGGTCCATATGTGGCATCCGAGGAAAAGACTGGGTGATGAAAGACCACAATTTTGTAGGGTTCAGGTCCCGAGAGGTTATTCCGCGCCCAATCCAATTGTTCCCGATAATCCTGTGGGGTTTTTGCGTTGGAATCGAGGCCTACGACCACTACATCCCCCCAATGCAGGGCCCACCAGCGCTTACCCAGCCGCCCACCTCCGGGCGGAAGCACAAAGTGCTGGTAATAGCTGAGGCTATCCCGTTCATGGTTTCCTAAAACTGGGATAAGCGGAGCCCACCGAAGGATCGGCTCCAAGGAGGTGAAGAAGAAACGCCAATGTTCGGGAGTAGGGGTTTCCACGAGGTCGCCACAATGTAAAACGAAATGGAACGCAGCCCTGTCACAGGCCATGGCCTCGGCGACCTTTTGTATTCGGTTTACCCCTGTCCATTGCCATTGGGTATCCGAAATCACCGCGAAGGTCACGGGTTCACCGGGCTCCGGCGCGGTACGGAAAGTGCCGATGGGCGTCTCTTCGCCACTTGGAAAAACAAGTTTGTACACATACCACGTGCTTGGCTCGAGGTTTTCCAGTTTCACGTGCACGATCCCCTGTTTTTCCGAGTTTTGTGGGACATACGAAAAGGAAAAGGGGAGCTCACCCGTAAGCCGGTAAAGCGGCAATGGTCCGTATTGGATGGTTGCCGGCGCGAGGGGGGCAGAAACCCAGCTTACGGTGATGCTCGTGCGATCCGGCGCACCTGTCCAAGGGCCATAAACAAGAGGCGAGCTAAACGTCGTGGTTCCCAAAAGAAGAACACCTAAAAAGCAGAGAAAAACGCGCCTCATTTCTCCTCCTCAAGGACTTGGATCTGCTCGGGGAAGAGAACGACAATACGGGGGCCGCCGGAGAGGCTGTCCCACTGGAGTTCGCCCGTTACCGCGACTTTCTTTCCGATAAGGTTAACTTCCAATAGGGGTTGCCACCAGACTTGGGTACACGGACTGGGCTTTAGGATAGCGCGAAAGCCGTAGCGGCTTTGCGCTGCCCAAAGGGACCAACCTTCTTTCCCTTCCCCCACCCGCGAGACCTCAAACACAACGGTCACCGCCTCCAAAACATAGCGCACCGGATCGCTCTCCACTTCCCCTAACGAAAGGGGTTCAGGATACTTCCCCCAAAGGTTTTTCTTCTCCCGTTGAGCAGAGGCCAAAGCTTCCAAAAAGCGGCAGTAATACTTTTCCCGATCAGGGAAATAGACGAGAAGGCGGGCTAAGCCTTCTTTCAACAAAGCCTCGTTGACCATGAGGAAACCTTCAGGCGTTTCCACCCAAAGGTAGGCCAAAAGGCGGCTATGGGTATCCCGAAATTCCCAGGGGCTCAGTTCCACGTAGACGGTTTTTCCCATGGTCAGCTTGCGGAAATAGGCGATAGCCTCTTCGGAGAAGGGTTCGCCGACTTCAGGAGTGTTGATGCCCAAAAGGCGCACGGTTTCGTAGGTAAAAATCCCGGCGGGCGGTGTGCCGAGGATCCTTATTTGGGCGGTGTCCCCATCCATCCACCGGACGACGCGTGCAGGAAAGGCCCCCTCGGGCTGGGCCAAAGCGGGGATAACAAAAAACGCGAAAGCTAGAAACAAAGCTCCTCTTTTCATGATCGCCTCCTACCGTTCATAGTGCACGCGGCGCTGCAATACGGTGAGCTGGAAAAGGGAGAGAAGGAAAATGATGGCGAAGAGGATCACGGAGGCCGCGGAAGCAAGCCCATAATGTCCGGAATCAAAAGCCTTGGTGAAAACGTAGTAAACGATTGTGAGCCCGGACTTCTGGGGACCAGGCCCCTGAAGCAAGATCAGGACCTCCTCGAAGATTTTGAATGCGCCGATCATGGAGATGATGAAAACGAAGAAGATCTGGGGGGTAAGCAAAGGCAGAGTAATACGCCGCCATACCTGAAAGCCGCTTGCGCCATCGACTCGCGCCGCTTCGTAATACTCCCGGTCAATTCCCTGCATTCCGGCAAGGAGGATGATGGCTTGGTATCCCACAAACCGCCAAACGCTCATGATGATGAGCGCAGGAAGGACAAGGCGTGCATCGTCTAGCCAATCCAGTAGGGTTACTTTCGTGCCGAAGAAACTTGTGACTGAAGAGATAATGTAATTCAGAAGGCCGACGTCTTTGTCATAAATCCAACGCCAAACCATGGTGATCGCCACCAAGGGGGTGATATGCGGCAAAAAGTTCACGAGGCGAAAGATAGGGCGGCCCAATACGGCTTGATTTAGGAGGGTGGCAATGAGAAGAGCTAAGAAGAGAGTTGTGGGAACGCTTACGCCCACATAAATTGCGGTATTTCTCAAGGCTTTGGCAAAATCTGGGTCTGAAAGGACTTGGCGGAAATTGCCCCAGCCTACAGGAGTAAAGGCCCACTGGGTTTTCGCTTGGTAAACCTTGAGGACCTCGCCCTCCTTGACCACGATGTATTCTTGGTTTGTCTGCTCCTCTTTGATGACCCAGCGGTCTGTTTGCCGAAGCCGCACCCAGAGATCCGTTCCGGCTCCGTGTTTCTCCAGGATGGAGGCGAGTTCCTCGGGAATACGGCCGCGCCGCAAAAGGGAGATCCAGGAATCAATGTCCTCGTCAAAGGTATAAATAATTTGGCCAGGAACGGTGCGGGTACGGATGTCAAAAGTACTGTAAACAAAGGCGTTAACGAACGGGTAGAACGTAAAAACACCCAAAATCAAAAGGGTTGGAAAAAGGTAAACGTAGGCTTCAAGGGTCTCGCCCCAAAATTTTTTGCTTTTAAGATGACGAGGTGTGGCCATACTGAAACAAGGCGGGGGAGGGGAGACCTCCCCCGCCCTTTTCCTTTTACTCGCCGATGATGCTTGCTATTTCAGCAGCCAGAGCATCCATGATGTTCTGCGGTGTGTCCTGCCCTTTAAGGAGAAGCTCCCAATAGGTGATAAGGACGTTTCGGATGTCCATGTACCTAGGGTGGAGAAGCTGGCCGAAACCTCCGGCGAGGAGTTGCTCGGTCATCACCTTCTGCTCGGGTTTCTGGGCGATGTACTCTTGCCAAGCTTTCCCGAAGATCGCGGTTCTCGTCACGGGAAGGTATCCCGTTTTTTGGGCCCAATAGACGATGTTGTCCTCCCGAAGGAGGAACTCGATGAGTTTGGCTGCCGCTTCAATTTGGGCTTTGGTCTGGTTCACGCCGAAGATGGCGAGGTTTGTGCCCTGGATCATGGAAGCACAGTTCTTATAGCAAGGAACAGGAGCGACGGCGAGAGGCACTCCGGCAACCCTTGCAGCGTCCATGTTGTACGGGTAGCCCGCAGAGGTATCGATCCACATCCCGATAGTAAGGCCTTTCTTGATGGCGTCGGAGATGTAGGCACTCTGGATGAGCGCGTACTTTGCTACTCGGGCAGCGAACTCGGCCGCCTCCAACCCCGCTTCGTTGTTGATGGTTACTTCTTTCCAATCCTCAGAGAGGATGGAGCCGCCGGCCTGGGTGAGGAAGGTGAGGAAGATCTCGGGGTTCGGGGGCCGGAAAGCCGTGCCGTAAATGCCTTTCCCCTCGTCTTTGCCGATCTTGGCCACGATTTCCTCAAACTCCGCCCAGGTCCTGGGTGGGTTGGGGATGAGATCCGGCCGGTAGTAGAGGACCAGGATGGACTTGTTAAACGGAACCGTCACAACCCGGCCGTCAAAGATCTGACTGAACTGTGGAAGGATATCGGAAAGTACGGTTTCGGAAACGAAGAGGTCCAGGTCTACCAAAGCATCTAGCCACTGCGTGGTCCAGTTTTCATATTGCTGCGCCAGGGTTGGAGGCTGCCCGGCCGCTACCGCAGCCGTCAATTTCTGCTGGAGCGCGCTATAGCCTCCTTGATAGACAAGGTCCACGACGATCCCAGGGTTTTCCGCCTGGAACTTCTGGATGAGGTAGGTCAGGGCCTCGCCGTGGGCCCCAGACATGGCATGCCAAAAGCTGATCGTCACTTGGCCGAAGGCCAAAACCCCGAAAACCAACGCCACAAATAGTCCCACGCGTTTCATCTTGCCACCTCCCTTTGGCTTTTAGTTTAAGCTCATTACCTGAGGATCCAAATTTTTCCCTTCTCTCACCCCCTTTTTAGCGCAAGCCCGTGCGGGCTACGCCTTGGATAAACTGTTTTTGAGCAATGAGGAAAAGCACAAGCATCGGAACGATGGCCATGGTGGCCGCGGCCATAAGGAGGTGATACTCTGTGCCGATGTCCATCATAAAGTATCGCAACCCAACGGGAACGGTTCTGAGATGGACTTTGTCCGTCATAATGATAACCCACAAGAAGGCATTCCATGACCCCACGAACTTGAAGAGGGCTACGGTGGCGATGCCCGGGCGCACCTGCGGAACAGCGATCTGGAAGATGTAGCGCACGCGCGAGCAGCCATCGAGCCTGGCAGAATCCCAAAACTCATCGGGAATAGTGCGGAAGAATTGACGCAGAAGGAAGATGCCAAACACGGAAACTGTCCAAGGAATGATTAGCGCCTGGTACGTGTTGTACCAGCCTATTCTGTTGATGAGCACAAAGCTCGGAACAAGAAGCATCTGGCCCGGGATCATTAGGGTCCCCAAAAGGAGGTTAAAAAGGACACTTTTCCCGAAGAAGTTCATCTTAGCGAAGGCGTAGGCCGCAAAGATGGTGGTGATCACTTCCCCGACGGTCGTTGTGATCGCGATCAAGAAAGAGTTGAAAAAGTAGCGGCCGAAGGGAGCGGCATTCCAGGCAGAAGGATAATTTTCCCAGTGGGCAGGACTAGGAATCCACACAGGCGGGATACGCAAAGCCTGATGTCTCTCCTTCAGGGAAGTGGTGACCATCCAGAAAAACGGCATGGCCATGACAACCACCGTAAAGAAAAGGGCCAGGTACACAAAGGAGAGCCAAAGGAACCGGCGAACTACATAGATCCGTGGGCTCCGCCTGGCATACATGCGGTGCCGTACTTTAGCACGGCCGCACAAGGAGGACAAGCTTCTTTGGGTTTCCTGAGAGAAGGGCTACAATGACGAAGTATGGCGGGAAGGCTTGAGGTCATTACCGGACCGATGTTTGCAGGAAAAACCGAGGAACTCCTGCGCCGGGTGGAACGCGCCCGCATTGCCAAAAAGAACGTCCTTCTTTTCAAGCCAGAAATCGATGTGCGCTATGCGAAAGAAGCCGTGGTCACCCACAACGGCCGGAGCCTTCCGTGTCTTCTTCTCCCCATAACCGTTTCTTGGTCGCGGTTTTTGACGGTTGTCTCGGAGGCGCTCCTAAGGAGTACGGAGGTCTTTGCCTTTGATGAGGCCCACTTTTTTGGCGCAGAGTTTCCCCGGCTGTGCGAGTCCCTGGTAGCCCAAGGGAAGCGGGTCATCGTGGCGGGTTTAGACTTGAATTTCCGGGGGGAACCGTTTGGCCCGATGCCGGTTCTTTTGGCTTTGGCCGATGAGGTGTTGAAACTTTCCGCCGTATGCACGGTGTGTGGAGCTCCGGCCACGCGCTCTCAGCGCCTGGTGGACGGGAAGCCCGCCACCGCCGGCCCGGAGATCCTCATCGGCGGCTTAGAATCCTACGAGCCCCGCTGCCGCGACCACTTCCTCCCGCCGTGAGTTCCATCTCTGCCCTTGCCCTTCAAGGGGTAACCGCGGGATACGTGACGCCGCGAGGAAAGCTTCTTGTCTTGGATGGGGTTTCTTTCACCGTTCAAAAGGGTGAATGGATCAGCGTAGTGGGGCCTTCAGGTTGCGGAAAGACCACACTTTTACGTGTCTGCGCGGGACTCCTTTCCCCTTGGTCCGGAACGGTTCAGGTCTTTGGCCACTCGCCGCGGGGGAAAACCTCGTATATGCCCCAAGGTGATTCCCTCCTTCCTTGGCGCAACGCTTTGGGAAACATCCTCGCTGTCTTGGAAGTGGACGGCCGCCCTAAACCTGAGGCTATCGCCAAGGCCAAAGAGTGCTTGGCCCAGTTCGGGTTGAGTGGGTTTGAAAAGAGCTATCCCTTCGAGCTTTCCGGAGGAATGCGGCAGCGGGTTGCTCTTCTTCGCGCATTTTTAGCGCAAAGGGAAATCCTTCTTTTGGATGAGCCCCTTGGGGCCCTGGATGCCTTAACCCGGGCTGAGCTTCAGGAATGGCTTTGCTCTGTGTGGAAAAGCCTGAGAAAAACGGTGGTGCTCGTCACCCACGACGTGGAGGAAGCCCTTCTCCTTTCGGATCGGGTTTTAGTGCTTTCGGCGCGGCCAGCCAAGGTGATTGCGGAGTTTCTGGTGTCTAAGGAGCGGCCTCGCTCCCGGGCCGATCCCCAGATTCAGGGTTTGCGGGAAGAGACCCTTCGGAGCCTGCAAAAAGCTAAAGCCTATGAAAAAGTTTCTTGACCGGATTTTGGTGATTTTCGTGGTGGCTATTGTGCTTGGTTTTTGGGAAGGAGCTGTACGTCTGTTTCGCCTTCCTCCTTATGTTCTTCCCGCACCAAGCCTCGTCCTCCTTTCGTTTGGCCGCGATTTTTGGCTTCTTCTTTATCATGCGGAGGTTACGGTGCTGGAAGTAGGGCTTGGTCTAGGCCTCGGTGCTCTAGTGGGGATTATTGTAGCTCTCCTTGCTTTTTATGTTGCGCCTCTGGGCCAGGCTCTAAAGCCCTTTCTTGTGGGCTCCCAGGTGATCCCTGTGTTCGCTGTAGCCCCCCTTTTGGTGCTTTGGTTCGGCTTTGGGATCTGGCCTAAGGTCGCGGTGGCGGCCATGATTGTGTTCTTTCCAGTCGCTGTGAATCTTCTTGATGGCCTGCGCTCTCTCGGTCCAGAGCTTGTGGAGGTCTTCCAAGCATTGGGAGCTTCGGAGCGCAAAATTTTTCGCATTGTGCGGGCTCCTGCAGCTTTACCCTTTCTCCTTTCCGGGCTCCGTGTGGGAGCGACCTTGGCTTTGGTGGGGGCTACGGTGGGCGAATGGGTAGGAGCCAGCCGAGGCCTCGGCTATCTCATGGTTCAAGCTAATGCCCGCCTCCGTTTGGATCGGGTGTTCGCAGCGATCCTCTTTCTCACCCTTTTGGGTTTGGGCCTCTTTTGGTTCGTGGGCCTCCTTGAACGCCTCCTTCTACCCCGCCGGTACAATTTGAGGCTATGAGGTGGATCTTCGGGTTCCTTGTTTTGGGTGTTATCGGTTTGGCGGCAACCCCCGTTCAAATCATTCTAGATTTTTATCCCAACCCCAACCACATTCCCCTCTATGTGGCCAAGGAACTGGGATTTTTCGCCGCCGAAGGGCTGGAGGTGGAAATCCTTGTTCCTTCTGACCCCAGCGCTCCCGCCAAGCTTGTGGCCACAAAAACGGTGGAAATCGGGCTCACTCCCCAGATGAACTTTTTTATCGCCCGCGACGAGGGCCTTCCTTTGGTGGCTATTGGCGCGCTCATCGATGGTGCTTTAGGCGGCCTCCTCAGCCTTAGCGAATACGGGGTTAATGAACTTCAAGATCTCAAGGGTCGGCGCATTGGGTATTCTTTGGAGCCCCTTGAGCCTATCCTTTGGCGGACCATGATGGCCGCGGTTGGAGTTGGCCCCGAAGAGTTCGAGCTCGTATACACTGGGATGAGCACGGTCCCTGCCCTTCTCACGGGAGCGGTGGATGCGATCGGTGCCTTCCGCAATTACGAGCTTTTGGCGGTCGAGCTTTTAGGCTATCACCCGGTTTTCTTCCCCCAGGAAGATTACGGCGTGCCTAACACGTACGAACTTTTATTCGTTACCCATCCCGATTTCCTTCGGGGTAAAGAAGACGAAATTAAGGCTGTTTTGCGGGCGGTAGCCAAAGGCATTGAATTCGCCCGGGCGAACCCCGAGGAGGCCTTTTCCATATTTGCGCGCGTTTTTCCGGAATTAGACGACGAGCTTAATCGGCGCAGTTTCGCTGTCACCCTGCCCCTTTATGCCGCAGGAGTGCGTCATGATGACCACGAGCGCTGGGAAAGGATGCAGGCCTTCCTCCTCGCGACCGGGATGATGCGAAATGCCATCCCGCTCTCAGATCTCTATACTTGCGCTTTACTTCCCTAGAGGCTCGTTTTTCTCCCCCATTAGGGTAGGCTTAGCGTGGAAAAGGAACAGCTCAAAGGAGGCTGTCTTGCGCATGGTTTTGGTTTCCCTTTTTGTACTGTGCGCTTCTTTTCTTGGCTTTGCTGGGCCGCACCTTGCGGGTCGGGTAGAACGGGTGGTGGATGGCACCACCATCGCTGTGCGGGTCGACACGGTTTTTGTGCCTTTGTCCGGCTTCTCTCCGGGAAGCCTCCTCCAAGTGCGGTACGTCGGCGTGGATTTCTCCAAAGCGGACTTGGAAAAAGCCCGCGCTTTGAGCTCCCTTCTTTTAGAGGGAAAGCGGGTCTTCGTGGAAGTGGAGGAGAAGGTTCGGTCGGAGGATGGCTCGGTTTTCGCTTACGTGTTTCTAGATGGCGACGGCTTGCTCATGGTTAACGCCATCCTTTTGACTACACCTGTTTTTTCCTTCGCTCCCACACCAGGAGCGAATCGCTATGACTCTATTCTGGCCTATTTTGACCGCGTTCCCGCCCCGCCGAGTTTGGTCTGTTCAGTCCTCTACTCTTGGAATGAGGCCGAAAAGCATGTGGGCGAGAGGGCCTGTGTGGAAGGGCCGGTCGCCAGCGTAGGAACGAGCCGCGGCGGCGACGTTTTCCTCAACCTTGGAAAACCTTATCCTGATCCCAACCGCTTCACGATCTTTCATTCCTGCGCGGCACGTGGGAAAATTCGAGGCCGTTTTTGGCCCGCGCTTTTGGACCAACCTTTTAGGGCGCACGGTTCGGGCTCAAGGAGAAATCCGCCTTTACCAAGGGGTTCCAGAGATCGAGCTCTCCGACCCTGTGAATCTCTCTATTCCCTGAGGAGTTCCAAGAAGATCTGGGCCAGGCGTTTGGGGTCCGCTCGTCCTTGGGATCTCTTCATCGCCTGGCCCACCAAAAACCCGAGGGCTTGGGTTTTCCCCGCGCGGAAGTCCGCGACCGCCTGAGGATTGCTTTCCACGACTTCCTTGGCAATGGTCCAAAGGGCGTCCTCATCGCGAACCACCGTAGCTTCTGCGGCTTGGATAAGGTCGGGGATGCGTCCTTTTCCTGTAGCTGCGCTTTCCAAAAATTCTTTGGCCTTTGGCCGAGGAAGAGCGCCATCCTCCACTTTGCGGATGAGCAAAACAAGATCCTCTGCAGGAATTGGCGGTTCTTCATCGGTCCAATAGGGCCAGAGCTCGGAGAGGACCCAGCCCACCGCGGCTTTCGGGTTGGGGACAGCCTTGGCGACCTCCTCAAAATAGTCTGCCTTTACGGGGTCAGAAAGGAGGGCCTCGGCTTCCCGCTCGGGAACACCGTATTCCCGCTGCCACCTCTGGGCCCGTTCCCAGGGAAGCTCGGGCATTTCCGCCCGCACTTGTTCCAACCATTCCGGTGAAACCACCAAGGGGACCAAGTCCGGGTCGGGAAAATATCGGTAGTCGTGGGCTTCCTCTTTGGTGCGCTGGATCACGAGTTCGTTGCGACCCTCGTCCCATCCAAATGTCACCTGCTGTATGGCCTCTCCCCGAGTTAGCTTTTCCTTTTGGAATTCCAAGGCGGCGGTCAAAGCGCGCTCCACTGCGCGGAACGAGTTCAGGTTTTTAATTTCCGTTTTCGTCCCAAGCTTTCCCTCCAAAGCGAGGGAAAGATTGGCGTCGCAGCGGAGTTCACCCTTTTCCATATCCGCGTTGGAGACCCGCAGGTGCCGCAGAAGGGTTCTCAGGGCCCGCAGGAATTCCCGTGCTTCTCTAGGCGAGCGCAGATCCGGTTCGGTCACGATTTCCACAAGCGGAACCCCGCAGCGGTTGAAGTCGATGAGGGTTCCCGCTTCGGTATGGATAAGTTTTCCCGCATCCTCCTCGATATGGAGTTCCCGAATGCGCACGGTACGGGGTTCGCCATCCACCTTGAAGGTCAAGCTTCCTCCCCAGGCCAACGGGGCTTCTCGCTGCGTGATCTGATAGCCTTTGGGAAGGTCCGGGTAGAAGTAGTTTTTGCGGTCAAATTGGGAAAAGTTTTGAACTTGAGAGCCCAAAGCCAGAGCCACCCGGAGAGCCAATTCCACCGCCCTTTTATTCAGAACGGGGAGGGCGCCGGGCAAGCCCAGGCAAACTGGACACGTGAGGGAATTGGGAGGGGCAGTGAAGTAATCCGCGCGGCACGAGCAAAAGAGCTTGGTTCGGGTGAGAAGCTGCACATGGATCTCGAGCCCAATCACCGGTTCCATCGCCCGAGTATACCGGGTTGAGGATAATCCGACCTTTTGGTAGGATTTTTCTGCCATGTCTGTTCTGGAAGTTCGGGAACTTCACGTTCAAGTTGGGGACAAGCTTATCCTCAAGGGCGTGGATTTGCGTTTGGAAAAAGGGGAAATCCATGCCCTCATGGGCCCCAATGGCTCAGGAAAGAGCACCTTGGCGTTGGCCCTAGCCGGCCATCCCGACTATCGGGTCATCCAGGGAGAAGTTTTTCTTGACGGGCAAAGCCTTTTGTCCCTTCCTCCCCATGAGCGGGCCAAAGCCGGCTTATTCGTGGCCTTTCAATATCCGCCGGAAGTGGAAGGCGTAAAACTGCGGGAGTTTCTGCGGTTGGCGTGCGGTGTGCGTGGCCATGGTTTCTGCGAGTTTCAAAAGCATTTTCCTCAGGCCCTTTCTCGCCTGCGCCTTGAGGATTTCCGCGATCGCGAGCTCAACGTGGGCTTTTCTGGCGGGGAAAAGAAAAGGGCGGAACTCCTTCAGCTCTATCTTCTTAGGCCGAAAGTCGCCCTCCTGGACGAGCCGGATTCCGGAGTGGACGTGGATGCCCTGCGCCTGATCGCCGACGTCATTGAGGAGATGGCCAATGCTGGCACCGCCGTGCTCCTCATCTCCCACTACCCGCGCCTTTTGGATCTCCTTCCGGTAGAGAGGGTGTATGTGCTCTTCGACGGCCGCATTATGGAGGAGGGCGGGCCCGAGCTTGCCCGGCGCATCGAAGAAGAGGGTTTCGAGGTGGTACGAAGATGAAGCGCCTGACTTCCGCACGCCTTGATCGGGAATTTGTGGAGGCCCTCTCCTACGAGAAGGGTGAGCCGGCCTGGATGCGCGCCCACCGACTCCGCTGCCTTTCCGTCTTCGAAAGGCTCCCCATGCCCAAATTCGGGCCGGATCTTTCCGAGCTGGACTTGGGCGACCTCACCTACTACGCCCGGCCCGTGGAGCCAGTAAGCCGCTGGGAGGACCTTCCGGAAGAGCTCAAAAGGACCTTCCAGGCTTTGGGGCTTCCCGAGGCCGAGCAGAAGGCCTTGGCCGGGGTGGGAGCCCAGGTGGACTCTGAAGAAGTCTACCGCTCCCTTTTGGAAAACTTGCGCCAAAAGGGCGTGATCTTTACGAGTATGGAGCGGGCGGTGCGGGAATACCCATGGATCCAGGAATACTTCATGAAAGTCATCCCGCCGGAGGACAACAAGTTCGCTGCCCTGCACGGCGCGGTGTGGAGCGGCGGCACCTTCATTTGGGTACCGGAAGGGGTGGAGGTGGAAATACCTTTGCAGGCCTATTACCGCATTCAGACTGAAGGGGTGGGCCAATTCGAACATACCCTCATCATCGCCGAGCCGGGAAGCTCGCTCCATTACATCGAAGGCTGTTCCGCCCCGCGCTATAGCCGGATGAGCCTCCATTCCGGTATGGTGGAAATCATTGCGAAAGAGGGCGCACGGGTGCGGTTCACCACTATCCAAAACTGGTCCAAAAACGTGTACAACCTCAACAATAAGCGGGCCTGGGCCTACGCCGGCGCCAGCGTGGATTGGGTTTCCGGTTCCCTGGGAAGCAAAGTGACCATGCTCTACCCCACCACCGTTCTTCTTGGAAAGGGCGCGCGAACTGAGAATCTCTCTTTTACCTTCGCCCAAGAAGGGATGTGGTTGGACACGGGCGCGCGGGCCATCCATCGGGCTCCGGATACCTCGGCGCGCTTGGTTTCCCGCTCGGTGGTCCAAGGCCGGGCGGTGTCTGTGTTCCGGGGAACTGTATACGTGGCTCCGGAGGCCAAAGGGGCAAAGGCCCATGTGGAGTGCTCTACCCTTCTTCTTTCTCCGGAGGCCAAGACGGAAACCATTCCCGTTCTGCGCGCGGAGAATGACGAGGTGGAGCTTGGACACGAGGCCACGGTGGGCCGCGTTTCCCAAGAGCAGCTTTTTTACCTCATGTCCCGGGGACTGGATGAATCCCAGGCCCTGAGCCTCCTGGTGAATGGTTTTGTTTCCCCGATCCTCAAAGAGATACCCCTGGAATACGCGGTGGAGTTGCGGAGGCTCCTGGAAATGAGCTTTGAGAGGGCCACAGGATGATCGAGGTGCACCAGATTCGCCAAGATTTTCCGATCTTCTCCCAGCGGGAGGGCCCTCATCCCTTGGTCTATCTTGATTCTGCGGCCACAAGCCAAAAGCCCCACCAGGTCATTGAGGCCGAAGCCCGCTTTTATCGGGAATGGAACGCCAATGTTCGGCGGGGGATCTATCGACTTGCCCACGAGGCCACAAAACAGTACGAGGAAGCACGAGCCAAGATCGCGGAGTTTATCCGAGCCAAACCCGACGAGGTGATTTTCACTCGGGGAACGACGGAAGCCCTTAACCTTGCGGCCTTTTGCCTTGGGGAAACGCGCGTCCAGCGCGGCGACCGCATTTTGGTCACGGAAATGGAGCACCATGCCAACCTTCTTCCCTGGCAGGTCCTGGCGCAAAGGAAGGGCGCGGAGCTTTTGGCGGTGGGCATCGATTCCCAAGGCCGGCTGGATCTTGAGGATTTTCGCAAAAAACTCAACACAAAAACTAAGGTGGTGGCGTTGGCCCACGTTTCCAATGTGTTGGGCACGATTAACCCTGTGGCGGAGGTTGCTGAGGCCGCCCATAAGGTGGGAGCAGTGGTCGTGGTGGATGCCGCGCAATCCGTGCCCCATATGCCGGTGAGCGTGGCCGAGCTTGGGTGCGATATCCTCGCGTTTTCTGGCCACAAGATGCTGGGACCTACAGGGATTGGGGTCCTGTGGGCGAAACTCCCTCTCCTTGAGGAGTTTCCGCCGTTTTTAGTGGGCGGAGAGATGATTCGGGAAGTTTGGCTTGAGCGGGCGACCTGGGCGGATCCGCCGGCCAAGTTTGAGGCGGGTACTCCGCCCATCGCTCAAGCCATCGGTTTGGCTGCCGCTGTGGATTACCTGCAGGCTTTGGGAATGACCGCGGTATGGGCCCATGGCCGGGAGCTCACCGGGCTTGCCTTGGAAGGGCTTTTGCGCCGGGATTTTGTGGAAGTGTACGGTCCGAAATCCGCCGAGGAACGCGGGGCCCTCGTGGCTTTCAATCTCCGAGGTGTCCATCCCCATGATGTGGCCACCCTTTTGGATCAAGAGGGGATTTGCATCCGCGCGGGGCACCACTGCGCTCAGCCGCTTCACCGGCGCTTGGGGATCCCCGCCTCTTGCCGGGTTTCCTTCTACGTGTACAACACCAAAGAGGAAGTGGAAATTTTCCTCTCCGCCCTGGACCGCGTTTGGGAGGCGATGCGATGAGCCCGTACGAGGAGATCATCCTGGACCACTGGAAGAACCCCCGCAACAAAGGCCGTCTTCCCCACCCGGATTTGGTGGGGGTGGAAGTGAACCCCCTTTGTGGAGACGCAGTGAGAATAGAACTAAACGTGGCGGATGGAAAAGTGAAGGAAGTGCGTTTTGATGGGCAAGGCTGTGCCATCTCTCAAGCTGCCGCTTCGCTCCTCACGGAGCTCATCCAGGGCCGCTCCCTAGAGGAGCTTCGGAAAATGCCGGAGGAGGAACTCCTTTCCGCCCTGGGTGGGGTGATCGAGACGCGCAAAAATTGCGCGCTTTTGCCCCTCAGGGCTTTGCGGCGGGCCCTAGCCCCAAAAGCTTAGCGGCGCCTTCTTTTCGCGCTTGTGCGGCGTGCCTTTCTTGTAGTTTTTGCGCTTTTGCTAGTTTTTCTGCGGGTTCTCTTTGGCGGCGCCTCGGGCACTTTCTGTGCTACGGCAATTACATCCGCGAGGGTCTTTTCCCCAAGCGCATTGTAGAAGTTTTCTTCCAGCTCCTTCCAAAACGGGTACGTAGGGCAGCTTTCGTCCACCGCGGTGAGGTTACGCTGGACTCGGCCGAAGGCCAAAACGGGCGACTTTTCCAAAATTCCCACGAGGTCGCGGATTTTGATGTTCTGGGGGTCCTTGACGAGGCGGAACCCGCCCACGCGCCCTTTCTGCGCCTCCACGTATCCCTTAGCCCGGAGATCCAAAAGAATGCGGCGGAGGAAAGGCTCGCTTACCCCGATTTTCCGCGCGAGCTCCCACACGGCGCTGCGGCGCTCGGGCAAAAGGGCGAGCTCATACAGAGCTCGAACTCCATTTGCTAAACGCGCTCCTACAAGCATGACACCTCCCTCTGCTTTTTAAGCTCGCCGATGATAATAGGAAGAGCCCGCAGCTGTCAAAAATGACAGTCTTTGGGAGTGCCGGTTTTCCCCCGCAAAACCCGGGAGCGGAGCTGACCGCACCCCGCCTGGATTTTGACGCCACGTGAGCGACGCACCGTCACATCGATGCCTTGCGCCAAAAGCTCCTGGCGAAAGAGCTCCACTTGTCCTTCTTCGGGGCGTCGGAAGGGAAGCCCAGGAGCGGGATTAAAGGGAATGAGGTTCACGTGCGCCAATTTCCCCCGTAAAAGAGTGGCAAGTTTCCGCGCATGTTTCAGGCTATCGTTCACCCCGCCTAAAAGTACATATTCGAAGGTGACGCGGCGTCCGGTGGCCAAACTATAGGCTTCTGCCGCGGATAGCACTTGCGCAATGGACCAATTGGCCGCAAGCGGCACAAGCTCCGCTCGCAGCTCATCATCCGGGGCGTGAAGGGAAATGGCGAGGTTGAATTGTCTTCCTTCTTGGGCGAGCCGAAGTATCCCCGGAACGACACCTACGGTGGAGATCGTGATACGGCGGGCGCCCAAACCAAAGCCGCGGGCGTCGTTGAGGTTCAAAAGGGCCTTGAGGGTGGCTTCATAGTTGAGGAGCGGCTCACCCATTCCCATCACCACCACATGGGTCACCCGCTCCCCTTCTTCTTTGAGGCTTCGGGCAAAGTGCAAAACTTGGCCGGCGATCTCCCCGGCGGAGAGGTTCCGCACAAAGCCCATCTGGCCTGTGGCGCAAAAGGTACAGCCCACTGGGCAGCCCACTTGGGTGGAAATGCACACCGTGCGCCGATCCTCCTCGCGAATGAGCACGGCCTCGATGCTCGTTCCATCCGCCAGGCCGAGGAGAACCTTCTCCGTTCCCTCTTCGTCGCTTTCCCGGGCTAAAACGGAAAAGGGATCCAAAGAGAAGCGCTCGGAAAGGCGATCTCTGAGCATTGCCGGGAGGTTCGTCATCTTCGCGAAATCCGTGGCGAGGTGTTTCCAAACCCACTCCCAAACTTGATGAGCCCGGTAGGCCGGCTCGCCCAGGCTTTCCAACTCTTTTCGCAGTTCTTCCAAGGTAAGGTCCAAAAGGAGTTGCTTTTCCATCGGAAGATTATCCGCGCGGCTAGGAAGAGGGGCACCCTTTAGGTAACCTTTTGGCCGTATGGGAGATCTTCTTATTCGCGGCGGAAAAGTGGTTACAGCGCGCAAAACCGGTGTGGCCTCAGTATACGTTAAGGACGGAAGGATTGCCCGGGTGGGGAAATTTTCCAAGGTCGCAGGTGAGATGGTGGAGGCCTCGGGGCTTTTGGTTTTGCCGGGGGCGATCGACGCGCACGTGCATTTCGCTTTACCCGTGGCGGGAACGCGCTCCGCGGACGATTTCGTGAGCGGATCCTCGGCGGCTGTGGCCGGCGGGGTCACATGTTTCATCGATTTCACCTTGGGAAGCGCGGAGACCTCCCTTCCGGACGCCGTGGAAAAACGTCTCTCCCAGGCCCGGGAATCCCTTGTGGACTATAGCCTCCACGTGGAGATGATCGGCTGGCAAAAGGAGCGCGTCTCCGAAATTTACGCCGTAAAAGACCTGGGCCTTCGTTCCTTTAAGTTCTATTTGGCCTACTCTGAGTCCGGACGAAGGACAGATCTGGGCACGCTTTTTGTGGCGATGAAGGCCATTCGGGAAATTGGGGGCGTGGCCATGATCCACGCCGAGGCCGATGAGCTTGTGGATCCCAAAGGCGGCCCCTTTCCCTGGGCGAGGCCAAGCCTGAGCGAGGAAGTGGCCATTATGGAAGTGGGTTTACTCTCGCGAGAAACCGGTTGCCCTGCCTACATCGCTCACATTTCCTCTGCTTTGGGATTTCAAGCCTTACTTCGCGGCCGCCGCATGGGCGCGCCCCTCATGGGGGAAACCTGTCCCCATTACCTCGTTTTGGATGAATCCGTCTACGCTCGTCCGGATGGACACCTCTTCTCCGTTACCCCTCCTCTGCGCACCAAAGAGGACCAGCGGGCGCTGTGGGAGGGGCTTAGGAAACGGGCATTTCAAGCGGTGGCCACGGATCATTGCCCTTTCACCCGGGCTCAAAAGGCCCCCTTTAAGGACGAGCCGGCGCGCATTCCCTCAGGGCTTCCCGGGGTGGAAACCCTTCTCCCCCTTCTTTACCACTTCGGGGTCGTGCAGGGGATCCTTCGCCTGGAGGACCTGGCGTGGTATTTGGCGGAGGGGCCGGCAAAGGCCTTTGGTCTCTGGCCAAGGAAGGGGGCGATCCGGCCAGGTGCGGACGCGGACCTCGTTCTTCTCGATCCCCAGGGGTCCTGGAAGATCGAGGCGAGAAATCTCCATATGGCTACGGATTTCTCTCCCTACGAGGGTTGGGTTTTGCAGGGGAAGATCGTAGGGGTTCTTTCCCGCGGGGAGTGGGTCTATCGGGATGGCGAGATTTTGGGGAGGCCCGGCCGCGGGATGTTCATCCCCTGGCAGAAATGAGCCTGGTCTTGATCCGCGGGGCCGGCGATATCGGCACAGCCGTAGGAATCCTCCTTTATTCTTTGGGGCACAAGATCGTGTACACGGAGCTCCCTCAGCCCTCTACCCTGCGCTGGGCCGTGGCTTTCTCCGAGGCTGTCTATCGCGGAACTTGGGAGGTCCAAGGGGTTCGCGGGCGCTTCGTCTCCTCGCCAAAAGAGGCACTGGAGATCGTGGAGAAAGGGGAGGTGGCCGTTCTTGCGCCGGAAGGCCGGGCCGTGCCCGTGCTTAGGCCGGATGTCCTCGTGGATGCCCGCATGGCCAAAAGGAACCTGGGCACAAAAATCGATGAGGCGCCCGTTGTAATCGGCTTGGGACCGGGTTTCACCGCAGGCCGGGACTGCCACTTTGTCATCGAAACCTTGGACGGTCCCGATCTAGGCCGCGTAATCCTTGAGGGGCAGGCCGAGTCTCCCACCCATCTTCCCTGTGCGGTGCAAGGGTTTCGGGAGGAGAGGGTGGTGCGCGCTCCCCATTCCGGTGAGTTCCGTGCCCTCCGCACTCTGGGCGATGTGGTGGAGGCTGGCGAGCCGGTAGCGCAAATTAACGATACCCTGCTTTTGGCTCCCTTGTGCGGCGTTGTCCGCGGCATTCTTCACACCGGCCTTCGGGTTTCCAAAGGCATGAAGGTTGTGGAGATCGACCCCCGGGGCGATCCTTCCATTCCCTTCAAGATTTCCGAGCGCTCCTTGCGGGTTGCTTCCGGTGTAGCGGAGGCTTTGCGCCTCAGCGGGCTTTCCAGGCGGCTTTGATTTCCCCGAAAAATAGGGTGTGGAGATTGCCTTGCGGGTAATACTTTTCCCGCACCTCCTGGGAAAGGATTTCCTCGGGAGCGAGGTCCACCCTTCCGATCACGCGGCACTCGTAAATGAGGTCGCAATCCACAAGGATGGGAACGGCGACTTCTTTTCCCATTTCGTAGCGCAACCCAAGCTCCTTGAACTTATCCACTTCCCGGCCGGATTTTTCACCGCAAAATTCCAATTCCTTCTGCATTTTCCCCAACGGCACATTCACCGTGAACGCTTGGCTATGGACGATGCATCCGTGGGTATAGCGGGAGGGCCGCACGAGAACGAGGAAAACGGGTTGGTACCAAACCGTTCCCAAAAGGCCCCAGCCGATGGTCATGGCGTTGGGTCGTCCGTTTTTGTCTATGGAGACTAAAAAGGCACCGCCGGTGTGGAACTGCTTTTGAACTTGGGCGAATCCCACCCACGGCTCAATTCTCCTAAACCGCTTATCCCACTCGCTCATATTGCCGCCTCCAGGTGGCTCTTTCGAAAGGACTCGGGTAATAGGCCGCCAGGATCCCTCCGCCCATGAACTCCCGCAAAATCGAGGTGGCGGGCACTTCCTCCCCAGGATAAGGCTTAAACCACCGCAGAATCGCCAGGAGGCGCTCGGCCTCAAGCCGCAAGCGCGGGTGGCGCACCTGCAAAAGGAGGGGCTCTACCCGGGAGCGCAGCACGTTCCACTCATACACCAAGGCGGAGTTGAACATCACATCGGCCTGGCCCTGATAGGGGAAGATGAAGCGTTTTTCTCCACGGCGAACATTGGCCCAAAGCGCGAGCGTCTGCTCAGCCCCATAACCACGGAAGGCGGCATCTCGCACAATCCGGCGAATGAGCCGGGTGTCGGTGGTGGAAATCCGCACGTGGTCATCCAGGTTAAGCTGGGTCAGCGCGGAAACGTAAATGCGAAACACCTCGCCTTGATAATCCCCCGGCAAAACCAGGGGATTTAAGCAATGCAATCCTTCCACGAGCACAAGGCCTTCCTCATCCAGCCGCAGTTTGAGCCCCGTTTTCCGCTGCCCTGTAGGAAAATCGAAATAGGGGAGGGTCACCTCTTTCCCCGCAAGGAGATCCTCCATTTGGGCCTGGAAGAAAGGAAGGTCTACAGCGGAGATATCGTCGAAATCCGTAAGGCCCCGGCGGGCCATCTCGTCGCGGGGAAGAAAATAATCGTCAAGCGAAATGGGATAAGGCCGAAGCCCCAAAGCCAGGAGCTGAATGGCCAGCCTCTTGGTAAATGTGGTTTTCCCCGAAGAGGAGGGGCCCGCAATGAGGACGATTTTGGGAAGGCGCTCGGCAATAGTTTCAGCAATTTGCGCAATGCGCTGCTCATGCAAGGCTTCGGAAACGAGGATGATTTCGGTCATCCGGCCGGTACGGATGGCCTCGTTGATCGTCCAGACATCGTAGACCCCGAGGAGCTCGAGCCACCTCCCGTATTCCTCGAAGACCTGCCAAAGCGGTTGGTAATCCTCTACCGGCGCGAGTTCGGTAGGCTTTTCCCTGCGGGGAAATTGGAGGATGAAGCCGTCATGATACGGGTGCAGCCGGAAATATCGAAGGTAGCCCGTAGAGGGCACCATGGGCCCAAACAGGTATTCCCGGAAGTTTCCAAGACGATAAAGCGGAATTTGTGCGGCATCCTGCTCCAAAAGGAGCTCGGCTTTTCTTGGCAGTCCTTGGGCGCGGAGAATTCGCGCGGCCTCGGAAACGGGGAGGAGATCCTTTTCGATGGGGATGTTTTTCTCGACCCACTCGCGCATGAGCGCTTCCAGGCGGGAAAGCTCCTCGGAGGAAAAAGGCGGCCGGCCTGTAATGCGGCAGTAGTACCCACCGAAGGGGACGGAGTGATCGATGATGAGTCTAGCCTCTGGGAAGAGCTCAAACACCGCGGCGGCAAGAAGGAAGCTTAGGGAGCGCGTGTAAATGCGGATCCCTTCGGAGTCCGTCATGAAGATGGGGCGAATTTCCGCATCGCGCCGAAGGGGCTCGGAAAGCTCCCGCAGCTCTCCGTCCACCAGGGCAGCGACAGCGGGGACGGTGGGGTCCGGATAGGCCGCGGCCACGAACTCTCCAAGCTTCGTCCCCACCGGGCCCTCCAGGATTCGGCCATCGGGGAAAAGGGCCTGGACGCTCTCCCGGGGTCTTCCAATCCGGATAGTGTCCATGGGGCGAAATTATACGCCCAATACGTCCTTTACTGCGGCGCGATACGCCGCGAAGTCCGCCGCGGAAAAAAGAACGAACCGCACTTCACTAAGCTTCCCTGGGTTCGCCAAAAGGAAATCCCGGACAGCTTGAATAGCTATTCGGGAAGCTTTTTCCACCGGGTAACCATAGGCCCCCGTGGAAATGCTGGGAAAAGCGATGGTTTGAATGCCGTGCTCCAAAGCGACTCTCAGGGAGGAGTGGTAAGCTTTGGCCAAAAGCTCCGGCTCCCCTTGGTTCCCGCCCCGCCAGATGGGGCCAACGGTGTGGATAACGTAGCGGGCCAGGAGGTTGCCTCCGGTGGTGAGAACGGCTTCTCCTGTGGGAAGAGGACCGCGTTCCCTTCGGATTTTCGCGGCTTCTTCGGTAACCTTGGGTCCGCCGGCGCGGTGAATGGCGCCGGAGACCCCTCCTCCTGGGGTGAGGTCAGGATTGGCCGCGTTTACAATGGCCTCCACCTCCTGCTTCGTGATATCCCCTTGCACCAAAACGAGTTTGGTTTCCCCAACCTTCGTTTCAAATCTTTCCATCCCCATCACCTCTGGCGAGTTCAAAAATCTTCTTTGCCGCGCGCAGAGCCGCTTGGGCTTGCTTTTCCCCCACCCTTTCCTTGGGCGGCGGAAGGCCCGGCTCCCCCATGTCCACGGTAATACGCTCGAGCCTCAAAAGTTCCCGAAGGCTGAGGAAGCGGGGATCGTGTCGGGCCGCGCGCGTCCAAAGTTTGGGGATATCCTCCTCCGCGATCGCCTCTGGGTCCTCTCCGGTTTTCACAAGGAAGGCAAAGAGACTCCGCCAGACGCTGGTTAGCGCGATTTCTAAAGCCCAATCGAAGACGCCTTTCTCAAAGAGGAGCTCGGCCCCTCGAAGGTCGTGTTCGGCTTGGCTCAAGTAGCGCTCCGCTTCTTTGCGGCGTTCCTCTTCTTTCCAAGGGAAGCCCGCGCCGGCGCGGAGCTCCTCGAACATTTCCTCGTCGGAAAAGCCGAAGCGGTGCGCAAGTTCATGGAAAACGGTGCGGCGGATTTGGTCCCGGAGCTCCTCTTCCGTCTGGCACCACTCCTCCAAGGGACGGCGGAAAAGCACGATCCTTCCAGGGAAATCCCGAGGGTTGTCGGTCTCCAGGATGGACGGGCCCTCGTAGAGGCCGAAGGGATAGTTAGGGGGCTTCAGGCCCAATTCCAACATGATTTCATCATCTGGGTAGTCCTCCACTTGGATTTCCAAGCCCTGCAAGTACTTCGTGAACGCCACGGGAAGCTCAGAAAGCGCCTCTTGGACGAGCTCGGAAAACCTTTCTTCCCCTACCCGTACCGCCATACCCGAAATCCTAGCCACAAACCTTCTTTTCACCAGCCTTTTCCTCTTTTTAGAGGACCCTTGACCTTTCGCGCCCTTTTGGACGGTTTTAAAGTGCGGCTTATGCGCGTAGGATTCCTTCAATTTGCTCCGAAATTCGGGGAGAAGGAGTGGAACGTAAAGCGGATCGAGGAACTCCTTTCCCAGAAGGATGCGGATCTTTGGGTCCTGCCCGAGCTTTGCACGACCGGCTACCAATTCACGGGGAAAAGCGAGCTCGAAGAACTTGCCGAGCCCGCACCCGGCGGGCCGAGCATCCAAAAGCTACTGAGACTTGCCCGTGAAAAACAAACTTACTTGGTCTTGGGGTTTGCCGAAAGGGACGGCGAGAACTTCTACAATTCCGCGGCGGTCCTCGGTCCAGAAGGTGTTCTCGGTGTGTACCGGAAAGTGCACCTCTTTTTCCAGGAACGCCGCTGGTTTTCGCCGGGAAATTTGCCCTTTTCGGTCTTCAAAATCAAAAACGTTCCCGTGGGCGTCATGATCTGTTATGACCATATGTTTCCGGAGGCGGCAAGGGTTTTGGCCCTCAAAGGCGCTTGGATCCTCGCGCATCCGGCGAATTTTGTCCTCCCTGGTCTTGGACAACTCACCATGCGGGTGCGGGCCCTGGAAAACCGGGTATTCGCGGTGACCGCGAATCGTGTGGGGACGGAGGCCCGCGCTGAACCCACCCTCACCTTCACCGGGATGTCCCAAATCGTCTCCCCCAAAGGCGAGATCCTGGTCTCTGCAGGAAAGGAAACGGAGGAAACTGTGGTCGTGGAAATTAATCCGGCCGAGGCCGAGGATAAGCACCTTACGCCCCTAAACCACCTTTTTCGCGACCGGCGTCCGGAGTTCTACCGCGAGCTTTTGGAGGGGTAGAATTCGCTGGAGGTGGTTATGGCTTTATTCAAAGTGGCCACCTACAACTGCAATTCCATCCGCAGCCGCCTTCCTCTGGTTCTTTCCTGGCTTTCCCGGGAAAAACCGGACGTCCTGTGCCTTCAGGAAACGAAAACGCCCGACGCGGAATTTCCCGCAGGCGCCTTCCAAGAGGCGGGCTACCACGTGGTGTTTCGGGGGTACAAGGGCCAGGCAGGCGTAGCGGTGGTCACAAAGGAAGAGCCTAAGGAAGTGCGCTTCGGCTTAGATGACGATCCCAAGGATGAGGATCGCCTCATTGCCCTCAAAGTCCGTGGGATTCCCATCGTGAACACGTACGTTCCTCAGGGCCAATCCGTGGATTCGCCCATGTTTCAGTATAAGCTGGAGTGGCTGAGGCGTCTGCGGGAATTCTTTGCCCGCCATTACTCACCCAAAGAGCCCCTCCTCTGGTGCGGGGATTTCAACGTGGCTCCTGAGGAAATCGATGTCCATAGCCCCGATAAACTTCGCAATCACGTGGATTTTCACCCATTGGTGCGGAAAGATTTGGAGGAAATCCGCAAATGGGGATTTGTGGATGTTTTCCGCAAGCATCATCCCAATGAACCCGGGCAGTACACGTTTTGGGATTACCGGGTTCCCAGGGCCTTGGAGAGGAACTTGGGCTGGCGGGTGGATCACATTTGGGCTACGCCTCCTCTGGCGGAAAAGTCCGTGCGGGCTTGGATTGATCGTGAGGCGCGTCGGGCGGAAAAGCCTTCCGACCACACTTTCCTCGTGGCCGAATTTGACCTATAGCTCCCGGAGGAGGACCCAGTATCTTCGGCCGGGCCCGCGGTGAAAATAGAGTTCAAAGATGCGGCCATCGGAAGTACGCACCTTGTACCAGTCCCGATGCCTCCTTCGCCACCAAGATCTCTTGAAATCCAGTTCTCTTCGGAATTCCAGGATTTCCACGATCCGGTATTCCTTCCCCTCCCAGCGGAACCCGGCGGGCGGGCCGGGTTTTTCCCGGAAGAAAACCTCCACTTCCGCATCGATGAAACGGCCTCCCATGCCCTCCGAAGTTTAGGCTATCTTTTGTGAACCATGGAATTCACGCGGTACCTTCTTCAGCCGGCCTTTTTTGCGGAGCTTCCGCCCCGTTGGGAAGAGATTTTCGGCCGCAGGGCCCCTTTGGCTGTAGAAATCGGTTTTGGAAACGGTGAATTTCTCGTGGAGATGGCAAAAAACCATGCGGAGTGGGATTGGGTGGGCTTTGAGACAAGCCTCACCTGCATCGTAAAAACGGGGAGGAAGCTTGGCCAAAGCGGAATACGGAATGTGCGGCTCGCCCTTTTGGACGGAAAATTTGGGCTTCGGGAGCTTTTCCCAGACGGGAGCGTGACAAGAGTATACGTGAATTTCCCCTGTCCCTGGCCGAAAAGCCGGCACGCGGAGCGGCGGTTGGTGGACGAGGATTTCGCCCAAACCCTGAGAGCGGTGCTCCTCCCCCAAGGCGAATTTCACCTCGTCACCGATGCCCTGTGGTATGCTGAGGAGGCCGCGGGGAAACTTTCCGAGGCAGGCCTTAGGGTCCAGGGCCCTTTCCCTCTTTCCGAAGGCGGGCCGGGGACGCGCTACGAGCGGAAATGGCGTTCCCGCGGGCTTTCCATTTGGGGCCTGGTCGCCTCTTCCCCAACTCCAGGTAAAGTTAAGCGCATCGCCGAGGGAGCTATGCCCCATGCCAAAGTGCCGGTGAAGTTTTGTGCGGAAAAGCTCCGCGCGCTTTCCGGGCTAAAGGAGGTCTGGTCTGAAGGGGCGTTCGTAGTGAAGGAAGTTTTTCTTTCTCCGGAAGGCCATACCGCGCTCCTTCGCACCTTTTCCTCTGATCGCGGTTTTTCCCAGCATTTCTTCATCGTCGTTTCCGAACACGATGAGGGCCTTTTGGTCCAGCTCGATAGCGCGAGCGTTCCCTTCCGCACGCCTGCGGTGAAGCGCGCTGTTTTTTCCGTGGCCAAGGCCTTGGAGGTGGGATGATCCTTGTTCTTGCTCTTTTCTTTTGTTGGGCCTCCGCCGGCGAAGTGGGTCTGCGTCTGGGGGGACCAGAACCCGCGGGAAGCTTGTGGATTTCCGAAGCGCGGGAGATCTCCTTCTTTAACCTTGCCGGTCGGGCGGAGCTTTCCCTTTTTCCTGTGCGCTTTCAGATGGCGGGCCTGAAGCTAAGTGCAAGCGCGGGACCATTTCTGGGAGCTCTGGAACTGAACGCCCTGGGAGCGGGTCGGATCGATCTTTTCCTGGGCGGATCGGCCAAAGGAAATATCCGCGTGGGCGATTTCACACTTTTGGGGCAGGTGGGGACCAAATCGGGGTGGGCTGCGCTCAATCTGGCACCAACCACGATCTTTTTGGCTTGGGGAGTGCTCGGGATCGAGAAGGATGACTTTTCCGGGGAGGCCTACATAAGCGGGCCTTCTCCTTGGGAGCTAAGTTTAAAGCTACGTTATGGCCCGCTTTCCTTAACCCTTTCCAGTGCGGTCTCCTGGGAAATCTCCACGGGAAGAGCCCCTTGGGCGCTCAATTCGTCGTTTCAGATTTGGCCAAAACCGTCGCAAACGCAAACGATTATGTATTCCCAAGAGGGAAAAAGCTTTCGAGCTTGGCTTGGAAGCTCAGGAAATTTTGGGCTCAGGACCAACGTTTCCCAAGGGAACTGGACCGCCTCTGCTTCCTTTCTTTTCGTTTGGGGGCAGATGACCCAACTTGGGGCTGAAGTTACGACGACTTTCTAAAGCCGCGGAAAGTGTAAGGGCAAGGCAGCCGCGCCCAAAAGGCCCACATCATCCCCAAGTTTTGTGAGCTCCACCCGTGGTCGCACGCGGCTCAGGGAATTTAGGGCTGCCACCACCCGTGGTCCCAGGAACTCCCAAGAAGCGGTGAACCCGCCGCCGAGGATGATCATCTCCGGTTCCAAAAGCTCGGCGGCGATGGCCAGGGCCTGCCCCATCGCCTTGCACGCCTCCTCCACGAGGTTTAACAAGGAAGCCTCTCCTTTTTGGGCGCGTTCAACGATTTCTTCAGCGGGAATCCGTTCGCCCAGGAGCTCGAAGGCCCGGTCGCTCAGTCCCGCTCCTCCGGCCAGGGCCTCAAGACATCCTATTTTTCCACACCGGCAACGAGGGCCCTCCGGGCGAATGGGAATATGTCCGATCTCCCCAGCCTGCCCGGTCGCCCCCCACACCACTTCTCCTCCCGCCACAATCCCCCCGCCAATGCCTGTAGACCAGGTTACGTAGAGGAAATTTTGGGCTTTCCAGCCGAAGACGAGCTCTCCCAAGGCCGCACAATTCGCATCGTTTCCGAGGAAGACGGGGCAGCCGAACGCAGCGCGGAGCTCCTCCACCACGTTTACACCGTTCCAATGAGGGAGATTCGGGGCGTGAAGGATAAGGCCGCGCCGCATGTCCATGGGAGCCGGTGCCCCCACGCCTATGGCGTCCGGTCTTTCCCAGTCCACCTCTTCGAGGATTTTTTCGATGGCGTCCCGAAGCTCCGGAAGCCCTCGGGTGGGAAAAATCCGGCGGGCCAAAATTTTTTCCGAAAAGACCGCACCTACTCTCGTGCGGGTTCCACCGATATCTACCCCAATGAGCCTCTCCACAGGCGCGATGTTAACAAAGCTTCGCGAAGCGTTACAATTTTGTGCAATGCGCGCGGTGGATGTGATCGAAAAGAAAAGGGATGGAAACGAGCTCAGCCCCGAGGAGATCCGGTGGTTCGTGCACGGCTATGTGGCTGGAAAAATCCCGGATTACCAAATGGCCGCGTTCCTCATGGCCGTGTACTTGCGGGGCATGACCGAGGAGGAGACGGTGGCCCTCACCCAGGCCATGGTGGAAAGCGGGGAAAGAATCGACCTCTCCTCCATCCCCGGCATCAAAGTGGACAAGCATTCTACCGGAGGGGTGGGCGACACCGTGACATTGGTCCTTGTTCCCCTCATGGCCGCTGCTGGGCTTGTCATGGCCAAGCTTTCCGGCCGGGCCCTGGGCCACACCGGCGGCACCATCGATAAATTCGAATCGATACCGGGTGTGCGCACCGAACTTTCCCTTTCGGAAATCGTGGAACAGGCCAAACGGGTGGGTGCGGTCATCGCGGACCACACCGCTGAGCTCGTTCCCGCAGACCGCATGATCTACGAGCTTCGGGATGTGACGGGAACGGTTTCCTCCCTCCCTCTGATCGCCGCCTCGGTTCTTTCCAAAAAGATCGCAGGCGGAGCGGATGTCATCGTTTTGGACGTGAAATGCGGTGATGGCGCGTTCATGCGCACCTTCCCCGAGGCCAAAAAGCTTGCGGAAACGCTTGTGCGCGTGGGGAATAAGCTCGGCAAAAAATTCGCTGCCCTCATCACCGCCATGGATCAGCCCTTGGGCCGCATGGCCGGGAATGCTTTGGAGGTCAAGCAGGCCATCGAGGTCCTGCGGGGTGAGGGACCCCCGGATCTGCGGGAAGTGGTGTTGGCCTTGGGCGCTGAACTCCTCATCCTCTCCGGGGAAGCAAAGACCCCGGAAAGCGGCAGGGAAAAACTTTGGCGGCTCATCGAAAGCGGGAAAGCCTGGGAGAAATTCCGGGAGCTTGTGGCGGCGCAGGGCGGCGACCTCCGGGCCGTGGAAACCCCCGACCTCCTCCCCCGCGCCAAGGAAGTGATCGAAGTTAAGGCCCAGGAAAGCGGGTACGTCCAAAAGATTTCCGCTCGCGCCATAGGGGTTGCCGCAGGGCTTTTGGGCGCAGGTCGCGAAGTTAAGGGACAAAAAGTTCTTCCCGAAGCCGGGGTGGAGCTCTTGGCCAAAGTGGGCGATTCCGTGGGCAAAGGTGACCCTCTGGCCCGCCTGCACGTGGGGCGGCCGGAGCGTGCCTCGGAGGCGGAGAAGCTCGTGAGGGAAGCCTTCCACATTGGTCCCGAAAAACCTGAGGCACAACCTCTTATCCTCGACCGAATCGTTTAAAATTTTGGGTAGGAGGTGGTCTATGGCCTACGTGACGAAGAAAGAGCTCATCGACAAGATCAAGCCGCTCCTTTCCGAACTCTCGATGGTTCGGGAGGAGCTGGAGTCTGCCTTCGAGCGGGTCACAGACCTCATCGAAAAGATCGAGGACGCTGTGGAAGAGGCGGAGGACAAGGACTAGGGAAAAACCTTTGTCTCCTGGGCGCCGCCCATGCGGCGCCCTTTTCTTTTGCCGGAAAGCGTATATTGCCGGGTGAGGGAATGATGCTTTTAGGGCAGGCGAATGGCGGCTTTTCCTGGGACTCGGTTTTGGGCTTTTTTCAGTCCGCGGCGATCCTGCTGGGGCAAGGATTGGTCAAGCTCATCAATTACTTCCTTCCTGCCAATCGCGCCCTCGGCGAGGATTTTGTGGGTCCTTTGGGCTACCTCGGCCTTTTAACCTTGGTCCTGTTGATCTTCAACCTCGTTGCTGCCGCGCGGAAGGTCATTTGGCTCATTGTGGTCATCGGCTGGGCTCTCATGGTTTTGCGCATCGTCCTCTTTGCCTTGGGGATTCAGTAGCCGAGCCCGCGGTGGATCATGTTGGCTGCGGCGTAAAAAAGAACGAGGGAGAAGAGGCGGCGAAGGGTGCGCTGGGGCAGGCGCACGGCCAAGGCCGGCCCCAGTTGCCCTCCCACGAGAATCCCTGCCGCCAGGGGCAGGGCGAGCTCCCAATGCGTTCGGCCGGCCAGAGCGTGGAGGGCCGTGGCGAGGGCGGCGGTGGGCACCATCACCAAGAGGCTCGCCGCCACCGCGGAAACCATGGGAAGCCCAAGCCAAAGGAGCGCGGGGACCATGACGACCCCGCCGCCAATTCCCAAAAGGCTGCTCGCTGTGCCCGCCAAAAGGCCCACAAAAAGCCCCCAAAGCGCTAAGAAGCGCTTTCCGGATGTCTTTTGCACCAGTTCCCTTGGTTCCTTTCCCAAAAGGAGCACGGTGGCCGGGTAGAGAAGAAAGATCCCGAAAACCAGGGCGAGACTATCCGAGGGGATTTTTCCCGCAAGAAAAGCGCCGAGATAGCTTCCGCCCAAAGCCCCGGGAATTAGGGCTAGACCTACCGTGCCCGGGTTCTTTCGGCGCAGGAGGTACCCCAAGAACCCGGAAATCCCCGTGGCCAGAACCCCCACAATGCTTGTGCCTGTAGCCTCCTGGGCAGTGGCCACAAGGCCGCTCAAAAGCAAAAGGGGCACCATGAAGATCCCGCCTCCAATTCCCAGTAAAGAGCCAAGAAGCCCGACACCAACGCCGGCAAGGATCAACAAAAAGTAAAGCATGGGTGCAGATTTTAGCCCAAAGCTTGGTTTGACAAGTCAAAACGGGCATCCTAAACTTCGCCGGCTATCCCGAGCAGGATGGCTAAAAGGGGGTGGTCGGAATGCTGCTTAAGGAGAAGAAGCCTAAGCAGCCGAGCCAGCCGGGGAAACCCTCCAAGTGAGGGTCAACATGCCCAGGGCGACTTGTCCGGTTTGTGAGGCAGAGCTCCGTCTGAGTAAGGCGGAGGCAGTTTTTGGGCGGCGTATCACCTGCCCGGAGTGCGGGGCCGTCCTGGAAGTAGTGGAGGAGGACCCTCTCGAGCTCGAGGAGGTTCTCGATTTTCAGGACGACTTCGACGAGGAAGAGTTCTAAGGGGCGAGGAAACTCGCCCCTTTTTCTTTTGTGAAGGGCAAAGAGAAACTCCAAGTGATCCTAAACGCCCGCCTAGGGAGCATCGTTCCGGTCTGTGTGAACTTGGAAAACCCGCACAATGCCTCGGCCATCCTGCGCACATGCGAAGCTTTAGGAATTCTTGAGGTATTTGTAATCGAAGAGGATTTTCCGTTTCATCCCTCGCCCAAAGTGACCCAGGGCGCGGAGCGGTGGATTCGGGTGAGGCGGTTCCGCCGGGCTGAGCCGGCGTTTCAGGAGCTGAAGGCGCGGGGGTTCCGAATTTTTGCGGCCACGCCCAATGGAGATTCGGTGCTAGAGGAGCTTCCCGTAGATGCTCCCTTGGCCTTGGTGTTCGGAAACGAAAATGAGGGTTTAGGTCCGGAAATTTTGGCTCAATGTGATGGAACGTTTCGCATCCCGATGTTTGGGTTTACGGAGTCGCTCAACGTTTC
>CAZQXP010000001.1:0-47060 GCA_964597525.1 uncultured Thermotogaceae bacterium | reverse complement strand
GCCCAAACGAGGTTTTGGCCCATCCAGTAGGGGATCTCCTGAAAGCTCTGGACATCCCAAACCACAAGGTCCGCCCTCTTCCCCGGCTCCAGGGTGCCCAGCTCTTCCGCCAATCCTAGGGCTGCCGCGGCATTCAAAGTGACCGCGGTGAGCACCTCCTCCGGGGTCATCTTGAGCTTCAAAACGGCAAGGCTCATGACCCAGGGCAAAGAGGCAAGGGGACAGGATCCGGGATTGAAGTCCGTGCCCAAGGCCACAGGAACCCCGGCCTCCATGAGTTTCCGCGCAGGAGGAAAGGGCTCATCCAAAACAAACGCTGTTCCCGGAAGAAGAACGGCCACCGTGCCCGCTCGCGCCAGGGCCGCGATCCCCGCCTCCGAAACGTGGAGAAGATGCTCCGCAGAGGCAGCGCGAAGTTCTCCGGCGAGCTCCGCCGCGCCCACATAGGCCAGCTCATCGGCATGGATCTTCAAGCCAAGCCCGTACTCTTTAGCCGTAAGAAGAATTTCCCTCGCCTCCTCCACCGTGTAAAAACCTCGGTCGCAGAACACGTCGCAAAAGGAAGCGAGTTTTTCTTTCGCCACGGCGGGGATCATCTCCTCCACAATCAAGCGGATGTATGCCTCGCGAGGAAGCTCCGGCGGAAAAGCGTGGGCTCCCATAAAGGTGGGAACGAGGGTGAGGGGAAGCTCTTGCCCAAGGCGCCGCACGACCCGAAGGATTTTGAGCTCGTCGGGAAGGGAGAGACCATATCCGGATTTGATCTCTACCGTGGTCACCCCTTGGGCAAGCATGCGGAGAAGCCGGGGCTTAGCCTGCGCCACAAGTTCCTCTTCGCTCGCGGCTTTCGTGGCATAAACGGTGGTGAGAATCCCGCCCCCCGTGTACTTTTGGCCTTGAGCTCGGGCGAGAAATTCCTGGACGCGATTTCCCGCGAACACGGCGTGGGTATGAGGGTCCACAAGCCCCGGGGTTACGCAACGCCCGCCACAATCAAGTCTTGGACCGGAAAAGCTTGGAGGAAAACCTTGCCCAACTTTTTCAATGAGGCCGTTCCGGACCAAAACATAGGCATCGTGCAAAACGTGTACGAAGCCCTGCTCTTCCCCAGCCCGCGCCTTTTCCCCTTGCGGTGTCGCCAATTCGCCGATGCCAAAGAGGAGAAGATCCATGGGCAGATATGTTGACGGAAATTGGGAGCGCATGCAAACGGAGGCTATACTCGTTTTTGTGATCGCGCTCGATGGACATTTGTCCCTGGAAAAGGCGGAGGCCATCATTTTGGAGGAAAAGCCCATCACGATCTCCCCGGAGTCCCTGGCGAAGGTGGATGCCTCCCATCGGGCCCTTTTGGAGGTGCTGCGGGAGGGAAAGCCGGTTTACGGGGTGAACACGGGCTTTGGCGCCCTATCCCGCGTGCGCATCCCCGACGAGGAGCTTAAAACCCTCCAACTCAATTTGATCCGCTCCCACGCAACCGGCGTGGGGAAACCGCTTCCTGACCCGATCGTCCGCGGGATCCTCCTTTTTCGTTTGAATTCTTTCCTCCAGGGCGCATCCGGGGTGCGCCGGGAGATCGTGGAACTCCTTCGGGAAATGCTCAATCGCCGCGTCTATCCGGTGATTCCCGAGCAAGGTTCCGTGGGCGCCTCCGGAGATCTCGTTCCCTTAGCGCATTTAGCGCTGGTTTTGGTGGGCGAGGGTCGGGCCCGCTATTTGGGAGAGGAATTGCCCGGAGGAGAGGCCCTGCGGCGGGCTGGCCTTTCCCCCCTACCTGAGCTTTTCCCAAAAGAAGGTTTGGCGCTTTTGAACGGCACTTCGGCCATGCTTTCCCTCCTTTTTTGCACCTGGGTTTGGGCCCGACGGGTTTTCCATGGGGCACTGGGGATCGCGGCCCTTTCCTTCCAGGCCCTGCGGGGAAGCACGCAACCTTTGGATCCCCGTTTGCACCAGCTCCGTCCCCATCCCGGCCAAATCAAAGTCGCCGAGCGCCTGCGGGACCTTCTTTTCCAAAGCAGGCTGACCGATACCTTCGAGGATGATGTTCAGGATCCTTATTCCTTGCGGTGTCTTCCCCAGATCCTCGGGCCAGTTTGGGAAGTTCTGGAAGATGTGGGGAAGACGCTCTCCATCGAGATGAACTCGGCTACGGATAATCCCGTGGTTTTGCCCGAGGGCGAGGTCTTGTGCGGCGGAAATTTCCACGGTCAGGTTCTCGCCGTGGCTGCAGAGAAGCTCGGTATGGCTTTAGCCATTTTGGGAAATTCCTGTGAGCGCAGGCTGAACCTTCTTCTTACTTCCTCGGAGCGCGGCCTTCCTCCGTTTTTGGCGCAAACTCCAGGCCGAAGCTCCGGGCTCATGCTCCTCCAGTACACCGCCGCCGCCCTGAGCGCGGAAAACAAAGTCCTCGCGCATCCAGCAGCCGTGGACACGATCCCCACCTCCGGAGGAAAAGAGGATTTCAACTCCATGGGAGCGACATCGGCCTGGAAGACTTGGCGCATTTTGGAAAACGTGGCCCATCAGGTGGCCCTAGAGGCGGTCGCGGCCCGGTGGGCTATTGGCCTTTTGGGCGAAGAAAAAATTTCGCCCGCCACAAAGAAGATTTACGCAAAGCTTTCGGAGATAATCCCGCCTCCCGGCGAGGATCAGGACCTAAGCCCGGTCCTCGGACAAATCGCCGAGCTCATCAAAAAGGGGGGAATGGAAGACTATGGCCTTTAAAGCGGGAACGGTGGCGGTGGTGGGCAAAACCAACGTGGGAAAATCTTCGTTCATCAACGCTGTGATGGGGAGAAAAGTCGTGATTGTATCGGACCGGCCGCAAACCACGCGAAACCGCATCCGTTGCATCTACAACGCGGAAAACGCCCAGGTGGTGTTCGTGGACACCCCGGGCCTTCATCAGCCGGTGAACAAGCTCTCCGCCCATCTTCTTAAGGAAGCCTTTCGGGCCCTGGCGGGCGTGGATGAGCTTGTGTACATGGTGGAGCCCACAGGAAAAGTGGACGAGTACGACGAAACCGTGCTTCCCCGCATCCAGAGCCTTCCCTGCCCAAAAGTGCTCCTCGTGAACAAGATCGATCTTGCGAAAGGCAACGAACTTCCCGAAACCCTTCTGGCCTATGATCGCCTAGGGATCTTTAACGATCTTGTCCCGATTTCCGCCAAAAAGGGGACGAATTTGGATCGGGCGCTACAGGTGATCATTCATCACCTTCCTGAGGGCGAGCCCCTTTTCCCTCCGGATTTCCCCCTTCCCACGGATCGCCCCCTGGAGTTCATTGTGGCCGAGATCATCCGCGAAAAAATTTTCCACCTCACCTACCAGGAAATCCCTTATTCCACCGCGGTGGTGGTGGAGGAAATCCGCGAGCGCGAAGATAAGCCCCTCATCGAGATCTACGCCACGATTTATGTGGCAAAGGACTCGCAAAAGGGGATTGTGATCGGAAGTGGCGGGCAAAAGCTCAAAGAGATCGGGAGGCTTGCGCGCCTGGAGCTTGAAGCCATGCTGGGAAAGAAAATTTTCCTCTCCCTCCAGGTGCGGGTGAGGCCGAAGTGGACGGAGGACGAGGCGGAGATCGCTCGCCTCACCGGCGACTGATATACTCGGGCCCGATGGAGGTGGTGATCGAGCCCGTTTCCGATTTTCCCGGGTACCGGGCCTGCGAGCGCCTGCAAAAAGAAGTCTGGGGATTTCCGGATTTGGCTGTTGTCCCTGACCATCTCCTCCACATGCTCGTCCAAGCCGGCGGGCTCCTTCTGGGCGCGTTCGATGGGATTGGGCCCGGCCGGGAAATGCTCGGCTTTTCCCTCTCCGTCCCCGGCCTCTGGGAGGGAAACACCCTCCGCCACCACTCCCTCATGACCGCGGTGAAGCCGGGCTTTCAAGACAAAGGCATCGGCCAAAAACTAAAACTCGCTCAGCGCGAGCACGTTCTTCGCCAGGGGATTGGCCTCATCACCTGGACCTTTGACCCTCTCGAGTCCCGCAATGCCCATTTCAACCTGAATAAGCTCGGGGGGATCGTGCGCCGCTACATTCCCAATTATTTTGGGGAGGAAATGCGGGATGAGCGAAACCGCGGCCTTCCCGGAGACCGGTTTTTATGCGAGTGGTATCTTTCCTCCGTACGCGTGGAAACGAGGGTCCGCGAGGAACGGCCTCCTCAGTTTCACCTTTCCCAAGCGGAGGTAATCAATCGCACGCAACGGCTTCTTTCCGGAGGGAGAGCGCCCGCGGGCGGAAGGCTTGGGCTTCAGGCTCCGTTTCTTCTCTTTGAGATCCCCCACGATCTTCAGGCATTGAAGCGGGAAAACCTGGAAGTGGCCAAAGCTTGGCGTACGGAATGCCGAAAATTCCTCTCTCCCTATTTGGAAGAAGGCTATTTGGTCACAGGACTCTTCCGCGAGGGCGAGCGGAGCTTTTTGGTTTTGGAGCGCGCGGAGCTTATGGAGGTGTTGAGCCGGCCATGATCAAACTGGAGCGGATGTCTTTGTTCTTGGTGGAGCTCCCCTTAGTTTCCCCGTTTGTCACGAGTTTTGGGGAGGAGCGGACCAAACAAGCCCTCTTGGTTTCCCTCACCGCCGATGGGATCATGGGCTGGGGCGAATGCGTGGCCGGCTCCGGGCCCTGGTACTCCCCGGAAACCGTGGAAACCGCGCGCTATGTTATCTCCGAACATATCCGGCCACTTTTGGCAAGCCATAAAACGGTAGCGCATCCAAGCGAGCTTCCTCGGCTTTTTTCCGTGATCCGGGGGCATCCCATGGCCAAAGCCGCGGTGGAGGCGGCCGTTTGGGATATCTTCGCCCGTGCCCAGAAAAAACCGCTGTACCAGGTGCTCGGGGGAACCAAAGAAGAGGTTCCCGCGGGAGTAAGCGTAGGAATCCAGCCGGATATCCCGACCCTCCTTTCCACGGTGGAGCAGTTCCTCGCCGAGGGCTACCAAAGGATCAAGCTCAAAATCAAGCCCGGATGGGATTTGGAGCCAGTGCGGGCGGTACGCGAAAAATTCCCGGATGTGCTTCTCTCTGTCGATGCCAACGCAGCTTACAAATCCGAGGATTGGGAAACTTTGCGGGAATTGGATCGCCTGAACCTCCTCATGCTCGAGCAACCCCTCGGTTTTGATGACCTTTTGGAGCACGCCCGGCTGGGCCAGATGCTTTCCACCCCCATTTGCCTCGATGAATCCATCGATTCGGCCCATCGCGCTTGGGAAGCCCTGGAGCTTTCCGCTTGCCGCATCATCAATGTGAAGCAGGGCCGCGTGGGCGGAATTACGGAGACCCTCAAAATCCACGAGATGGCCATGGCCAAAAGGATTCCCCTTTGGTGCGGCGGAATGTTGGAAACGGGAATTGGCCGAGCGCTGAATGTTCATCTCGCGACTCTCCCTGGCTTTACCCTTCCCAACGATATTTCCGCGACAAAACGCTATTTCCGCGAGGATATTGCTGACCCGCCCTTTGAGCTCCACCATGGGTTCATTCCCGTTCCGAAACGACCGGGTTTGGGAGTGGAGATTAACTGGGACCGACTCCTGCGCTCCTGCACCTGGAGCCGCACCTGGAAGCTCTGAGGAGGAACAATGCGGAGAATTGAGCTCGCGCGGATCATCGACCATACCGCCCTTGGCCCAGATGTGGACAAAGGGAGGGTGGAGAAACTCTGCCAAGAGGCGATCCAAAACAAGTTCTATGCCGTGTGCATTCCCTCAACTTTTGTTTCCTTGGCCCGGCAGATCCTCCGCGATAGCGGCGTCAAAGTGTGCACCGTGGTGGGCTTCCCCCATGGCCAACACAAGCCCGAGGTGAAGGCCTTGGAGGCCCGGCTCGCTGTGGAGGAAGGGGCGGACGAGGTGGACATGGTGATCCATGTTCCGGCCCTGAAAAGCGGGGATTATGCCTACGTTTTTTCGGAAATCCGGGCGGTGCGGGAGGCCACGGCCAAAGCGGCCCGGCCCATTGTCCTCAAGGTGATCTTGGAGTGCGCGCTTCTTACGGATGAGGAAAAAATGGCGGGCGCCATTCTGGCCAAAGCCGCGGGCGCGGACTTTGTGAAAACCTCCACGGGATTCGGCCCGGGAGGGGCCACCCCTGAGGATGTGGCCCTCCTTCGGAAAACCGTAGGACCCACCATGGGGGTGAAAGCAGCCGGAGGGATCCGCGATTACGCCACCGCGGTGCGCATGGTGGAAGCCGGCGCCAACCGCATCGGCGCCTCCCGGTCCCTTGAGATCCTCGCGGGCGCGCCGGATTAGCCTTGGCCGAACTCCTCCGCGATCGCGGGATCGTCCTGCGTACCCAAGATTTCGCGGAAACCGACCGTTTGGTGTCCCTCCTTTCGGAAAAGCGCGGAAGGCTGGAGATCTTGGCCAAGGGTGCCCGGAGGATGGAGAGGACAAGCGGAGCCGTGTTAGACCTTTTGAACCTCGTGGAGGTGGTGTACTACCGGCGCCGTTCCGGATTGCACCTTTTGCGGGAAGCTTCCCTGATCCAAAGCTTCTTGGGGATGCGCAAGGATTTGGAGCGCCTCGAGGCTGGGCTTTCCCTTGCCCGTTGGGCGCTAGAGCTGGTGCCCCAGGAGAACCCGGATCCCCGGCCTTTTCGTCTCACCCTAAGCTTCCTTTTGGCTCTCGAGGGCGGAGGAAATCCTGCGGTACTTCTGCGCGCCTATCGCCTGCGTTTCCTTTCCCTTTTGGGGTACCGGCCGATCCTAAGCGGCTGCCTTTCCTGCGGGAGAACGGAGGATTTGACGTGGTCAGCGGAGCGGGGAGGCCTCCTTTGCCGCGCCTGCGGCGGGGAAGGAGAAGAGGTCCCGCCCCGCATTTGGCACACTATGGATGCCCTCCTCCGCCTTCCCCTTTCCGGCCTTCTGCGCCTAAAAATCCCGCCTGAAGACTTTCAAACCATTGACTCCCTCGTCGAGAGCTTTCGAGCTTTTCAGGTGGCCCGCTGACCTCCCAAAAGCTATATTTCCCGCCGTGGAGCTTCGCATAATCTCTTGCGAAAAGCTGGTCTTCTCCGGGGAAGTGCTCGCGGTCTACGCGAAAAGCCCGGTGGGATGGTTCGGGATTCTTCCTAAGCACGCACCGGCGGTGTTTTTCCTTTCCGAAAGCCCGCTTCGGGTTCAGCTCCCCGGCGAGGAAAAAACTTTCTTGGTGCGCAGGGGCGTACTCCAGGTTCTGGACAACCGGTTAACGCTGGTGGCTGAAGAGATCCATCATGGCTAGGGTTTTCGTGAGCGGTTTTGGGATAGTGAGCCCGCTGGGAATTGGAAAAGATGCGTTTTTTCAAGGGTTGCGGGAAAGCCGGGTGGCCATCCGCCGCGTGGATCGCGACCTCGACCTCACCGGAATCGAAGCGAAAGTGGCCGCACCCTGCGATGGTTTCGATCCCTTGGCTTTCCTTCCCCCAAAGCGCGCCAAGCGCCTGGGCCGCACATCCCAAATGGCCATTGTGGCCGCAAAACTCGCCCAAGAAGAAGCGAAATTTTCTCCGGACGGCGGCGGAGCGGTGGTGGTGGGGACGGGGATTGGCGCCCTAGAGATCCTTTTGGAAAACCATGCTTCGTTTTTGAACCGCGGGCCGGAGAGGGTTTCTCCGTTCTTGATCCCCCTCATGATGCCCAACGCTCCGGCTGCGGAAATTTCCATCGAGTTTGGGATCAAAGGCCCGAGCTTTGGGGTGGTCACCGCCTGCGCAGCGAGCACCCATGCGATTGGGCTTGCCTACGAGATGATCCGCCAGGGCCAAGTGGAGTGGGCTTTGGCCGGCGGGGCGGAGGCCGTGATCCTCCCCATTGTGCTTGCCGCGTTTGATCGCATGGGGGCGCTTTCGCGTAACCCCGATCCTCAAAGCGCTTCTCGCCCCTTCGATCGGGAGCGGGATGGGTTTGTGTTGGGAGAGGGCGCGGCCATCCTCCTTTTGGAAAGCGAAAAGCACCTCCTTTCCCGCGGAGGAGAAGCCCTGGCAGAAATCATTGGTTTTGGGCAAAGTTCCGATGCGTTCCATATCACGGCTCCGGCCGAGGATGGGGAAGGGGCGTTCCGGGCCATGGCCGCTGCGCTTCTTGAAGCTGGACTTTCCCCGGACGATGTGGACTACATCAATGCCCACGGTACTTCCACGCCGCTCAACGACAAAATAGAAACCCTGGCCATCAAGAGGCTTTTTGGGCCGCGGGCCAAAGAAATCCCGGTGAGCTCCACGAAATCCCAGATCGGCCACCTCTTGGGCGCCGCCGGGGCCGCGGAAATCGGCGCTATCCTCTTCGCCTTCTCCGAAGGCCTTATTCCCGCCACCGTCACTTGGCGGAACCGCGATCCGGAGTGTGATCTGGACTATGTGCCAGAGGCGCCGCGGCCTGGAAAAGTCAAGGTGGCCCTGAAGAATTCCTTCGGTTTTGGCGGCCAAAATGCCGCGCTTCTTCTCCGCGCGGTTTGAGAGGGGAGGCAATGCGGGAAATCGGGGTAGCTCTAATTGGCACAAAGTTCATGGGCAAAGCCCATGCGAACGCGTATCGCCAAGTCCGGGCCTTTTTCGCCCCGGAGGTTTTGCCCAAGCTCACCATGGCCTGTGGAACGGAACCCAAAACCACAAGGGATTTTGCTTTCCGCTTCGGTTTCGCAAGGTACACGACGAATTGGGAAGAAGCGGTTGCCGCTGAGGACGTGGATCTTGTGGACATCTGTGCTCCCCACGATTTGCATTTCCCTTTAGCCGAGGCCGCAGCCAAACACGGAAAAGCTGTATTTTGCGAAAAACCCTTGGCGAGGAATCTCGAGGAAGCGAAAGCCATGCTCAAGGCCGTGGCGGAGGCTGGGGTTCCCCACATGATCTGCTTCAACTACCGCTTCTTTCCCGCTATTCAACTTGCGAAAAAACTCATTTCCGAGGGAGCTTTGGGTGAGATCCGCCAATTCCACGCCCTTTACCTTCAGGACTGGGGTTTAGCCCCAGGTCTTCCCCTCACCTGGCGGTTCCAAAAGGAGAGGGCCGGGTCCGGCGCCCTAGGGGATACCGCCGTACACATCGTGGACCTCGCGCGCTTCCTTGTAGGCGAAATCGCCGAGGTCACGGGAATGCTTACTACCTTCATCCCCGAGCGCCCCTTGCCCGACGGCTCGGGAATGGGAAAGGTTACGGTGGACGATACTGCCGCCTTTTTGGCCCGTTTCCAATCCGGAGCTACAGGAGTATTCGAGACGAGCCGTGTAGCCCTTGGCCGCAAAAATTTCATGCACATCGAGATCAACGGCTCCCGGGGAAGCATTTTCTGGAATGCAGAGGACCCAAACTGGCTTTGGCTCTATTCCCTCGACGATCCTCCCGCCATTCGAGGCTTCCGAAAAATCATGGTCACGGAGGAAGTTCATCCTTACGCGCAAAACTGGTGGCCCACGGGCCACATCCTCGGCTACGAACACACCTTTGTCCACGCCGTTTTGGAGTTCTGCGAGGCCCTGGGCGAAGGCCGGAATCCAACGCCCGATTTTCTCGATGGGGTCAAAGCCCAGGCCGTATTGGAGGCGGTAGCTGCTTCCGGAAGAAGCCAGCGCTGGGAGAAAGTGCCGAGCTAAAACTGGGAAAGAAAACGCAAATCGTTCGTCCAAAAGAGGCGGATATCCTCAATCCCCCAGCGCAACATAGCCATGCGCTCAATCCCTAGTCCGAAGGCAAATCCTGTAACCTCTTCCGGATCGTACCCCACTTCCTCAAGCACCCGGGGGTGCACCATCCCAGCGCCCATGATCTCTAGCCACTTTCCCGTGCCTTTCTTGCGAATGTGCACCTGGGCCGAGGGCTCGGTGAACGGGAAGTAGTCCGCGGAAAAGCGCATCTCGTATCCTGGGCCGAAGAACTCACGCACGAATTCCCCAATCACCCATTTGAGGTGGGCAAACGTGAGCCCCTTTTCCACCCAGAGGAGCTCCACCTGGTGGAAAACAGGGGAATGGGTGGCATCGGGGTTATCGCGGCGGAAGCACCTTCCTGGGCAAATGATGCGCACGGGAGGCTTTCGCTCCTTCATAACCCGGATCTGCACAGGAGATGTGTGGGTGCGAAGAAGAATGCCCTCGCCAAGGTAAAAAGAATCCCACTCATCGCGGGCGGGATGATCCGGCCCGATGTTGAGGGCCTCAAAGTTGTAGTATTCCGTCTCGATTTCCGGACCGCTTGCCACATCGAATCCTAAACGCATGAAAATTTCCTCAATCTCCCGCCGCACTTGGGTGAGAGGATGGAGCCTCCCCAACGGCCGCCACTTTCCGGGAAGGGAAAGGTCGTAGCGCTCCTTGGCAAGCTTCGCCCTCCGCTCCGCCTCCGCCAAAGCCTCCTTTTTCTCCTCGAGCGCCTTTTCGATGCGCGCTTTCAGGGCGTTTAGGATTTTTCCCGCTTCGGCCTTCTCCTCGGGCGGAAGCTCGCGCAGGGCCGAAAAAAGCTGGGTGAGGTTTCCCTTACGGCCGAGGATATGCACCCGCACGGCCTCGAGCTCCTCAAGGCTTCCCAAATCTCCGGAAACTTTTTCCCAATGAGCCCAAATCTCCTCCGCGGCCCGGACTAATTCCGCTAGAGTCATGGCCGCCGAGTTTACTGGCATTCCACCCTTTTCCGCAAAGGCCCGTATAATTCGGCCACCATGAGCACCGTCTGGTTTACGGATTTTTCTGCCTCTCCGAAAATGAACGTGCTTGAGAAACTTCGGCTCCTTCTTGAGGCCGGGCTTCCCAAGATCTTTCGGGCTGGGCAATTGGTGGCCATCAAAGTGCACTTCGGCGAGCTTGGAAACCTCGCGTATCTCCGCCCCAATTACGTCCGGGTGGCCGTGGAGGAACTCCAGAAACTGGGGGCAAAACCGTTCCTCACCGATGCCAATACCCTCTACACCGGGACCCGCTCCAACGCCGTGGATCACCTTCTTACCGCGTACCAAAACGGTTTTGTGCTCGAAGTCGTGGGAGCACCGGTGATCATTGCCGATGGCCTCCGCGGCGCGGATGAGGTGGAAATCCCTGTGGATGGCGTTTATGTGAAGCGCGCAAAAATCGGAGCCGCCGTGGCCCTCGCCGATGCCCTTTTGGTGATGACCCATTTCAAGGGGCACGAGCAGGTGGGTTTTGGTGGGGCCCTGAAAAACTTGGGAATGGGCGCGGCTTCCCGCGCGGGAAAACTCCAGCAGCACTCCACCTCTAAGCCGAAAAACCTTCCGGAAAAATGTACGGCCTGCGGGGTTTGCGCCCAATTCTGCCCCGCAGGAGCGATCACCATCGTTGAAAATGCCCAGATCGATTACGAGCGATGTTTGGGCTGCGGACAATGCGTGGCCATGTGCACCTTCGGGGCCATGATCCCTGGGGATGAGGCCTCCGTGGATGTCTTGGCCAAGAAAATTGCAGAGTACGCGAAAGCCGCGCTGAACGGGCGCCCGGCTTTGTTCGTGTCTTTCATCCAGCAGGTTTCTCCGGATTGCGATTGTTGGGGCATGAACCGACCGCCGGTAGCCCCGGATCTCGGGATCCTCGCGAGCACGGATCCTGTGGCCATAGACCAGGCCGCGATGGACTTGGTGCTGAAAGCGGTGGGGCACGATCCGTTCCTTCGCGCTCATCCCCGGGCCTCCTGGGAAGAACAGCTTGCCCATGCGGAGCGCATCGGCCTGGGTTCCCGAAGGTACGAGCTTCGCCCGATCCTCACCGGACTGGATCGCCGAAGTTCGTGAATTACAATGCCCTTGCCATGGGCGAACTTCTCGCGCGTCGGGAAAAACTTTGGCAAAAGATCCGGGAGAAAGGGCTCGATGCCTTCCTTGTGGTGAATGTAGAGGGCTCCGAGCAGCCGAACCTGCGGTATCTTACGGGATTTACGGGAACTTTCGGGATCCTCATCCTCGCGGAAGAAAGCCTTTTTCTCACGGATCCACGCTATACGGAGCAGGCCAAAGCCGAGGTGGATCTCCCCGTTTTGGAGGTGAGGGGGCGTTGGCTTCCCCAAGTGGTGGAGAAACTTCGGCAAATGGGCATAAAACACGTAGGAATCGGAAGTGCCCGCACAACCCTTCACCTTTTTGAGGAGCTCAAGAAAGCGGGGGAAGATCTTGAGTTTGTGCCCGTCGGCGCTCCGGTGGAGGAATTAAGGCGTGTGAAGTCGGAAGCGGAGATAACAAAGATCCGCGAAGCGGTGGAGCTCACGGAAGCTGGGCTCCAATGGATTCTTGGGCGTCTTCGGCCGGGGATGAGGGAAAAAGAGGTGGCCTTAGAACTGGAGTTCTGGTATCGAAAGGAAGGGGCGGATGACGTGGCCTTCGAGCTTATTGTCGCCGCGGGCCCGGAAAGCGCCCTTCCCCACCACCGCGCCGGAAACCACGTCCTGCGGAAAGGGGAGGTCGTCCTCTTCGACATCGGCGCCAAAATGGACGGATACTGCGCGGATATCACCAGGGTTGTGGCCCTGGGCGAAGCGGATCCTGAGGTGGTGCGCATCTATAAGCTCGTCCTTTCCGCAAATGAGGCGGGGATTCGGGCGTTGCGCGCCGGCGTCCCCGGGAAAGACGTGGACTCTCAGGCCCGCCGCCTCATTGAGGAGGCCGGTTATGCCGAGAATTTCGGCCATGGCCTCGGCCACGGGCTTGGTCTTGAAGTTCACGAAGGCCCTCGCCTCTCCACAACCTCCGAAGATGTCCTTATGGCTGGAAACGTCGTCACCGTGGAGCCCGGCGTGTATTTTCCTCAAAAGTTTGGGATCCGCATCGAGGACGTGGTAGCCGTCGGCGAAGATGGAGCCCGCGTCCTTTCCTCCTTCCCAAAGGAAGAGCTTTTGGTGATAAAACGGAGGTGAGCGGTGCAGCTTGGGGAAATCGCGAAAAGGATCGAGGAGAAGCACGGGATACCCACAACCGCGCGGGATGTGACGCGAGTTCTTTCCGCAGCCCTGGCCTCTTCGGATATTTGGCGCATTGTGGACCTCGCGGGCATCCCCGTTTTGGCCACATGCGAGGCACTTGAGGCCTTTGCGGAGATGGGCTGGGTCCAGTTCGGGCCGCTTGCGGTAATTGTGACCGAGGAAGGGAAGGAAGCTGCGGAAAAGCTAGGAATTGCACCAGCACAAGAATTGCGCTGCCCCCACTGCCGCGGCCGCGGCCTTCTCCTGGCGCCGTTTCGGGAGTTAGCCCAAAAGTTCCACGAGCTTGCGCAAAACCGGCCAGAGGCCACCCAAGAGTTCGACCAGGGGTACGTCACCGAGGAAACCACGGTGGCTCGGATCGCCCTCCTTTTTGCCCGAGGCGATCTAGCGGGAAAGGAGATCCTTGTTTTGGGCGACGACGACCTCGTTTCTTTGGCCGCAGCCCTCACGGGCCTTCCCAAAAAGGTGGTCGCTCTCGATGTGGACCCACGGATTGTGGGCTTCCTACGGGAAGTGGCCGGGGAAAGGAATTTGAAGCTGGAGGCCCTTCGGCACGATCTTCGGGAGCCCTTGCCGAAGGAACTTTTGCGGCGCTTCGATACCTTCGTTTGCGATCCCACGGAAAGTTTCCGGGGATATCTGGCCTTTGCCCACCGGGGAATTTCCGCGCTGCGCGGCCCAGGCTGCGCCGGATATTTGGGCCTAACCCGGCTCGAGGCTTCCCTTTCCAAGTGGCGAAAAATTGAACTTGCGTTGCTTGAGGCGGGAGCGGTCATCACCGACCTTTTCCCCAATTTCCACGAATACGTAAACTGGCCATATATCGAGACCATGCGGGCCTGGTCCTACCTTCCGGTGCGGCGGTTGCCCGGAAAATTCGAGCCCTGGTACCGCTCGGCCCTCATCCGCATCGAGCTTGTGGAGGAGCCCAAAGTGGAAAACGTGCGGTATTCGGGGGACATTTTTACCGACGAGGAGGCGGCCACTACTTAGCCTCGCCGCTATAATCGCCCTGACCATGCCAAGGAAAACGAAACCGGCGCCGGCGGTGGCTGAGGCTCCTGCGGCTGTTCCCTGGCCGTTGGTTCCCCGGAAAGTTTTCTTCACCCGTGGGGTGGGAAGGCACAAGGACGAGCTCCGCTCCTTCGAGCTCGCTTTGCGCGATGCGGGAATCGAAAAGCTCAACCTCGTTCAGGTCTCGAGCATCCTCCCCCCGGGCTGCAAGATCATCCCCCGCTCGGAAGGCCTAAAAGAGCTGAAACCTGGCCAAATCGCGTTCTGTGTCTTCTCCCGCTGTTCCTCGAACGAACCCCACAGGCTCATCGCCGCCTCCATCGGCTGCGCGATCCCCGCGGATCCCAATGCCTACGGCTACCTTTCGGAGTACCACGCGTACGGCGAAAACGAAAAGCAGGCCGGGGACAAGGCGGAGGATTTGGCGGCATCCATGCTGGCCTCTACCCTTGGAATCGAGTTCGACGAGGAGCTTGTGTGGGACGAGAAAAAGGAGATCTGGAAAATCAGCGGGAAGATCGTGCGCACAATGAACGTGACGCAATCCGCCATTGTGGACAACAAGGGCTACACCACGGTCATCGCCGCCGCGGTTTTCCTCTTTTAGGGGGTGAGGATGCCCAAAAAGGAAGATTACCTGCGGGAGCCCATCCGGCACATCGATCCCAAATCCTTTAACGCTGTGCCCATCCTCGAGGCCATGGCCTACATGTCCTATCAGGCGCGCAATTTAGCGCGGGCGGCAAAAATTTATGATCAGATGCTGGCGGACCGCGACTGCACCATCATCCTTTGCCTGGCCGGTTCCCTCATCAACGCGGGTTTGAAACTGTGCGTGGTGGACCTCCTCCGCCACAACATGGCGGACGCCGTGGTGGCCACCGGGGCCAACATTGTGGACCAGGATTTCTTTGAGGCCCTGGGGTTCAAACACTATATCGGAAGCCCGGATGTGGACGACAACGAGCTTCGAGAGCTCCACATCGACCGAATCTACGACACCTTCATCGACGAAGATGAGCTCAGGATTTGCGATCATACGGTCACCGAAATTGCCGATGCGCTTCCGCCCGGCGTTTATTCCTCCCGGGAATTCGTGCGAGAGATGGGGCGATATTTGGTGGAGCGCGGGCTTGGCGAGGATTCCATCGTGCGGGTAGCCTATGAAAAAGCTATCCCCATTTTCATCCCCGCTTTCTCCGATTGCAGCGCCGGCTTCGGTCTCGTTTTGCACCAGTGGAAGAGGCCGGAATCTCATGTGGCCATCGATTCCGTGCGGGACTTCCGCGAGCTCACCCGCATCAAGATCGCCGCGAAAGAAACGGGTTTGGTGATGATCGGCGGAGGTGTACCCAAGAATTTCGCGCAGGATGTGACGGTGGCTGCGGACGTCCTGGGCTTTCCTGTTCCCATGCACAAATATGCGATTCAGATTACTACGGCAGACGTGCGCGACGGCGGACTTTCCGGCTCAACCCTGAAAGAAGCGAGCTCCTGGGGGAAGGTGGCCCAGGGCCTTGCGGAAATGGTGTGGGCGGAAGCTACGCTCGTTTTCCCTCTTCTTGTGAGCTACGTCTACCACAAAGGCACATGGCGGGCCCGCCAGGAAAAAAGGCTTTCAGAATGGTTGGATCAGCCTGTACATTTGCCTGCCTAAATCCCTACTAGCCTCCTTCCTCAACCGCCGGTAAAATTCGGCGTGACCCGAGTTTGCTCGGGTGGTCGGCCCGTTTGGGATAAAACCCAAATGGGTTGTTTTTTGGCCAAAACTTGCCCGGGGAGGAGGTGAACAATGCGGGAGCTCGGGAGGCACTTGGTGGTGGAGCTTTGGGAATGCCAGGAAAACCTCAACAACCCGGAGGCGATCCGGAAGGCCCTCGTGGAGGCCGTCCGAAGAAGCGGTGCCACCTTGATCGACGTTCAGGTCCACACCTTTAACCCCCACGGCGTTTCCGGTGTGGCCGTAATCGCCGAATCCCACATCTCCTTGCATACCTGGCCCGAGCACAAGTACGTGGCCCTGGATGTGTTCACCTGCGGCGAGAAGGTGATCCCGGAGGCGGCCTTCGAGGTCTTCCGGGAGCTGTTCCGGCCCAAACTCCACAACCTCATCGAGATCAAACGGGGCATCCGCGTATGACCGGCGGAAGAAAACCGGGAGAGGACTGGTTATGTGAGGAACAGGCACCAGGTCTCTGGTTTTGCCTGGGCGTCCAAAGGTGGCTCGTCCGCCGGAGAACGCCTTACCAGGACCTAGACCTGGCGGAAACGGAAAGCCACGGCCGGGTCCTGGCCCTGGATGGGCGGTTTATGCTCTCCGAGCGCGACGAGTTTTTTTATCATGAAATGCTCGTGCATCCCGCGCTCCTTTCCCATCCCTCCCCGGAGAGAGTTCTCATCGTGGGCGGAGGAGACGGCGGCGCCCTGCGCGAAACCCTCCGCCATCCCGTGCGCAAAGTCGTCCTGGTGGAGATCGACCAGGAGGTGGTGGAAGTCGCAAAAGAGTGGCTTCCCTCCGTGCATCAGGGCGCCTTTGACGATCCCCGGGTGGAAGTGGTGGTGAGCCCCGGGGAGAAATTCCTTCCCCAACACCGTGGGGAATTCGACGCGATCCTTGTGGACTCCACGGATCCCATTGGTCCGGGCGCGGCTCTCTTCGAACCCGCCTTTTTTAGGAGCTGTCGAGAGGCGTTAAAAGAAGGGGGGATTCTTGCTCTCCAAACGGGGAGCCCCTTCCTTCGGCCGGAGGAAATTCAGGGCGTAGTGGGCTTCCTCCGCTCCCTATTTCCCACCGTGGTTCCCTATTTGGGGTTTATGCCCCTTTACCCTTCTGGGATGTGGAGCTATGTGTTGGCGTGCTTCGATAGCTTGCCTGGAGAAGACGTGCTTTGGGAGCGTTATCGGGCCCGAGGCCTGCGGACCCGCTATCTAACCCCGGAGGTTTTCCGCGCGGCTTGTGTTCTTCCGCCGTTTGTAAAGGAGCTTCTTCTCCCATGCCCCAACGCCTGAGCTTTCTTGGGACCAATGTTCCTTACGAGGAGGCCCGGGTGGTGATCCTCGGCGTCCCGCTGGAGCGCACCACGAGCTGGCGGGGCGGCCAAGCCCAAGGCCCCAATGCCATCCGCTCCGCCTCGGATTCCGTGGAGTTCTTCTCCGCCATCTTCAAAAAAGACGTGCGAGACGCAAGAATCTGTGACCTCGGCGATCTTGATCCCTACCGATCTCTGGAGGAAATCCTCACCGAAGCGGAAGCAAAAGCAGAGAGAATCCTGCGGGACGGGAAAGTCCCGGTGATTTTGGGTGGGGAGCACACCGTGGCCATTCCGGCGGTGCGGGCCGCGAGAAAGTTCGGCCCCATCCAAGTACTCGCTCTCGATGCCCATTCCGACCTTCGGGAGGAATATCTTGGCCTTCGGGTCTGCCACGCTACCGCCCTCCGGAGGATCAGCGAGATCGCGGAGAACCTGGTGATTTTGGGCGCACGATCCTTTTTCGGCCCCGAGCTTTCCTTGCCCTTTTTTGCAGATCCTCAGGACTTTTTGGGGAAGCTAGATCCCCAAATCCCCGTTTGGCTCACCCTGGATCTCGATGCTTTGGATCCCGGGCTTTGTCCGGGTGTGACCAATCCCGAGCCGGGCGGGCTTTCCTGGAAGGAAGTTCTCGAGGTTTTCCGGGCCTTGAAGGGGTTCAAAGTCCTGGGGATGGATCTCGTGGAGCTCGCCCCCATTTGGGACCCTTCAGGCGTCTCCGCGGTGTGCGCCGCGAAACTCCTCATCGAGGCCATCGCCGCCTTTTGGGCCTGAGAAACGCTCGGCTGGCCTCAAGCTCAGCTTTTCCTCTAAAATTCAGGCCACGGTAAAACAATGGGATCCACCAGGGAAAAGGAGCTCGAGATCTTGGCGGCGCTGGCCAAGGCGGGGATTTCCGCACCGGATCCCCAAAGTTTCTGTAATCAGGCGCTGGCCGAGCTTTTGCCCCTCTTGGGCGCGGATGCCGCCGCGGTTTATCTCCTTGGGGAACAAGGCTTTTCCCTTTTTGCCCACCGTGGACTTTCGGAAACTTTTGCGGAAAAGGCAAAGGAAAATCCCCGCGACCATCCGATTTTTAGCCGAGTTCTAGGAGAACGCCGGCCCATTCTTTGGCGGGAATTCTCCGACCCGGAAACCCAAGCCGAGGGAATCAAGACCGCCGTTTATCTTCCTCTTTTAGCCAAGGACCGGGAGCTTGGGGTTTTGGCGGTGGCCGCCAAACGCCCTTGGGAACCCAGCTCCAAAGATCTCTTGACCCTGGAGCTTTCCGCCCATTTCCTCGCCCTCTTTTTGGGGAGAACCCTGGAGGAGAGAGAAAAGAACGAGCTTTTGGAGCGCTACCGCCGTTTTGTGGAAAACGAGCTTTTCGGGGTCTACATCATCCAGGACGGTCGCTTCATTTTCGTGAACGAGGGGATAACGAAAATCAGCGGGTACCCAAAGGAGGAACTCCTTGGCCGGCCCTATTGGGAAATCATTCATCCCGAAGATCGGGAAATGGTTCGCCGGAATTTGGAGGCAAGGTTACGGGGAGAGCCCGCGCCACGGCACTACCGCCTCCGCGCCCTGGCCAAGGGCGGCAGCGTAAAGACCGTGGAGATCCAAGCTTGGGCGGTGCAGCTTTCCGGCAGGCCCGCCGTGCAAGGGGTTGTGCGGGACGTCACTTGGGAAGCGGAGGCGGAGCGCCTGCGGGAAAGCCTGCTTTCTGTGGCCCAGGAAATCCTTGCGGGGAAGGATATCCCCACCATTCTGCGCCGCATTGCCCAAGCGGTGGTGGACCATTCGCCCTTCCAGCGCGCTGTGGTTTCCCTCTACGACCTTCGGCACGATCCGCCCCTTTTGGGGCCCGTCGTGGCCATGGCTACGGCAGGCCTCACCCCTGAGGAAGAGGAAAAATTGCGAACCCAAGGAGGGCTTCCTCCGCGTCTCCGGCCGCTCGCGTTTCAGGAAAAATTCCGTATAAGCCGCTCCTACTACATCCCCTACGACCAAGTCCCTTGGGGGCCGGGCATTGGCCTTCCCGGCCGCAAAGCCTCCGAGGGTTGGCACCCCGACGATTTCCTCTTCATTCCATTGCGGGGAAAACGGGGGATCATTGGGCATATCTCCGTGGATGAGCCGGTGACCCCCAAAGCGCCGACCTTGGAAATGCTCGCTCCCCTTGAGGTTTTTGCTGACCTTGCCGCTTTGGCGGTGGAACGGGCTTCGGAGCTTGCGGAGCTAGAAAAGCACAAGGAGTGGCTTCGGGGTGCATTCGGTCTGGCCCATAAGCTTTCGCGCTTTTCCTCGGTGGAAGAGCTTTTGCCTGGCGCCTTGGAGATCATCCGTGGCGAGTTGCGCTACGAATTCGGTGCGGTTCTCCTCTCGCAAGGAGAGGAATTGGTGGTGGCTGCCGCTTACTCCACCCTTCCTGATCCCCTCTACGTTGTGGGCCAGCGTCTCAACAAGGAAACAGGGCTCGTGGGCTGGGTGGCCCGAGAGCGCCAAAGCCTGCGCGTGGACGATGTCCGGGAAGATCCCCGCTATGTTCCCCTCCATCCCGAGATCCGTTCGGAATTGGCTGTGCCCATCCTTTTTGGTTCAGAACTTTTGGGCGTTTTGGATGTGGAAAGCGTGGAGCTGGGCCGTTTCCGCAAGGAGGACGAGGAGTTTCTCCTCGCGGTGGCCCAGCTCTTGGCCGTTACCATGGAGGGGCTACGGGCTAAAGAAGCCCTACGCGACTTGAGCCTGCGCGATCCCCTCACCGACCTTTACAACCGCCGGTATCTCTTCGAGGTGCTCACAAGAGAAATCCGCCGTGCCCAGCGCTATGGGCATTCCCTCAGTTTGGCCCTTTTGGATCTCGATCGGTTTCGGGAAGTCAATAATCGCTTCGGACACGCCAAAGGCGATGAGGTTCTGAAAGGTGTGGCCAAAGTCCTCCTTCAAAACCTGCGCGTTTGCGACCTTGTCTTCCGCTACGGCGGAGATGAATTCCTCCTTGTGCTTCCGGAGACGGACGAAGCCGGCGCGGAGGAAGCGGTGAAAAGGTTGCGCCAAAAACTCCGGGCCTGGAGCCGCTCCCAGGATCTGGGCTTGGTGCTCGATTTCTCCGCGGGGATCGCGAGCTACCACCCCCAAAGCCCGAAAACGCCGGAAGAACTCCTCCGGGAGGCCGACGCCCGCATGTACGACCAAAAGCGGTCCCGCTTGGCCTAAAGCATAGCCGGCACGCCCGGAACCCGCGGGAAAAGCCGAACCTCGCCCACATGGGAAAGCCCAAGGATAAAGCGCACGAGCCTCTCTACCCCGATGCCAAAGCCTGCGGAGGGCGGCAATCCTTCTTTCGCAAGCTCGATGAGCCCAGTATAGGCTGCGGGATCAAGGCCTTGGCGGAGGATGCGCAGGCGAATGCGTTCGGGGAGATATTCCCGCTCGCCTCCGGAGAGGGCTTCGCCGAACCCCTCCGGATAAAGGAGGTCCATGTCCCGCAAAATTCCCGGGCGTTCCGGATCCTCCCGGTCGTAAAACTCCCGCTGATCGATGGGAAAATCCACAATCCATACGGGGCCTTTGCTTTGGCGGGAAAGAGGCTCCTCGAAATCCGGGCCGAACGCTTCTTTGGCTTCATGCCAGGCGATGCGCGGGAAAGGCCGGGAATACTCGGGAAGCTCCCGCCCAATCCTCGCTAGCTCCCGGGAGAAATCCCGCCGGATTTGGGAAAGGACATAAAGGAGGAGGCGCTCGCCCAAATCCATCACGTCGTCCCTTGTGGCTTCTCGCACCTCGAGATCCAGCTGGACGAACTCGAAAAGGTGGCGGCCGGTTTTGGCCCGCTCAGCCGGTTCCAACCGAATGTTAGGGGAAAAGGAGAAGATTTTTGGGCAAATCCGCACAGCTGCCTGCTTATGGAAGATCATGCTGCGGGTGAGGTACCAATCCTGGCCGTATGCGGAAACGATGGCCCGGTCCGGTGTGGTCCTCAAGGGATCCGTGACGGGCGCAAGGATCACGGGAAGAAGTTCAACGAAGCCCTCTTTTGCTAGAAATTCCCGAGCCGCCCCAAGCACGGCGCTCGTAACCTCCAAAACCAAAGAGGAACGCAACATTTAAACCTCCTTTCAGGGAAAACCGAAGAAAAGCCTAGGGGACTACCGACGGAACGCTAAAAGGGAAAGAAAAAGGTTACGCCCCGGCCGGGGCGTTGGCCGGGCCAAACGGTCGGGAGCACTTCCACACTAAGAGCACGAATGGGAAATACGACAAATCCGGGGCACTGTCAAGAGCTCTATTGGGCGAAGCGGGAAAGGAAGGACTGAACTTCCGCAAGGGTAGGAAGGCTGGGGACGGCCCCTTTTTTCGTGGTCGCAAGCGCGGCCGCAGCATTGGCGAAGCCGATGGCCTCATAGAGGCCGCGGCCGCTTCCCAACTTCACCGCCAAAGCGGCGCAGAAAGCATCGCCCGCGCCGGTCACATCCACCGCCGTCACCGAGAATGCGGGAAAATGTGTGAGCCCTTCAGGCTCCACCAAATACGCGCCATCGGCCCCAGCGGTGACCACCAGGGCCTTGATACCTCGCGCCAAAAAGGCCCTCCCCATCCTTTCCAACTCCTCGGGGTTCCCTGACCAACCGCTGAGGATCTGAAATTCCTGGGCGTTCGGGACCAGTACATCCACACGGCGCAGAGGAAGAGCATTCAGATCTTGTGCCGGAGAGGGGTTGAGCACGACCAAAGGCCGATCCTGGGGAAGACGGCTGAGGGTGGCAACCACAGCGGTAAGCGGGATCTCCAACTGCAAAAGAAGGACATCCGCAGCGGAAAGCTCAGGAAGAACGCGGCCAAGGTAGGCCTCATCCACGGAGTAATTAGCACCGGGAGCGTAGGCGATCATATTTTCGCCCTGCGGGTCCACAAGGATCGCGGAAATACCCGTCTGTCCTGGAACCTTTTCCACATAGCTTACGTCCACCCCGTTTTCCCGGGCTACGGCCAAAAGCTCCTCACCGAAAGCGTCGTTCCCCACACGGCCAAAAAGGGCAACCTCCGCGCCCAAGCGGGCTGCAGCCACCGCCTGGTTCAGGCCTTTTCCGCCTGGATAACGGGCGAAATTTCGTCCCAAAACAGTTTCCCCTGGCCTGGGCAAGCGCTCCACCACGGTGACGAGGTCCATATTGAGGCTTCCCAGGACCGCCACCTTCACAGCTCCACCGTCTCGTGCCATGCCGGGATATGCACGGAGTAACCGAGGCTGGTGAGGCGCGCGGCCAAAGCCCCGAGGGCCTGGGGCTCACCATGCACGAGGAACACCTGGCCCGGATCGGCATGGAGGGCCCAGTCCACAAGGATTTCCTGGTCCGCGTGGGCGGAAAGGCCCTCGATCCTCCAGATCCCCGCCCGCACGGGCACGATGCTCCCCAAAATCTCCACCTCAGGGGCACCATCCAAAATGGCCCTTCCCAAGGTCCCTTCGGCTTGGTAGCCGACGAATACAATGGAGGACTCGGGCCGAGGGAGATTCGCCCGAAGGTGGTAGAGGATGCGGCCGCCGGTGCACATCCCTGATCCGGCAATGATGATCACCCCTTCCTCCTCGGCGATCTTTTTCGAGGCGGCTTTTGTCAGGGTGTACTCCAAAAGCTCGAAGTCAAAGGGATCCTCCTTTTTACGGAAAAGCTTCCTTGCCGGCTCGGGGAATCGCTCCGTGTAGCGCTCAAAAATCTTGGTGGCCTGGGTCGCAAGCGGTGAGTCCAGGAAGATTTTCGTGCGCGGAATTTTCCGCTCCTTCCACAGGCGAAAGAGGATGTAGAGAACCTCCTGGGTGCGCTCGAGGGCAAAGGAGGGGATCACCACGTTCCCGCCCATCCTCAAGGTCTCCACGATCACCCGCCGCAGCTCCTCCACGGATTCCTCAAGGGGCGGATGGAGGCGATCGCCGTATGTGGACTCCAAAATGAGGATGTCCGCCTTGGGCGGATAGGAGGGATCCTCTACCAATGGTTTTCCGCGGTTTCCCAGATCGCCGGAGAAGACCACGGTCTTCCCCTCCGCTTGAATTTCCACAAACGCAGCGCCCAAGATGTGCCCCGCATCGTGGAATTTAGCGCGCACCCCCCTCCCAAGCTCCACCTCATCCCCGTACTCCACGGTATGGGTGAGGCGATCCAGAGAATCGAGGGCGTCCTCCACGGTGTAGAGGGCTCCGTCTTCCTCCTCTTCCTGGATGCGGGCCGCATCCATGAGCATGACTTGGGCGATATCCCTCGTGGGAACCGTACAAATCCCTTTTCCCTGAAAGCCCTCCCGCACTAGACGCGGAACAAGTCCCAAGTGATCCAGATGCCCATGGGTGAGGATGAGCCAGTCCACTTCCGCGGGATCAAAAGGGAAGGGCTCGAAATTCCGGGCTTCCATCTCCGGAAGCCCCTGGAAAAGACCGCAATCCACAAGGATTTTCGTGCCTTTGGTTTCCACGAAGAAGCAGGAGCCCGTGACGGTTCCCGCGGCACCGGCAAAGGTGATCCTCATTGAGGCCTCCCAGAACAAACGGGGCAGGGTTGCGCCGCAAGATGGGCAAGGAACTCCTCCCGGAAATTCTCCAAAGCCGACCGCACAGGCAAAGCCAGGGATTGCCCCAGAGGGCAAAGGGAGGAAAGCCTCATCGTCTCCACAATCTCCACCATGCGTGAGAGAACTTCTTCGTTGGCCATCCCCCGGCGGATCCCCTCCAAGATCCGCACCAAAAGATCCGTACCCACCCGGCAAGGAACGCATTGCCCGCAGGATTCGTGCCGAAAGAAACGCAGGATGCTCCCGAGCATATCCACCATGCAGGCCGTCTCATCCATGACGAGGACCGCACCGGAGCCGAGGACCGCAGCTTTGCCCGCCAAGGAGTCAAAATCCAGGCGCACATCAAGATCCCGGGAGGTGAGGAAAGCGCCAGCCGCTCCACCGATGAGCACGGCCTTGAGGGCCCTCCCATCCCGAATCCCACCGCCAAGCTCGTAGATAAGAACGCGCAAGGGCGTCCCCATCTCCACTTCCACCAAACCAGGAAAACGCACGTGCCCAAGAATCGTGTAGACCTTCGTCCCCGGGCAGGTAGGTGTGCCCAAGGTGCGGTACCAGCTTGCTCCGCGGAGGAGGATATCCGGCACGTTCGCGAGGGTTTCCACGTTGTTCACCACCGTGGGCTTCCCCCAGAGGCCGTAGGTGACGGGATAAGGCGGGCGGATCCTGGGCCAGCCGCGCTTTCCCTCCAAGGACTCGATGAGGGCCGTTTCCTCGCCGCACACATAGGCGCCTGCGCCCGGCCGAACCTCAATATCGAAGGAAAAACCACTTTCCAAGATGTTTTCTCCCAAAAGCCCATACGCGCGGGCTTGCTCAATGGCCTTCGTGAGACGCCGGATAGATAGGCTATATTCGCCGCGGACGTAGATGATCCCGAGCTTTGCGCCCACGGCGTAGCCGGCGATGATCATGGCCTCCAAAATCCTGTGAGGATCGCCCTCGAGGATGAGGCGGTCCTTGAAGGTTCCGGGTTCGCCTTCATCGGCGTTGCAGATCACGTACTTTTCCGAGCCGGGTGCGGAGCGGACCGCGGCCCATTTGAGCCCGGTGGGGAAACCTGCGCCGCCGCGGCCGCGCAACCCCGAACGGCGGATCTCCTCGATCACCTCCTCCGGCTTCATCTCAAAGAGAGCCTTGGCCAAGGCCTCGTAGCCGCCTTGGGCGATGTATTCCTCGATATTTTCGGGATCGATCACCCCTACGTTGCGGAGGACCACGCGGGTCTGCCGGCCGAGGATTTCGCCAGGGCGGGCTACCGGAGCAGCTGTGGGAAGGCGCAACCGCTCCACCGGCCGGCCTTTTAGGAGATGAACCTCCACGATCTCCTCCACGTCCTCCGGACGAACGCGGCCATAGAAAACGCCATCGGGATAAACCGCTAAAACCACGCCTTGGCCGGAAACGCCCAATGTGCCGGTTTCTACGACCTGGACTTCCTCCGCAAGGCCGTACCGATCGAGGGCCGCCCGGAGGGCCGCGAGAACCCCCTCCACCCCGGCCAGGCGGGCTTCCTCATCCACGGCCACAAGCACATGGGTGCGCGCGGGCCTCATCCCTCCTCCTTCAGCCGGGCCAAAATCTCCCGCACCCGCTCGGGCGTGAGGTTCCCAAAAACCTCGTCATCCACCATCATCACCGGAGCCACCCCGCACGCGCCAAGACAGCTCGTGAGCTCCAGGGTGAAAAGGCCATCGGGCGTGGTTTCCCCTACTTCAATCCCCAAAAGCTTTCTGAGCTGCTCCACCACGGACCAGGCCCCAAAGAGGTGGCAATTGGGGGAATCACACACGCGGATCACATGTTTTCCGCGCGGGCGGAGGCTGAACATGGTGTAGAACGTGACGGCGTCGCGCACGCGGGAAAGGGGAAGGTTCAGGTATTCTGCGACAAGGGCGAGGTCCTCCGGCGTCAAATAATTTCGGGGATTGGCCCGCTGAAGCTCGTGCAAAAGGGCTAAAAGCACATCGGGCGAGCGCGGAAATTTCTCAAGGATCGCCTTTTTGTCCACGGTCACCCCTTTCGACCCGGGATCTTCACCACCGCGCCGAACGGGCAGGCCTCAAGGCACGCGCCGCAGCGAATGCAAAGCTCTTGGACGATGCGATAGGGCGGGTTTCGGGGAGTGCCTTGAGCCGCGCCCGTGGGGCAAGCCCGCCGGCAAAGATCACAGGCCCGACAAGCCTCCGAAATGATCTCGTAGTGGATGAGATCCGGACAAACCCCGGCGGGACAAGCCTTATCCCGGATATGGGCGAGGTACTCCTCCCGGAAGTAGCGGAGGGTGGAGAGAACGGGATTGGGCGCCGTTTGGCCAAGCCCACACAAAGACGCCGCTTGGATGAGTTTTCCTAGTTCCTCCAACCGGGTGAGGTCCTCTTCGGTTCCTTCTCCCCGGACGATCCGCTCCAAAATGCCGAGCATCATGCGCAATCCCACCCGGCAAGGGACGCACTTTCCGCAGGACTCATCCGCGGTGAACTCTAGGAAAAACTTGGCTACGTTAACCATGCAAGAAGTATTATCGAGGACGATCACTCCGCCCGAGCCCATGATGGCCCCGTATTGTTTCAGGGACTCGTAATCGATGGGCACATCGAGGAGGCTTTCGGGAAGGCATCCGCCGGAGGGGCCGCCGATCTGTACAGCTTTAAACTTCCGGCCCTCGGGAACCCCTCCCCCCACCTCGAAGATGAGCTCCCGCAGCGTGATTCCCATGGGCACTTCCACAAGGCCGGTGTTTTTCACCTGCCCCGCAAGAGCAAAAACTTTTGTGCCCTTGCTTGTGGCTGTACCCATCTGGGAAAACCAATCCGCCCCTTTGAGGATGATATGCCGTACATTGGCAAAGGTCTCCACGTTGTTGATGAGGGTGGGTTTGCCAAAAAGGCCAGAGGTCGCAGGATAAGGCGGACGGGGCCTGGGCTCGCCCCGCTTCCCTTCAATGGAGGCGATGAGGGCGGTCTCCTCGCCGCACACAAAAGCCCCGGCGCCGATCCTCAGCTCCACGTCGAAGGAAAAGTCCGTGTCAAAAATCCTTGGCCCAAGGAGCCCAAGCTTTCGGGCTTGCGCGATGGCTACCTCCAGGCGTTTTACCGCTAAGGGGTATTCCGCGCGTACGTAGATGTAGCCCTTTTCTGCGCCCACGGCGTAGGCGGCGATGGCCATGCCCTCAAGGACGCTGTGGGGATCGCCCTCGAGGATCGCCCGATCCATGAAGGCGCCGGGATCGCCTTCATCGCCGTTGCAGATCACGTATTTCGGATTTCCCGTGGCCTCCCGCACGGCCTGCCATTTTTTGCCGGTAGGAAAACCTGCGCCACCCCGTCCCCGCAAGCCTGAGCGGCTGATTTCGGAAATCACTTCCTCCGGGGTCATTTGGGTGAGGACCTTGGCCAAGGCTTCATAGCCGCCCACAGCGATGTATTCCTCGATCTTTTCTGGATCGATCTGGCCGCAGTTTTCGAGGACAACTTTCTTTTGGCGGGCGAAAAATGGGATCGTGCGCGGCTCGGGCGCCGGCGCGGTCCAAAGGAGCCGCCGCACCGGCCTCCCTTTGAGGAAATGCTCCCGCACGATTTCCTGAACATCGCGGGGCTTCACCCGCACGTAGTAGACGCCGTCCGGATAGACAAGGAGAATGGGCCCAAGCTCGCAGGGCCCCATGCACCCGGTTTCCACAATTTGCACCTCTTCGGTAAGGCCCTCCGCGGTGAGGGCTTCCACAAGGGCCTGTTTTAGGGCCAAGGCTCCCGCGGATTGGCACGCCGAACCGGAGCAAAGGAGGACCGAGAGCCGTCTCATTCCCCACCTCCGAGGTAGGCCCGCAGGCGCCGGAGCAGCGCTTCCGCAGCCAGCCGCGTGCGGGGCGAAAGCCCCTCCCCCAGGGAAAAGTCCCGCGCGGGCACGGTTACAAGCCAAGCCTCCGGAGCCGTGCCGAAGAGCTTGGCTGCCCAGGAAATGAGGCCTTGAGGGGTCATGGAGTGGGAAAGGGGCGGGCAGGGCCCGGGCTTCAGAGGTTCCCAGCGCACCGGCCCCGCGCTCTTTCGGGCATCCACGAAAATCACCAAATCTGCGGCGAGGATCTGGGGTAAAAGCTCGGGCGAAAGGACTTGAGCTCCCAAAACCTTCACGCCCTCCCGCTCCTCGAGGTTTTGGGCAATCCAAAGCCCTACCCCGTCATCCCTGCGTAAGGGGTGTCCCAGGCCAATAACGAGGATCATGCGCCGCGCGTCCTTTCCGCGAGGATCTCCCCATCCGGCCCAAGGAGAAGGACCCGCAGGGGCATCTCTCCCACCGCGTGCACCGAGCAGGAAAGACAGGGATCGTAGGCGCGGATCCCGCCCTCGAGGCGGTTAAGGAGCCCCTCCGTGATTTCCCGGCCGGAAAGCCAGTGCTCGGCGATTTGAGCCACCGTGCGGTTCATGGCCAAATTGTTGTGGCCCGTGGAAACGATCAGGTTCACCCTCTGGATCACCCCGGTTTCGTCCACGAGGTAATGGTGGAAAAGAGTTCCCCGGGGGGCCTCGTGAACGCCCACGCCCTCGAGTTCGTTCACCCCCGCTTCCGCCCGCACTCTTGGGGAGAGGATCTCTGGGTCAGAGAGGAGCTCCTCGATCTTTTCCAGAGCTCCCAGGATCTCGATGAGCCGGGCCCAGTGGTAGTGGAAGGAGGCGGTAACCGCTTTTCCGTCCGCTGCGGCCCGGAAACGGGAAAGAGCCTCATCCGCAAGCTTTGTCCCGAAGCGCTCACAGCAGTTGAGCCGGGCCAACGGGCCCACCCGGTACATTCCCTCCGGGTACCCGTAGGGCTTGTAGTACGGGAATTTCAAATAGGACCAGCTTTCCACCGCCTCACCGATGTAGTCCTGGTACCGCGCGGGATCCAGGCCATCGGCCACGATCCTTCTTTCCGCGTCCACGAAGCGGATGCGGCCGCTGTAGTGCTCCCAGGAGCCATCCTCGCCCACGAGGGCCATGAAAAGGCTGGGGAATTTCCCGAAATGCTCGATCTCTTCGGCCCATTTGGCCACGTTCTTCTCGTAAAGAGCGAGGGCATCTTGGGCAATGCGCATGGCCTCGGGGAGTTTGGCGGCAATGCGGTCCCGGCCTTCCTCGGTCAAGGGGTTATTCACCCCACCGGGAACGGCCCAAGCTGGGTGAATTCTCTTGCCACCGAGGATCTCGATGATCTCCTGGCCGAACGCCCGCAGGCGAATCCCATCGAGGGCGAGCTTCCGATCGAAAGCGGCCACACCAAAGATGTGGCGTTTTGCGGGGTCTGTATCCCAACCCAAAAGAAGATCGGGCGAGGAAAGGTGGAAAAAGGAAAGGGCGTGGGACTGCACGATCTGCCCCAGGTTCATGAGCCGGCGGAGCTTCTCTGCAGGCCGGGGGATGCGCACGGCCAAAATCGCGTCGCAGGCCTTGGCCGAGCAGAGGAGGTGGGAAACCGGGCAGATCCCACAGATCCGGGCGGTGAGGGCCGGCATCTCCCAGAGCATGCGGCCCACGCAAAATCGCTCGAAGCCCCGCACCTCTGTGACGTGGAAGCGGGCCTCCCTTACCCGGCCATCGGAATCCAAATGCACGGTGATAAGCCCGTGTCCCTCGATACGCGTCACCGGGATATGCAATTTCTGCACGCCGCCTCCTTCACCCAAATTTCAGATCCGGCCCGGAAAGGACTGGTTTCTGCCCAAGGAGGACAGGCCGGAGGAACGTCCAGATCCTGTCCGCCGAAGGAGGGCACCCGGGCAGGAAATAATCCACGGGAACCACCGCGTGGAGGGGAAGCGCCTGAGGAAGGAACTTGGGAACCTCCCCTTCCTCCAAGCCCGGCGGATCGTTTTTCCCATAAACAGCGTGCAGGACCTCTTCGCGCGGAAGGGGGTTGCGCAGGCTCGCCACGTTTCCAGTCACCGCACAATCGCCAAAGGCCACAAGGATTTTGGATTTCTTGCGGATCTCCAAGAGCATCCGAAGGTGTTCGGTGTTCCCTACCGCGCCCTCGATCAGCACCACATCCACGTCTTCCGGGAATTCCTTCAGGTCCACGATGGGGGAGAACACGAGCTCCGCGCGCTCGGCGAATTCCAAGAGGCGCTCGTCCAGGTCCAAAAAGGACATGTGGCAGCCGGAGCACCCGGAAAACCACACAGTGGCCACGCGAAGCTTAGGCACGGGGCCTCCTTTCTGTGACCTCCACGAGGATCTCCGGCCGCTTTACTTGCTCGCTCGTGGCTTTGCCCTTCTCAAAGAGGGCGCCGGTGGGACAGGCCTGCACGCATTTTCCGCACCCTGTACAGGTCTTGGACTTCCCCCAGGGGTCGCCCAAATCCGCCTCCACCAGGGTGAAAATTCCCCGGCCGGAGAAGCCCCAGGTCATGGCACCCTCCACCTCCGCGCAGGCCCGCACACACCGGCCACAAAGCACACAGCGGTTGTGGTCAATCCCGTATTTGGCGTGGCTGAGGTCCAGGGGCAAAAGGGGCCAGCGGTAAGGAAGCCGCACGTGATCCATCCCGAGCTCCATAGCGAGGTTCTGTAGCTCGCAATGCCCGTTGGAGACGCAGAAGGCGCAAATGTGATTCCGCTCGGCAAAGATCATCTCGAGAATCGTGCGGCGAAGTTCGCGCAGCCGCTCGGAGTTGGCCACGACCTCAAGACCTTCTTGCGCGGGCGTGGCGCAGGAAGGCACCAATCTCCCACCCCAGTTCCGTATCTCCACCAGGCAGAGGCGGCAGGCTCCCCGCGGAGAAAGTCCTTCTAGGTAACAGAGGGTGGGGATACGGATTCCCGCGCGCTTGGCCGCCTGAAGGATGGTCTCCCCAGGCTCGGCCTGCACCTTGATCCCGTCGATGGTGAGGGTGATCACGTCGGCACCTCCCGCAGCTCCACGAGGTGATCCTCCACGATTCGACCGTGGATGACGTGCTCCACCACGATCCTCCGGGCGGTGGCCTCATCCACGTCGCCGTAGATCGTGACCCTGCCGGGTTCATGGACCTCCACGAGCGGTTCTTTTGCGGAAAGGCCCTTTTCGCCGGTTTGGGTGACGAGGACATCCCGGAGGTTCCGCTGGGCCACCTCATCGAGGATGGCGCGGAGGACCTGGCGGGCGCCGGCGGCGATACCGGAAGTGCCCATTCCCACCACAATTTTCACCCGGGCCTGGCCGGCCCGAAGCCTCATTTCCGCCTCCGCCCGCTCCCGGATCTTCCGGAGCTCCTCAAGCTTCATCCCTCCTCCTTCCAGCCCAAAGCCCGAAGCCCCTCGCGGATCTCGCGCTCCAAAAAAGAAAGAACCTCGGGATCTGTAAGCGGCACTTCTCCCAAGGCCCGTTTGATCTCCTGGGTATCTAGGGTCCACTCCCTCCGATCATCCCGGAAGAGAAGGCGGAATTCAACGGACGAAGTAACGATGAGGGGGACGAGCGTTCCGGGAAGATCGCCCAGAGGCGGCCGGTCCGGATGATCCCAGGGGATGCGGGCTTCCACAAGCGTCCCTTTCCCGGAAGCGGACTCCAGCCGGAAGGACCCGCCGAGCTCTTCTGCGGTTTGCCGCAAGAACGCGAGCCCCAAACCGATCCTCCGGCCGGGTTTGGTGGTGAAAAACGGGTCCGCCGCCCGCACCTTCGTCTCCCCGTCCATGCCCACCCCATCATCGGAAACGCGAATGAGGAAATCCCGGCCTTCCCGGATGAGCTCGACCGTCACGTTCTTGGCCCCGGCGCGCACGGCGTTTTCCACCAAATCTGCCAGGTGAAAAGCTAAATCCTCCACCATCAGAACTTCCGCACGATCTCCCGGGCTTTTTTGGGGTCCAGCCGGCCATAGACCTCCTCGTCGATCATCATCACCGGAGCAAGTCCGCAGCAGCCCAGGCACCGGGCGACCTCCAACGTAAATTTCCCGTCCGCGGAGGTTTCGCCCACTTCCACCTCGAGCTCCTCCTTTAAGCTAGAAAGGACGCGTTCCCCACCACGCACATGACAAGCTGTTCCTAAACACACGCGGATTGTGTGCTTCCCCGCGGGTTTGGTGCGGAAAAAGTGGTAAAAGGTCACCACGCCCCGCACCTGGGAAAGAGGGGCGCCCAACGCCTCAGCCACGATCTCCTGGGCTTCCCGGGGAAGGTATCCCAACGCGTTCTGCACGCGATGCAGGGCTTGGATAAGTTCTGTCGGCTTTCCCGCATAGGGGCGCACAAGCTCCAAAACCCGCTCTTTCACGCGCTCCATCCGACCTCCTTTAGGGGTGGGCCGGGCCGGATTATACGCCCCTCGCCCTCCAATATGGCTCGCAAAAGTTCCGAAAACGTGGGGGCACGAAGATAAAGTTCCGTCCAGGCACGGCCAATCTCCTCGGGATAGTGGGCATCGGAGGAACGGAAAAGGTGGCGTCCCTGAAGCTCCGGCCAGCGCTTTTTGGCTTCCTCCACCTCCGTCCACGGCGCGATTTCCACCGCGGGCCATTCGCCCGGCGGGAAAAGGCCTAAGACCCCCAAAAGCCCGCCGGGAACGCGGTCCACATGGGCCGGGATCACCAATCCTCCGCGGGCTTCCACCCGCCTCATCACCTCTTCCAGGGAAAGGGGCACCGGCGAAAGGAGGAGCTTATCCACGGTGCGCACGATCTCCTCGTTTTCGTCCACGACCACCTGGTCCCCAAAGAGTTCCGGATCGTTGGGAATCGGAGGAAGAAGGGCATAAAGCTCCTCCTGCAGGGCAAGGCAGGGCTCCTCCTCGGGAAACAGGGCGAGGATCTCCACCTCCTCGCTCGTTTGGATTTCCATTCCCATGAGGACTATGAGGGAATCGCGGGCGAGCCGGCGGACGTAAACCCCGTTTTCGCCGGCGTTGTGGTCACAGATAGCAATGAGAGAAAGCCCTGCTTTCCTCGCCTCCTCCACGATCCGCCGGGGGGGACATGGCCAAGGACCCACAGGGAGAGAGAGCGGAGTGAATGTGGAGGTCGGCGCGAAACCACCTCATGGAAAAAGGAGGCGGTGGAGCCTTCCCGCGGTTTCGAAGGCGTCGGCCGAGGAGACAAGGAGGTTCAGGCCCTCCTCGCGAGCCTTCCGAATCACTTCCGGTCCAGGCCGGATCCCCCGGGCGAATACCACCCCGCTTAGCTCCCGAAGTTTGGCCACGGCCACCACGTTGAGGTGACGCTGATGGGTGATCCAAAGTTGTTTGGGTTGGGCATGCGCAAGGACATCGGAAAGAAGGTCGGAAACGTAACCATCTTCCACCTCGGCCTCCGGAGCCGCGGCCACCAAAAACTCAAGACCCAGTTTCTCCGCGACCTCCCGCAGCTTCACTTTGCCTCCTCAGGATCGTGGCGCGGATCACCGTTCCCTCGCCCACCCGGGAGCGGATTTCCAGGCGATCGGAATTGGCCTCCATATTGGGAATTCCCATTCCCGAGCCAAACCCCGGTTCTCTAGCCCACTCCGGGGCCGTGGAGTACCCAGGCTGCCGCGCAAGCTCCACATCGGGAATACCCGGCCCAAAGTCGGAAAAGATGAGCTCGATTCGGTCGTCGTAAACGAGGAGGATAATGCGGCCCCCCGGGGTGTAAAGGACCATGTTCATCTCGCCCTCAAAGCACACAATCCCCGCCCGGCGCACCACCTCCGGCTCCACCCCAAGCTTCCTCAGGACCCGCTGCACCTCCGTGGACACCGTGCCCGCCCGCTCCAGATCCAGGCCCACCACGGTGAAGATTTCCTTATGGCGGGGAGGGGTGGGGACCGTCATGCTCCGCAGGCAGGCGCTTGCGTTTGGCCGGAGGAAGCCCGTGGGAAAAAAGAAGGCCGCAGGTTTCGTACATGAGGTGCTCCGTGGCCAAGAGGGGGATCCCCGCGGACGCAGCGTAATCCACCGTGGCCTTCGCCGGAAGTTTTCCGCGCACGAACAGAACCCCAGCTAAATTCATGACCTCCGCGACCCGCACCACCTGGGCTGTGACCGTTCCCGTAATGAGGAGAACGCCCTCCTCCCTCACCATAGCGAGGACGTCGGAGAGGAGATCCGCGGCGAAGGCAGCGCGCACCTCCCGATCGGCCAAATCTGCGCCGGTGAGGAATTGTGCCTCCACCACCCGGGCAATTTCCTTGAGGGTCATGTTATGCTCCGAATTTGGCTCCAAAATCACAGTAGCCCAAGAGCTGGGGGAGGAGCCTTCCGGAGAAGCGGCCAAGGCCGCCTTCTGCGGCAGCGCGCTCCGTGAAAGTTCGGACGCGATCCGGCCGCACCGCAGGCCCCCAAAATAGGGCAGGAACAGGATCCGCCGTGTGCTCCCGCACCGCCGGAGGGGTCGTGTGATCCCCAGAAACGCAAAGGTGCAGGTCCTTAGGGATATCCGCAAGCACGATCCCGAAAAACTCGCGGTCCACCCGTTCGATGAACTTTCTTTTGGCTTCGGCATCGCCATCGTGGCCGGCATTGTCTGTGCCTTTGATGTGCACGAAAACGAGGTCAAAAGAGGAGAGGGCTTCCAGGGCGGCCCGGGCTTTGGCCCGAAGATCAGTTTTTAAATCGCCTGTGGCGCCGGGGACCGAAAGCACCTCCATTCCCGCGAGCCTCGCCACGCCCTTATAGAGGGCGCCACCGGCAATACAGGCCGCGCGGATTCCATACGCCTCGGTTACGGGCTCCAAGTGGGGCATCACCGCCGCGCCGCGAAGCAGAAGGGCATTCCCCGGAAGTTTCCCCTCTTCCTTTCGCTTCTTGTTCACCGGGTGGTCCCGCAGGGCCTCGTGGACGCGGCGGGTAAAAGCGTTCAGGATCTCCGCCGTCCTCTTTGCGGCAGGGGTTTCCTCCAAGGGCTTCGCTTCAGCCACGGGAACTCCGATTTCGTGGGGATCGGTATCGGAGACGGCGGCGGAAAGGTTTTCTCCTCGGAGGACAAGGGCGCCGCGGTGTTCTGTGGAAGCGCGGAAGAAGAATTCCACCCCAAAATCCCGCAGGGACACGGAGTTCACCGCCTCCTCCAGGAGCTTCCCCTCCTCGAGCCTTCCGGCGCGGCGATCCAACACGATGAATTGGCCGTTTCGTTCCTCGACAGTGGCGAAATTGGCGCGAAAGCAAACGTCGCCGCCGCGGACCTCCATTCCAATTCCCAAAACTTCGAAGGCACCGCGGCCGGTGTAAACCTTGAAGGGGTCATAACCGAAAATGGAGAGGTGGGCGGTGTCCGAGCCGGGCCGGATCCCGGGCGCAATGGGGTCCATAAGCCCGAGGGCCCCTTGGGCGGCAAGCTCATCCAGGTTCGGGTGCGCCGCGCGCTCCAGGCAAGTCACCCCTTGGGGAAAATCCGTGGGCCGGCCGCCCAGTCCATCGAGGATCACGAGGAGTGCGGGCATATCCCCTCCCTCAAAGCTTCGACTGCACCTCCAAAAGAAGTTGAGCTGCTTTGAGTTGGCAATAGCTATTCATGAGGGGATAGGGCTCAATGGGCGAAGCAAGGATCTTCTCCAGCACAGCTTTGGCCTCCGACCAAAGCTCCTTTGGCATAAGATAGTACTGCACGTAAAAGAGGAGGTTCTCCAGGTACTCGCCATGGTTTTCCATAGCCTCCTGGAGGAGTTCCCGGGCCTTTTCGTAGTCCTTGCTGAAGGGGTGTTTCGCGTGGTAGCCGGCTAGGGCCCGAAGCGGGCCACCGGCAAGGTAATTCCGATCGAGCTCCATGCACCGGCTCATAAGGGCGTTGAGTTTTTTATCGTCCCCTCGGAGGGCGGCAGCGATGAGCCCAAATGCCCCGCCCAGCTCCACTTTCCTCGCCCAGTTGGCGTAAGTCCAGTAGAGCGCTTCAATATCCGTAGAGGTGTACACCGCCTCCACAAACCCTTTTTCCTTCTCCACCCTCACGAACTCCTCATGGGCCCGCAGGGAGCGCTCGCCGTATTGCTGGCCCTTTTCGTGAGTTTCTTGCTTTTCGCGCGCGGGAAGGAAAATATCCGCCAACGTGTAGTAGGAGCGGGCGAGCATGTCCAAGATGTGGGTGTTCTGAGGATCGAGCGTCAAGGCTCGCAGATAAAGCTCGATGGCCTGCTCGAGTTTTCCCCGAAGCTCTGCGGCCGTAGTGGGCGTGTAGGGAGAAAGCCAAACCTCCTGGAAAAGGGCGTCCGCTTGGCTCACCAACTCCGTTACCTGAGCAAATCCCCAAAGGCCGACCACCAAAACCGCGATTAACCCAAGCCTTTTCATGTGCACCTCCCTTAGGTCCTGCAACTTTAGCCGGTTTCCCTTCCCTTGGCCACCGTGGACTAGGAGGAGAAGCCGTGCTATAGTCAGGCCACGCTAAAGGAGGTGTCATGGCCCTGAAGGTGGATCACGATTTGTGTACGGGTTGCGGGCTTTGCGCCCAAATTTGTCCGGAGGTCTTTGAGATCGGAGACGATGGGTATTCCCATGTCATCAAGGGTGCAGACGAGACGCTCCCCTGCGTGGATGAGGCCATCGACCAGTGCCCGGTGGGGGCAATAAGCCGCTAGCGCCCTCCTCCGCCCCGAAAAGCTCCGGTCCATCCCTATCTTTCGGCCGGAGCTTTTTCTTTTAAGGGGAACCCGTGCGGAAGGGCAGGGATTGGCTCGTTCTGGTTTTGGGCGTCCTTGCCATCTCCTGGGGCGGGCCGCTGATCCGCCTCACCTCTGCTCCGGCTTTGACGGTGGCTGCCTGGCGCGTGGGGATCGCGGCCTTGCTCCTCCTTCCTTTCGGCGGGAGAGGCTGGAAGCGAAAGGAGGCTCTTTACGCAGGAGTAGCCGGATTTTTCCTTGCCGCCCATTTTGCGTTCTGGATCCAATCCTTGCGGCTTACCTCCGTGGCAAGTTCCGTGGTTCTGGTGACCACGAACCCTCTTTTCGTGGGCCTTTTCTCCTGGCTTTTGGGGGAACGCGCTCCCAGAAATTTTTGGCTGGGTGTGGGATTGGCCCTCCTGGGCGTAGGCCTCATCGGGCTAGGGGACCTGCGCTTGGGAGAGGAAGCCCTGTGGGGCGATCTTCTTGCCCTTTTGGGTGCAGTAGCCGCCTCTGGGTACCTTATTTTGGGCCGCCGAGCTCGGGAAAAGATCCCGTTTATCCCCTACGTTTCCCTCACCTACTTTGTGGCTGCTTTTTGTCTTTTCCCCTTAGCCTTCGCCTTTGGCCAGGTTCTTCCACCAAAGGAAGACTGGATCTGGCTTTTCCTTTTGGGCCTTGTCCCTCAGGTTTTGGGGCATACCGCAGTGAACTGGGCGTTGCGGCGCTTCCCCGCTTCCGCTGTAGCCATAAGCATCCTCGGCGAGCCCATCGGCGCCTCCCTTTGGGCTTTCCTCCTCTTCGGTGAGCGAATTGGGACGACCCAAGGTTTGGGGATCGTTCTTCTCCTTTTTGGCATACTTTGGGGTCTGCGCGCCTTTTCCCGCTCGGCTAAGATCCCTCTGCCATGAGCGATCTTAAGGAACGGGGATGGGAAAAGATCCGGTGGGTGCGGGATCATATGCCGATCTTGGCGCTCTTGGAGGACCGCTACGCCAAAGAAAAACCCCTGTTGGGGAAAAGGGTGGCCATGGCCATTCACCTGGAGGCCAAGACCGCTAGACTCGCCCTGGCCCTCAAGGCCTTAGGCGCGGAGGTGGCAGTCACAAGCTCCAACCCCCTTTCGGCTAAGGACGATGTGGTCCAAGCCCTCTCCGAGGAAATGCCCGTATTCGCCCGCGGCGAGGCCACAGAGGAGGAATACCACGCGTTCCTCCTTAAGGTTCTCTCCATCCGACCCCATCTTGTTTTGGATGACGGTGGCGACCTTTCCTACCTCCTCCACGGAGAAGCCTGGGAGTTGGGCCAGGACACCCTGGGCGTGTGCGAGGAGACCACGACAGGGGTGATCCGCTTAAAAAAGCTTGAACGCGAAGGGAGATTGCGTTTTCCTGCCGTGGCCGTAAACGACGCGCAAATGAAATCCCTTTTTGATAACCGCTACGGAACGGGGCAGTCCGTGTGGGATGCCATTATGCGGGCCACGAACCTCCTCGTGGCAGGAAAGACTGTTCTTGTGGTGGGTTTTGGCTGGTGCGGAAAAGGCATTGCCCAACGCGCCCGCGGTTTAGGCGCCCGCGTAATCGTCGCGGAAGTAGACCCTGTGAAGGCTGCGGAAGCCCTTCTTGAGGGCTTTCAAGTCGCTCCGGTGAGGGAAGCCATTAAGGAAGCGGATTTTGTGGTTACCGCTACCGGATGTATCGACGCCGTCACGTACGAGGACATCCTCGAAGCTAAAGATGGCTGCATTTTGGCAAATGCCGGTCATTTCGATGTGGAAATCGATGTTCGGTCCCTCTACGCACGGGCTCAGGGAAGGCGGGTGCGGGAGCACGTAGAGGAGATTTCGTTAGCGAACGGAAAACGCGTGTACCTTTTGGCCAAAGGGCGGCTGGTGAACCTTGTGGCGGGCGATGGCCATCCTGCGGAAATCATGGACCTTTCCTTCTCCCTGCAGCTTCTTTCCTTGCTTTGGCTTTCGCGGGAAGGGAAGAAGCTCGCTCCGCGGGTCTATCCGGTGCCGCGGGAGATCGACGAAGAGGTGGCTAGGCTTTTCCTAAAAAGCAGGGGCGCGCAAATAGATTCCCTCACTCCGACCCAGAAAAACTACTTAGGCCTTGAATAGCCCGCCACCTCTCCACGAGGAAAAACACCGCCACTCCGAAGGCCACAGCCACGTTCAGGGACTCCTTTTCTCCGTATTGAGGGACTTCCAAAATGGCCTCGGATTCCGCCAAGACCCTTTCGTCCACGCCGGTCACCTCGTTCCCCACGATCAAAGCCAAGGGAAAAAGCTTTGGATCCACGGCCTGGACGGGAATGCTGGCATCGGTGATCTCTAAGGAGGCGATGTGCCAACCTTCCGCTTTTAGGGCCCTTATGGCTTCCAAAGTGTCGGAAAAGTACCGCCAGGGAATCATTTTTGTCGCGCCCAGGGCCGTCTTTTCCACCTCTTTGTGGGGAGGACAGGCGGTGATCCCACAGAGGACGACCTCAGAAATGTAGGCGCATTCTGCTGTGCGAAAGATGGAACCCACGTTATAGGCACTGCGGAGATTGTCTAAAACCGCAACGATGGGAAAGCGCTGAGGAGGCCGGGAACTTCTCCACCGCTTTACTTTCTCCTCGTTGGGTATCTTGCGCATATCTCAAGTCGGCCGGATAGGAACAAGGATGTACCCGGTTTTTTCGTCCCCAAAGAGGCGGTAGCCTCTTGGGCCCCAGTACCAAACGTGGAGGGCGATGTACGCGCAAAAAAGGGCGTCGAGCAAGTCCTCAAGGGCCTTGAGGCCCCTCCCCCGCAGACCCTGAGGTTTAAGGGACAAAATCTCCTCCGCTTCCATGGCGGGTTCAGCCTTGCTTAAGGAGCGCAAAAGCTCTTGGTAGCGGGAAAGCTCCGCCCAACGGAATTCGAGGGAGCGACCAGGCCGGGCTTTGTACTGAAGGATTTCGGGCAGGCCGAAGAGCTCCACCATCGCGGGATGGGGAAAGACCTCCACCACTTGGCGCACGGGCTTTCGGGTCTCCACCTTAGCCCGATGGGAAAACCCTAACCTACTCAATTTCCCTACCAGTTGCTCTCCGCGCAGAACTCGGCGGCGATTGGCGGGATAGGCCATGGCTTTGGCCCTCCGATAAAACCCCGAAAGCTCCCGATCACAAGGCCGCGCCCCACTCTCATTGGGAACCAAAAGGGGCGCATCCACCGCTAAAAGGGCGGGCCCTGTGGGGGCCGCTTTTTCTAAAAACCCCAAAATTTCCTCATCGGAAAAGAGGCGATCCGCCCAAAGAGAGGGCCGAGCCACTTGCCCATCCCAAGCCAAAGCCACCGCCGCGGAAGGGTTGGCGGAGGACCAGGCGAGGTCAAGCCCAATCAGGATCACTTAAGGCTTTATTTCCGCCGGCAAAATGGAGATGAAATAAGTCCCAGCGCCGCTTTTGTGAACCACCCGGATAAAAAAGCCACAGGTGGGACCCCGAAAACATTCCGTGGGTCCATCAGGGAGAGTCACACACTCCACACCTGCTTGACAGGGCGCATAAAGGACGGCCTCGTTTTGCACGTTCAAACAAACACCGAGGTCCGTGCCACAGGGATCATGGACGAGGTAAAGGTCCACGGTGAGGCCTGGACTGACCTTGAAATAGACGAGCCGCGCCTCACCTTTGAGCACAGCGAATTTATACCAGTCCTGGTAATCTCCCTCGGAAATCTCGCCCGCGTAGTGCCCGACATCTAGGGCCTGGGCATCCCCTGGACCGTAGGTATCCAGAAGCTTTCCCCTCGTTATGGTCCCCAAATCCACCCCTTCCGGAACGCACTCCACGGGAAGGCCGCTTGGCTCGCAGGCGAACAAAGGCCCGATTTGGCATTTGGCAACCGGGGGCGGAGGAGGCGGAGGTGGAGGAAGTGGGACTTCCAGGGTTGGGGGAAGCGGTGGGGGCTCCGGGAGCTTGGGGGCCAAAAGATACGCGGAGTCCCAGGAAAAGCCGGGATAAGGATCGCAAAGGACAGCCCGCCGAACCAGCACCCAAAGCTCCCGCCCCTGAAGTCTCAGGGGCAGCTCCGCCCGCACTTTGTACCCCAAAGGCCCCGCTTCAGGAGTAATGTTTTGAAGCACCACAAAGGTCCAATTCCAAGGCTGATCAGGAGATTCACGCCAAAAAACCTGAACGGTAATATCGCGGCCTATGCTACAGGTGGCACACGGATCATGGCCTACGCCCTCGAGGACCAACGTCCATTCCCCAAAACGTACGTTCTCAAAATGCCAGCGCGCAACGGTGTACATCCTTGCGTCCGAAAGCCAACAGAAATCCCCGCGCGTTTCACCGGTGCAACTAAAATCTGTCGAATTAGGATAGAGCTGGGCATTTCCTACCCCCACGAAAAGAGCAAGAAGGATCACGAAAATCCCGCGCATCCCGCCCCCTTTGGCCTCATTTTACGGCCCGCGCTCCTTTTGGGCCAAATTCAGGGCTTCCCAAAGACCGGAGTAATCGGCCCTTGGGTTCCAAAAGAGGTAACCGTCGGCCCCGCTCTCCTCCGCCGCTTTCATCTGGGCCAAGATGTACGCGGGAAGGCTCATTCCAGAGGGAATTGCCATGGAAAACGCCTGAAGATAAGGGCGCAACGGCACCTCGACGCGGGCTTTCCCATGCCTCATCGTGCGCAAAACCGTGCCATAGGGATCGGCCTTGAGCTCCGGTTCCACAAAGTGGGAGGGATAAAGCATGGGCGAAACCACATCCACAATCCTCGCAATGCCCTCAAGATGCTGTCCTATGGGGTCGATCTTTTGAGCATTCCAGGGCCACATCACCCTGCCGTACACATCCACGGAAATGGGGACAGAAAGAAAACTTTTGGCTTTGGAAAGAAAGGCCTCCACCGCCTCGCAACGGGCTGAATAGCTCGGACCAATGGGACCGTCGTCGGGAAAACGAATGTAGTCGAACTGGATCTCATCCACACCTAGCCCCTCGACTTCCTTCGCAATCGCGAGGTTGTAGCTCACCGCCTCCGCCTCGGTGGGAAGAACCCAAGGCGAGGTGGGAACTCCGAGGCTTTTGGCCAAAATGGGATCGTAGAAGACCACCTGCCGTGCAATCACATAGAATCCGCGTTGATGCAGCTCCTGGACCAGCCTCGCTAAATCGAGCACCGGCCGCACCGCACCTATGGCCCGGGCTTGGGGAACTTGAGAGGGATAGCACACCTCGCCCTCGTTGTTTTTAACATCGATCACGATGGCGTTTAGGCCGAATCGGAAGCTTTGCGCAAGAACTTCGCTGAGAATCGCAGAATTCCCGGCAGCGTAAGCCGAAAGATAAACGCCCTTTTTCCCGTGAATCGAGCTCTGCTGAGGATGGGCCTTAACAAGCTCAACTTGCGTCTCCACTTGGGGATTGGGGATCTCCTGGGGACTTGGAGCCTGGGCCAGGAAAGCCAAACTCAAAAGAAAGAGGGTTACGAGTCCAAGGAGAACGAAAAGGCAGGTTTTCATCGCCGCCGACTTTACTATGAGGGCTAAGGTTTTCCTGGAACTTGCGGGATCGCTTCCCCTCACTTTTGTCCGTAATGTGCTCCACTTCGTTGCGGCTGGAAGAGAAAAGGCATAGATTTGTGCCTATGCTTGTGAGGTTTTGGGCCGATGGTCGACCTTTCCAAGGCGAGGCTTTCCTGTTCGATAAGGACGGGACACTGATTACCTTTGACCACTGGTTTTCCGTGATGGCCGAGCGGGCGCGGCGCTTGAGTTCCGCCTTGGGGCTCTCCCAAAAGCAAGCCGCATTATTGGCCCAATTCATGGGAGTGGATCGCGGCCAGGCCGGAAATTGGGGGATCATCCCCCTTCCTCGGCCGGAAGCAGAAGAAGCTACATCCCGTTTTCTCGCGGAGATGCTGGGAGAAACGCCGGACAATCTTCTGGCTCTGGTGAAGAGGATCTTTGCAGAGGTTGATGAGGACTTCCCTTTTGTGCGTTACATCAAACCCACGCCCGGCGCGGAAGAAACCTTGAAAGCGATCAAAAGGGCGGGCGGGAAAGTTGGGATCGTCACGCATGATCTGGCCTCTGCGGCATGGCAACATTTCCGCGCTTTGGGGTGGGAAGAACTCGTGGACACGGTCGTGGGCCTTGACGTGTGTTCCGTAAGGAAACCCGCTCCGGATCCTATTTGGAAGGCCTGCACACTTCTTCGGGTTTCCCCGAAGGGAGGGGTCGTATTGGGAGACACGGCCATGGACCTTCAGGCCGGCCGCGCCGCCGGCTGTCGGGCTGCATTAGGAGTTCTTACAGGACTGGGCCAACACGAGGAACTTAGCCCCCTGGCTGACGCGGTTTTACCAGATTTGAGGAGGCTGAGCTTTGCATGAAAAAAATGGGCCCGCCTGGAGTCGAACCAGGGACCTCACGCTTATCAGGCGTGCGCTCTAACCACCTGAGCTACGGACCCTGGCTGCCCGGGAGGGACTCGAACCCTCGGCCCGCCGGTTAACAGCCGGCCGCTCTGCCAACTGAGCTACCGGGCAGTCCACTTAATCCTACCGGGACAGACGCTTTTCCGTCAACCTCCGCTCCGGAGCACCGTGAACGTCCACGACCCCCAAACGGAGAAGGCCATCCCCCGGAGCGCCACCACCACCTCGAGCCGCGCCGGGCCCCCGGAAACCCTGCGCAAAACCTCCGGCCCGAGCTTCACCTCAAAGTGATCCTGAACGCTTTCCACAAACCCCCAGTCCACAAGCCGCTTTTCTGCATCAAAAAGGAGGTATTTGGCTAAAAGCACATCGGCAGGAGAAAGGGGACCATCGTCCTGGTAAAGGACAAGAGAAAAGACGGCCTCCGCGCCGGCCTCCACCAAGGTGGGACCGTCGATGGCTATCCAAGGAACGGACAACCTCTCCCAATTCTTCCAACCTTCCGGCCGGTCGAGATGGCCTGGCCACCGCCGCAAAATCAAGACCTTTTCCACGGGTTTCACGAGGTCCACGTAAAATGGCCCGTTCCCCACCCAAAAGTGTCCTTTTTCTTGGTAAAAACGCGCCAAGGCTGCGTATCGTTCTTTCACCTCTTCTTCGGCGATATATCTCTTCAAAAAGTCGACGTACGGAAGAAAGCCGTTTTCCAGAGCAAACCGCAAAAGCTCTGAAAGGATTTCCAAGCTTGGTCCAGTGAGGAGACTGCCCCACTCTAAACCCAAGGCTTTCGCTTTGCTTGGGGAAAGGGCGAGTTTCCCCTTCTCTTCGCTCAAAAGGAGGAGAGCAAGCACGTGCCAGGGGCCAGGACCCCTTTCGTAAGCTGGGTAGATGAGGTCCGCGGCTTTGGCCACAATCCACTCGGCATCCAGAAACTTGAGGTCCGTATAAACCTCCACCACCAGAGGATCCACGCTGCGAATTAAAAGCCCGCGAAAGTGCGCGCGGAACGTCTGAAATGCGGGAACGGCGCTTTCATCGAAAAGCGGACTTTGCGGATCAGCACGGTCAAAAAGGAGAATAAACCGCAGGAGAAAGTCCCCAAGGGAAAAATGCGTCCCATCATGCCAAGTCTTCTCCCAAAGATCGGGACGGAAGAAGAGCACCACTTTGAACCGCGCCTTAAGACCCTCTGGGTGGAGCTCGCCCACGGTTTGGAACCTTCCTTCTTTGGCGCTCCATAAAAGCCAAGCCTCTTGAGGGACGGAGATCTCCGGCAGGAAATTAAGCTCCACCCAGTCGCAAGTTTTCTCGATAGTTTCACCCTGGGCCGCGTGTACCTCGGCGTTCACCAAATCCAGCGGAATGTAAAGCCCGCTATAGGGGTCGGGAAGAAGGGCGTAATCGGTGGTTGCCCGGATGATGGTCTGATCGTAAACGGTGAAGGAGCCCGCCACAGGATTGAGGGGAGCTGAAAGCAACGAAGGAAGGGCGATCTTCACCCCTTCTTTTTCCGCGCGGAGGGTGCGGGCCCAAATGCCCGTGGAAAGGCCGGCGGCGAGGTCCACGGAAAGCGCTAAATCCGCGGAATGCGGGTAGCAAGAAGAACGCACAGCAAGCCAAACTTGGGAAGAATCCCGCATGCTCAGCTCCAATGCTTTCGCCATAAGGGCCGTGCGTTCCGCGAAATCCTTGTAATCGCCCCGAGCTAACCTTTCTGCCACCTCCGCAAGCTCCGAATCGGGTCGCAAATACTGCCAAGGCGGATAGGGAAAAGCCGGGGTGTAGTTGAGCTGGAAGGTCGCAGCTTCGTCACGCTCGATGACCGAAACCACGAGACTATTGGTGTAAAGATGCCAAAGCCCCTCCTCCGGTGGGGCGGAAAGTATCCGTAACGCCTCGGAGTACCCCGCATAAATCGGGCGGACGGAAAAGCCCAAGCTCTCCAGGACTCTTGCCACATAGTCACCAAGGGGCCGCCGGGCATCGGTGCGGATGAGAAAACGGATCTCTACTGGCACACCCCGGTAAAACCAGCGGCCGTCAACAAAATCCGCGCCCAAATCCCGCATGACCTCGAAAAGCTGGGTCTTCCCTCGTTCGGGGTCGTAGGCATACTCCAATTCCAAAGGCCTTGCGTGCTCCGCAAGCCGCGCGTAGTCGGGAAAAATGGGGCGCAAAGGAAGGGCCTGGGGCAGGCCCGCGCCAGCGAGGATCTCCTGAACAATGTGCTCGCGATCCACGAGCCAATTCATGGCCTCCCTCGCCCGGGGATCGGAAAACGGATTCAACCGGCCATCGGAGAAAACAGGGCCAACAGGGTTGAAGCTGAGATGCCAAACCGCAGTGTAAGCGGGGGCACAGGAAAGCCGCGGATCCGCTTTGATTATTCCCAAAAGTGCTGGATCCACCACACCGGCGCCGAAAAGATCGAGGGCACCAGTGCGAATCATGTCCACCGCTTTCGCCGCCGTGGGCTCCTCCACAAAAATGAGGGTCTCTACCCCGAAAGCGGCGAAAGGCAAAAGCAAAAGTAGAAGCAAAACTTTCCTCACGCTGTTTACCCCCCTACGTACACGTAGACCACACGATCCTTTGGCCCATCAAACTCGTAGAAGTAAATGCGCTGATCCTCACCGAGGACCATTTTCCCATCCACCACCACCCCCACCTCCGTGGGCGCCACGAGCGCGGCCTTTGTGTACTCAGGAGCAATGCGATCGGGATTCACCGCCTCAAGCATCTCGTCCAGCTTGGGAGCTTCCTCCTCCGCCAAAGTCCGGTGGATGCTCACCGCTGCTGCATCGTGGGGCACATAGATAATGACGAAACCCTCGCGCACGCCGGATTCCTTGATTGCCCGCTGGACTTCCTCGGTGATGTCCACTGCCTCCTCTCTTTTTTTGGTCTTGACGGGGATTTTGGCGATCATTCGCCCTCCTTTCGCTTGCAATCTTATCCTGCGCCCTCCCTTTGGGCGAGGTTGCGCTGTCCCAGGGAGGGGCTAAAATTTTTGTGGAAGTAGCTCAGTCGCCGAAGCAGGGCCTTCAGTAAAGCCCATCTGAGCTTTTTCCGGTGATAAGCCATGAAAGTGCGTGCGGCTGTGCTTGTGGATGTGCAAAACATTCAGGAAACGTTTGAGCGCCAGGGGTTTGAGGTGCGCTACGACGCCCTCAAGGACTTTATTCTCACGCAGTTCGGCCTCGATGAGCGGGAGGTGAAGTTCCTCGCGTTTGTGCCCTACCGGCGCGAGGACGAGCGCCGAATCCGCCTCATCGATGCCCTTTCCTTTATGGGCTTCCGGGTGATTGCCAAACCCGTGCGGGAGCATCCCGACGGCGGCCTCAAGGCCAATATGGACACAGAGCTTGTCCTCGAGGCGGTGAACATCGCCCCCTTCGTGGAGGAGTTCATCCTGGTCACCGGTGACTCCGACTTCGTCCCGCTTGTGGATTACCTCAGTCGGTTGGGGAAGAGGGTTTCCGTTTTGGGGCCGGGCCGCGGCTCCACCTCCGTAGAACTCATCCGCGCTTCCGATCACTTCCACAACATCGACGAAATCCCCGGGATGCTTATCCCGCGGCACCTTCCCGAGGGCGCCGGAACCCTAGGCCGCTAAGCGAGAGCCACATCCAAAGCGAGCATCAGCACTGCTCCCAAAAGGAAGCCCAGGGTGGCGAAGCGCTCGTGTCCTTGGCGGTGGGTCTCAGGGATGATCTCATCGGAGATCACGTAGAGCATGGCGCCGGCGGCAAAGCCCATGGCGTAAGGAAGGATGGGGCGGGCCACCTCTACTGCTAGGGCCCCTAAAAGGGCCAAAGGGATTTCCACAAGCCCGGCCCTTATGCCCACAATCCCGGCGTAGAAGGTGCCCCCCATCCCCGCGCTCAGGGCGCTGGCGGACACAGCCAAACCCTCAGGGATGTTTTGGAGGCCTATCGCCAGCATCAATTGAAGGCCGCGGCGGATTTCCCCGGAACCAAGCCCCACCCCCACAGCCAGCCCCTCCGGCATGTTGTGGAGGGTAATAGCCAGAATAAAAAGCCAAACCGCGCGAATCCTCGTACCCCTGATTCCTTCCGCCCCGCGCTCCAGGTGCAGGTGGGGAACGATCCGGTCGGAAAGCGTAAGGAAAAGGGCGCCGAGGGCAATGCCGACAATTACCGGGCCAAGGCCCCCTTCCGCGATGCCCGGAAGGATGAGGCTCGTGAAGCTTGCGGTGAGCATCACCCCTGCGGCAAAACCCAACATGCTATCCAAGGCCCGGGCCGATGGTTTCGGCCAGAAGAAGACGGAAAGGGCGCCCAACGCGTTCAAAATGGTGATGACAAGGCCACCCAGAAGCCCCAAGACCCATGCCGGCCAGGCTTCGATCCTAGCCCACATTTTCCTCCCTTCGCCTTCGCCAGTGTACCCGGTTTTCCCTCTCGGCCTATAATCGTTCGATGCGTGCCAAAATTTTGGCTTTCCTTTGCTTGGGGGTTGTTCTTGCGGGATATGCGGGCGAAGTGTGGGTTTTGGCAGTGGATGGGGAAATCGGCCGGGGCATGGTTTCTTATCTTCAGCGCGGCTTTCGGGAAGCGGAGGAGGCCCAAGCTTCCGCGGTGATTC